>DAOMPL010000109.1:0-2037 GCA_035444785.1 Edaphocola sp. | reverse complement strand
ACCAATATGCTTTAATTGCCGGAAAGAATTTGGATTATCTATGGATTTTATCCCGTACAAAAACCATTCCCGAAGACGTAAAAACAAAATATTTAAAAATAGCTGAAGAAATTGGTTACGATACTTCCAAATTGATTTGGGTTAAACACGATAAAACAGATAGTCCGTATTTAAATGAAAACTAAAATTTCCATATTCTGGTTTCGCAGAGATTTGCGGTTGAAAGATAATGTTGGTTTGTGTCATGCTTTGTCTTCTAAATTTCCAGTGCTGCCTATTTTTATTTTTGATAAATCTATTTTAGATCCTTTAGAAAATAAAAGTGATAGACGAGTAGATTATATACATCAGGCACTTTCAGAAATCAATTTAGCTTTAAAAAATCATCATTCAAAGCTGACCTCATTTTATGGAAATCCTTTAGAAATTTTTCAACAACTTTCCCAAGAATACGACATTCAAGCTGTGTTTTGCAATCGGGATTATGAACCACAAGCCATTGAAAGAGATGCCGAAATTTTTAATTTTTTCAAAACCCAAGATATTCCTTTTAAAGCATTTAAAGACCAAGTGATTTTTGATAAAAATGAGATTGTAAAAAATGACGGAACGCCTTACACGGTTTATACGCCTTATGCAAAAAAATGGAAAGAACAATTGACCGAAAAATATTATCACACTCATAAAGCAGATTTTAATCACTTTTTCAAGCAAGATTTTACGGAAATTTATTCTTTAGAAGAAATTGGATTTAAGAAAACGGATATTCATTTTGAAACGCCAAAATTAGATGCAAAAATCATTGATGAATATGATAAATACAGAGATTTTCCAGCACTTCAAAAAACAACTCAATTAGGAATTGCTCTGCGATTTGGAACGATAAGTATTCGTAAATGTGTGGATTTTGCTTTGCAACACAATCAAACTTGGTTAGGCGAATTGATTTGGCGGGAGTTTTTTATGCAGATTTTATATCATTTTCCAAAGGTGGTCAGTCAATCTTTTAAGGCGAAATACGATTTTATTCAATGGCGAAATGACGAGCAGGAATTTAAGTTGTGGTGTACCGGAAAAACAGGCTATCCGATTGTAGATGCCGGAATGCGACAACTCAACCAAACAGGTTATATGCACAATCGGGTTCGGATGATTGTTGCCAGTTTTTTGTGCAAACATTTGTTGATAGATTGGCGTTGGGGCGAAGCGTATTTCGCTGAAAAGCTGAATGATTACGATTTGTCTGCCAACAACGGAAACTGGCAATGGGCAGCAGGTTGTGGTTGCGATGCTGCACCATATTTCAGGGTGTTTAATCCTGCATTGCAAACCGAAAAATTCGACAAAAATTTTGAATACATCAAAAAATGGTTACCCGAATTTGGTACTGATAAATATCCAAAACCAATAGTAGAACATCATTTTGCCAGAGATAGAGCTTTAAAAATTTATGGTGAAGCAGTAAAAGAAAGACAATGAAGAAAATATTAATAGCAGGCGGAACCGGTTTTGTTGGAAAACAACTCATTGATTTTTTAGTGGGAAAAGGCTATTCAATTCATGTTTTAACCCGAAAACCAAGGGCTAATCCATTAGAAAATATTCATTTTTTTCTATGGAATATTGAACGACAATACATCGACAAAAAAGCATTTGAAGGAGTAGAAATTCTCATTAATCTTACCGGTGCAAACATTGGCGAAAAGCGATGGACCAACGACCGAAAAAAGGAAATTATTGACAGTCGCATAAAATCCATTAACTTATTATATCAATATATTTCGGAGAATAAATTCCCCATCAACACTTTTATTTCCTCCTCTGCTGTTGGTTTTTATGGAGCAGTAACAACGGATAAGAGATTTGCAGAAACTTCTGAAAGCGGAAACGATTTTTTAGCTTCTGTTTGTCAGCAATGGGAAAATGCTGCTTTTGAATTTAAGGATTTAGGTGTTCGTACTGTTATTTTACGCAAAGGCGTAATTCTTGGAAAAGAGGGTGGAATGGTTAAAAAACTAAGCCCATTAGCCAAACTCG
>DAOMPL010000108.1:0-2584 GCA_035444785.1 Edaphocola sp. | reverse complement strand
AATCTTTTTACCGAATGTTTTATCGGTGATCGAGTGCCTAACAATTTTGGACAACGTTTTGCGGCTTGGCGAAGGTGGCGATTTAACCACAAATGTTCATACGAAGCACACACTTCAAATTTACGAAAAACTGTCATACGAAGCACTGAACCGCCACTTTTGCCAAACCGCTGTTGTATGCTGCTTTATTTGTCAAGGAATGAAAGAACTAAGTTTATCAAGGATATTCGCTTGTTTGTAAAACTATGGTCTGTGTCCCAAACCTGATAGTCAAAAAATTTGAGTCCACTTGCTTTTATTGTGTCTGCTAAATCTTTGTTTTTTTGATGTTCGTCCAGCATTATAATTTGTTTGCCTTTTAAAGCCTTTGCATTTGTCGCAAGATTGTAATATTCCTTGTTTCTATAAGCTGCCAAATATATTTCACTAAATGTTGAGTTGAGTGCTACATAATTGGGATATTTAACAGTATCCTTCATTGCTTCAATTCCTGTTTTCTCATCAGGAATTGTTTTTAATACTTGATAAAAAGTTGCGGCAGACAACGCAAACCCTTTTTTTATCTGCGGCAATTGTTCCAATGCTTTCAAGCAGACAAACCCTCCTAAGCTATGACCAAACAATGCAATGTTGGTTGTGTCAATTCTCAAAGAGTCCTGATATTTATTACAATAAGCAACAACATTCTTCACATCTTCCACACAATTTTCAAAACTGTATTTTCCCTCACTTCCCCACGAACCTCTGTAATTGAAATAAATCGCATTCCATCCGTGTGCACGTACAACCTGTGCAACGTCAAAGTCCTTTTGATTTCCTGGTAACCCGTGCAGCAGTATCAGTGTTGGGTGTTTTCCCTTCCCGTTTGGTGTGTACATTATTCCCCCCGCTAATCGAGAACCGTTGGAAGTGATATTCAAGTCTACAGACCCTGCCGGAGCGGTTTTGTCCCACACCAAATCTTTCAAAACAATTTGGTCTGATTGTGCAAAGCTGTTTGCCGTAGTAAAAAGCAAAGTGAAAAATAAAAATGGTTTTATCATAACGTTATGTTCAATGTTTGAAGAGTGTCTGAAAAGTAGCATACAACGTTTTGCAGCTACAAGAAGTTGGCGATTTCGGAGACGAAAACTGTCTGCCAGCACTGAACTTGATGCGAAGCACAAAGCTTCATTTAACCACTGAGCCGCCATTTTCTTGTAGGTGCTGTTATAGCCAGTTTTTATTTCTCCGAGTAAAGTAGTCCCCATTTTCCGATTTGCATTGTCTTGTTAAATGATTGTCCAACTTGATATGGTCCTTGAACTTTTAGGTCAATTATTCTGTCTAGTTGTTGGTCTTGAATTTTAATATAATGTCGTTTTCGTCCTTTACTTTTCAAAGTATAGTAGTCAACAATTTTTGCATTCAAATTTATTGTCTTGCTGTCACCTATATATGCATTAGTCAAAATTATTAAAGAAAGAGTTGTCCCGATAAAAATTCCTGTCATTGCTAAAGTCAAAATGAGAATCCTGAAAATTGTCCGCAATTGAGTCCATACTTTCGATTTATATTCTTTTGTCTCATGTTGTCGAATGAACTTTAAATAAATTAAGTAACTACTTGGTGCCATAACAATGAGAATAGGTAAAGCGAAATACTTCATTGTCCAATTTGTCGCTGTGTCAAGCTCAATAAAGTCAAACGAGGTAAATGATAGAACAATTGTCAAAATACAAAGTCCGAGTATGGCAAAGAAAATGATTTGAAATTGTCGTGTCGTCATTGGTTAATGTGTCGTTCTAAAATTGGCTATAACGGTTTGCCGCTTGGCGAAGAAGCGGATTTCGATGAACTAAACTGTCTGCCAGTACAGAACTTGATACGAAGCAAAAAGCTTCATTTAAGCACTGAAACCGCTTTTTTGCCAAACGCCTGTTAGCGGGTCGTTGTTCTTGTTTATTTGTTTTTCGCAATTCTAAATCCAAGGTCCTCAATTTTAAATTTTAATGGGTGACTTCTTCTGCGTGTCGTTGCCATTACGCTTCTTTCTACGTCACAAAATCCGCCACCACGAAAAATACGGTAAGAACCATAAACTTCTGTGTCGTATAGGTCTGAGCACCATTCCCAAACATTACCCAACATATCATAAAGTCCCCAAGCGTTTGGTGCCTTTTGTCCAACATTATGAGTTCTATTATCCGAGTTGTCCTTATACCAAGCAATATCACTTAGTTGTCCATATCTTATGTCTGTCGAGCCTGCTTTACAAGCATATTCCCACTCTGCTTCTGTGGGCAAGCGATAACCGTTCGCTGATTTTTCAAAGAAAATCTCTTCGCTTTCATCTTGAATTAGATAACAGGGTGTCAAGCCGTTTTGAACCGAAATTTTATTACAAAAAATCACTGCGTCTTTAAAAGTAACAGTTTCGACAGGACGTAAATCTCCTTTGAAAGTACTTGGATTTTCATTTGTTATTTCAAAATAAAAGTCTTGTGTCACAGGGAACTTGAAAAGCAAAAAGGATTCAATTTCTACAGTCCATTTTTCTTTTGTTCTGTCATCACGTAATTCAATCCTTCCTTTCGGTATTTCA
>DAOMPL010000107.1:0-2601 GCA_035444785.1 Edaphocola sp. | reverse complement strand
TCATGAAGTATAATTTCCCCAACCATTTGAAAGGACTTAATAATGATGAAGTACTTACTTCCCAAAAGCTATATGGCTATAACTCAATAAAAGCAAATCATAAAAATTCATGGTACACGCTGTTATTTGACATTCTGAAAGAACCAATGCTGCTTTTGCTAATTGCCGTTTCGGTGATTTATGTTATAGTGGGCAATTATTCCGAAGCGCTGTTTATGCTTGGGGCTATCATAGCTGTTTCTGGAATATCCTTTTATCAGGATAATCGCAGTAAAAAAGCGTTGGAAGCATTAGAAAAACTGAATGAACCACTCAGTACGGTGATTAGAAATTCTAACGCAATACAAATCCCTACGCACGAAATTGCAGTGGGTGATTTGTGCATTATTGAGGAAGGAAAAATGGTTAATGCCGATGGGAAAATTGTACACAGCAACGATTTTTCGGTGAATGAAGCATCACTTACAGGAGAAAGTTTTTCGATATTTAAAAATTCTGAAACAGACGACAATAAGGTTTACAGTGGCACTTTGGTAGTTTCTGGATTGGCTGTATTTGAAGTGGAAAATATCGGTGCGAAAACAAAACTCGGAAAGATTGGTCAGTCCATCCAAAACATTAAAGAAGAAATTTCGCCCTTGCAATTACAAATTACAAAGTTTGTGAAATGGATGGCAGTGATTGGTATTGCTGTTTTCTTAATGGTGTGGGCTTATAGCTTTTGGCAATCAAGAGATATTGTTCAAAGTTTATTGGCGGGATTAACGCTGGCAATGTCCATTTTACCCGAAGAAATTCCGGTTGCCTTTACCACTTTTATGGCTTTGGGTTCCTGGAAATTAATGAAACAAGGTGTTATCATCAAACGAAGCAGTATTGTAGAAACTTTAGGAAGTACAACTGTAATATGCACCGACAAAACGGGTACGATTACCGAAAATTCAATGAAGCTAAAGGCTCTTTTTGATTTTAAATCCAATCAGGTTTTTGATGATACAAGTTTTGATAAATCTGAACTATCGGAGCTCATTCAATTTGCCATGTGGAGCAGCGAACCCTTTCCTTTTGATCCAATGGAAAAAACTTTGCATAAGGTATATGAGGAAACACAAACTTCTGACCAAAGAAAAGATTTTCAGATGATACACGAATATCCGTTAGAGGGCAAACCACCGATGATGACCCATATTTTTGAAAACAATTCAGGTGAACGAATTATCGCTGCCAAAGGTGCACCGGAAGCTATTCTTGCGGTTTCTCAACTTGCAGAAAATGAAAAAGAAAACTTGGGTCAACAAATTCAGGAATTTGGACAACAAGGTTACCGGGTATTGGGCGTTGCCAAATGCGATTTTAAAGGAAATAATTTTCCTGAAAAACAACAGGAGTTTAACTACGATTTTCTTGGGTTTACTGTGTTTTACGACCCACCAAAACAAAACATTCAACAGGTTTTCAATAAAATATACGATGCCGGAATAAAAGTAAAAGTAATTACCGGTGACAATGCCGATACTACAAATGCCATTGCCCAACAAGCCGGTGTCAAAAATAATAGCCCTGCTGTAAATGGTTCTGAAATAACGCATCAATCAGAAGCCGAACTGATGGCACTTTCAAACGAAACCACCTTATTTACCCGTATGTTTCCCGAGGCTAAACTGTCTGTGGTGAATGCCTTAAAACAATCGGGAGAAGTTGTGGCAATGTTGGGAGATGGTGTGAATGATGCTCCGGCACTCAAAGCCGCTCATATTGGCGTGGCAATGGGCAATAAAGGAACAGAAATAGCCAAAGCAGCAGCAGCTTTGGTCATTACCAACGATGATTTGGACAAACTCATTCTAGGAATAGAAGCAGGCAGAAGAATTTATACCAATATCAAAAAAGCCATTCAGTATATTATTTCCATTCATATTCCAATCATCTTGACAGTTTCTCTGCCTTTGTTTTTAGGTTGGATTTATCCCAATATTTTCACACCGGTACATGTGATATTTTTAGAATTAATAATGGGTCCAACATGCTCAATCGTCTATGAAAATGAACCGATAGAAAAGAATGCCATGCAGCAAAAGCCACGAAAGATGACAGAAACCTTTTTGAATTGGAGTGAATTAAGCATTAGCATCATTCAAGGATTGATGATAACTGCTGGCGTATTGTTCGCCTATCAATTGGCTGTTCAAAATGGAGCAAGCGAAGAAACGACAAGAGCGATGGTTTTCACCACACTCATCTTTTCCAATGTGTTTTTAAGTCTAACCAACCGTTCTTTTACTTATAGTCTTTTTGAAAGTTTTAAAAACAAAAACATCTTGTTTCCATTGATAATAGGAGCAACTTTAGTTTTGCTATTTGCCATTTTATACATACCGGTCTTTTCAAAATTCTTTCATATAAGCAGTTTAAATTTAAAGGATTTAGGGATTGCAATTTTGATAGCAATGGTATCGGTATTGTGGTTTGAAGGATATAAATGGTTAAAAAGAAGGAGATAATCAAACTTGCTTCAAAAACTATTTGCACAATCAAAATATTAGTTCTACTTTTGTGAGTGAATACTAACTAACTTAATTATAATAGTATGGCAACATTTGA
>DAOMPL010000106.1:0-2643 GCA_035444785.1 Edaphocola sp. | reverse complement strand
TTATAACTAATTTTTGTTTGTTAATATTAGCATTTTTATCAATTAATAATACAAAATAAGTTCCGGAACTTAGATTTTTTACATCTATTTTAGTTTTTTCTGAATATATTTTTTCAGAATAAACCTTTTTGCCTAAGTTATCAATGATTTCAACTTTTTCGCCTTGAGTACCACAATTTACAATAAAATAATCTTGAGTAGGATTGGGATAAATAGCAACTAAAGACGGAATAGTTTTAGGGGTATTCTCTTGTCCCGGTCGAAATTGGTAGGTATTAGAAAGTTCAATTTTGTATTTTATATCATAACCATCACTCCATGCCGTAACCATTCCATTACCATTATTACAACTATTAGACATAGAAATTTGATCGGTAACATCTGTAGGAATTGTGGCAGATGCATTATTGACAATAAAAACATCTGATGGATTTATAGGATTACTGTTAACATCCATTGATTGTGCAAAAAATTCAGATCCTCCTAATTCCGGCCAGGCATAGCTGAATTGGGAATTTCCTATGTTTGCCGGATAATTTGATAATGGTCCTATACCGGCTGCTATAGTGGCATTGCACAAATCAGGCACACTGGGATTATATTGCCAAGGATTGGTAAGGTGTCCTACAGGAGCATTTAAATCAGTATAAATCATAGTTTGGCGATAATCATCTCCTAATGCCACGCCCCATTTGGCATAAGCAGGGGAAGTGGGTTCGTAAATACTAAAAGCTTCAATTCTAGGGTTTTTTAGATAGTCTGGATAAGCCATAGTGGTTTGTAGATAGGTAGCACTATTTATGGTAGCAGTATTGGTATTATACTCAATAGTATAGAATTCGTTATTTGAGTTCAAATCTTGAACGACTACATAAGCAATTTGCTCTCCAAACCCCGAAGAGAAATCTAAAGATGAGGCTATATCATAAGCTCGATAATCGCCAGGGATAGTAAAGGAAAAGGTAGGAGCAGGAAGATTAGGTTCAAGAATGGAGACCTTTGTAAGGTTAGATGCATCCGAATGTAAAACAATATATTTATCCATAGTTCGAAAACCATTGGGAATGGGAAAGATGGAAGCGTTATCGTTAAGCATAGCATCAATTCTTATATTTGTATAAACTGAGGTTTGTCTATCCCAATAACCAGATCCGGTAATCGTTCCGAATCCTGTTGGGCTTATTCCAACTGTAAATTCTTTTAGACAATGTGTATAAGCATTTGGTGTTGCTCCAGTATATTTGGTATAAGCAACAGCAACCCTATATTGTTTACCTTGTATTAATGGATTGGGATCGTCAATAATAGCCACATCGGGTCTTCCCCATGAAACATTATCCACTACAAAGGGGCCATAAGTGTCCAAGCCATTATCAGCTACCAAATACAAATAAACATTGTAGAAATCCGAATAAGTTATAGCAGAAATAGTAACCCCTGCAATTGGACTTTCAATCATAGCAGTACTTACATTTGCAAATTGATTAGGACCATTAGGTATTACATCTTCTGGGTTAGATGGTGCTATAAAATTGTATTGTGCATTGGTATTGTCCACACAAAATAATATAGAGAATAGAAATACTATAATATACTTTGGTATTAATAGAGAGGATGATTTATTTTTCATAATTATAAAATATATTTGTTAAAAAAATTATTTTTTGTAACGTTAAGAATATTTTTTAATTTCATGAAATATTTACTCGTTTTTTAATGTCCAAGAAATGAAATCCTATTTTTACACCCTATTTTTAATTTTGTGTTTAGCACCCCATTTCTCTAAAGCTCAAATTATCCTTTCTTCTCAGGACACCTTAGTTTGCAAAGGCAATACTATTAATGTAAAAGCAAAATTAGACTCAATAAATTGGTTAGGCAATGTTGTTAGCTTACCAAGAGGAAATTATCATCCCTATCCAACATCTATGAATATTGGTTTCTCCTTTCTTTTTTTTGGTGATACCGTCAGTATATATCAAGCAGTGTATTTAAATCTAATATTTTTTAAAGAAAATTTTTTGCCTAATTACGGTACTAGTGGTTTTGAATGGGTAAGTATTCAAAATTATATTATGGGCAAAAATACAATATTTTTGGCTGCTCAAACCACAACTATAGATTCACTTACTTCTATTTGGACTCAAACAATTGGTACTCCCGGAAACAGAAAGCATATTGTATATTTTTGCAATTTAGTTCAAGCAAGTAGCAACTCAGTTAATTGTAGTAGCAATAGAGTAACCAATTATGTGATTTTATACGAAGGCAGTAATATTATAGAGATTCACACTGTCAATTTGCCGGGATCAATGGTTTGCCCCTATTCAAGCTCCACAAATAATCCCACCGGCGTCCAAGGGCTTAGATATGTTAAAAATAATGTGGTCAATGAGGTGTACCCTCAGGGGCGGGGACCTTATGATTACTGGGGGCATACCGGAGGGCAATACACATCAAGAAGGTTTACGCCCATTCCTAATTACCCTTTTTATCAGGTGGATACTATTCCCTTTCAAAATTGGGATGTGATAGATTATGTCGATAGCAACGCTTTTTTTTGGTATGATGCTAATGGTGTGTTGGTAGGTCAAGGCCCTGTGCTGAATGCTACGGCTACTGCTCCTAACGGTCAAGACAGCA
>DAOMPL010000105.1:0-2945 GCA_035444785.1 Edaphocola sp. | reverse complement strand
AATAAATTACTGACAATTAGACAGATGCAATGTTGAAGGTTTTTAGACAGTTTGACGGTTCGGGCAAGCGTAGAACAACGATTCCAAACAATAATCAATGTGATTTATAAACTTAGCTGTATTTCTGACTTTAAAAATTTCGTACATTGGCACATTTGTGGCTTTCCCCCCCTACAAATCCAACGCACAAAAGCCGCAAAAGAGCCAATCTTCCAACACCAAAAAAGAAAAGACAAGTAAAAAAACAAACTTTTTTTTTTGAAAAAGTTGTTTGTTTAAAACAAAGCATTTACTTTTGAGAGTGAATACTAGCTAACATAAAAACAAATTAGACAAGTATGCAAGAATTTACAGACAGGCAAATTGAAATAATGGAAGCGGCTACCAACCGTATTTCAAAATATGGTATTCAGAATTTGACAATTAAAACATTGGCAGAGGATATTGGTTTGTCTGAACCTGCATTGTACCGACATTTCAAAAGTAAAAATGAAATATTATTGAGTTTACTTGAATATTTCAAAACAGAAATGAAAAACCGTATTCAGTCTATTTCTTTTAAACCGACAGACACGACTGCTGATGAATTAAGATCGATTTTTAATTCACAGCTACAAACTTTTACGAACAAACCAGCTATTGTGAGTGTCATTTTTGCAGAAAGCATTTTCCATTTTGATGAAAGTTTGAGTAATAAAGTGGCTGAAATTATGAATATGATGCAGGAATATGTGAAAGCAAACATAACAAAAGGTCAAGAAAAAGGGCAATACAATAAATTGATTGGAGCTTCTACCCTAACAACCATAATTATTGGCGGAATGAGAATGACCGTGCTGAAATGGAAATTATCAGGACATAAATCAAATCTTGTTAAGGACGGAAAAACGGTCTTAGATGGAATTTTGAAAATGATTGAGAAAAATTAAAAATTAAGAATATGAAAAAAGTATTTGTTTTAGGAATTAGCGTTTTGTTTTTGTGGAGTTGTAATAATACAACTGAAAAATCAACTACACATCAGGAAGCTGAAAACCACGCAGAACATCAACAAGATGAAAGTTCTGAATCTATCGAACTCAACAATGGAGAAAAATGGTTGGTGAACGAAGAAATGAAGCCATTTGTAATGAAAGGGGAAGAATTGGTGAATTCTTATATCCAGGATAATCAGACAGATTATAAAGCATTAGCTCAACAATTAATAGAGCAAAACAACCAGCTCATAAAAAGTTGTACAATGAATGGCAAAAGCCACGATGAATTACACAAATGGCTGCACCCACATCTTGAAATTGTGAATGCATTAGAAGAAGAAAAAGATGCTGCAAAAGCAAATGAAATTGTTTTACAACTTCAAAAATCGTATCAGGATTATCATCAGTATTTTAATTGAAAATGTAAATTTGTATCGTGAAACAGTTTTGGGCAATATCATTTCTTTTTATCTTTTTAAGTGCGAATACAGCATTTGGAGAGTTATTGAAATTGCCGGTACTGGTTCAACATTATATGGAGCACGAGGACTTGCAGGATGGTATTTCTTTCATTGATTTTTTAAAGGAACACTATATCAATCCTGACTCTCATCCCGATATTCCGCATCACCATCATGACAATCTTCCCTTAAAAACTTTAAATGGTCATTCAACTCCTATTGTAAATTTTTGCTCAAAACCTCAAGTAGTACTTGAAAAACATTTTTTTGAAGTTGAAAAAACGAATATACCAAGTTATCAAAAAGGGAATTTTATCAATAACTACCTCAGCCAGATCTGGCAACCACCCCGCTTGGGTTAATTATTTTTTATTGAAGGAAGGCTAATATGACTTTCTAATTCATGTGCCTGATTTTAAGGCTCATATAAATATTCAATTTAATGATTAATTCAAAAATATGCTTAATAAAATTATTGAGTTTTCCGTAAGGAATAAACTCATCATAGGGCTGTTCACGCTTGCCCTTGTCATCTTTGGTGTGTATGAAACCACCAAACTGCCGATTGATGCCGTTCCCGATATTACCAATAATCAGGTGCAAGTAATCACCGTGGCTCCTGCTTTGGGAGCTACCGACATTGAGCGATTGGTTACATTCCCTATCGAACAGGCAAGCAGCAACATTGCCGGCATTCACGAAATTAGGAGTTTTTCTCGGTTTGGCTTGTCCTTAGTTACTATTGTTTTTGACGATAATATAGATGTGTATTGGGCAAGACAACAAGTAACCGAAAGATTGCAATCTGTAAAAGATGAAATTCCTGATGGTGTCGGAACACCTGAATTGGGGCCTATTTCTACAGGATTAGGTGAAATTTATCAATATGTGGTTCGTGCAAAATCGGGTTTTGAAAATAAATATGATGTGACTGAACTACGCACGATTCAGGATTGGATTGTAAGAAGACAATTATTGGGGGTAAAAGGCGTGGCAGAAGTCAGCAGTTTTGGTGGCAAGCTAAAGCAATATGAAATTGCGGTGAATGCTCAAAAGTTACAATCCTTTAATCTCACTATCAATGATATTTTTCAGGCTTTGGAAAACAACAACCAAAACACAGGAGGTGCTTATATTGAAAAAGGGCCGACTGTTTTATTTATCAGAAGCGAGGGGTTGATTGGAAACAAAGAAGACATTGAAAACATAGCCGTAAAATCCACCTCAGACGGAATTCCGGTTTTGTTGAAAGATGTAGCCACCTTGAATTTTGGCTTTGCTACTCGTTATGGGGCGATGACTTATAACGACCAAGGTGAAGTAGCCGGTGCGGTGGTGATGATGCTGAAAGGTGCTAACAGTAATGATGTCATTAAAAATGTGAAAGAAAGAATTGCTGTCATCGAAAAAACATTACCGGAAGGTGTGGTCATTGAGCCGTTTTTAGATAGAACCAAAATGGTCAATAATGCCATTCATACAATTGAAACCAATTTGGCAGAAGGTG
>DAOMPL010000104.1:0-3305 GCA_035444785.1 Edaphocola sp. | reverse complement strand
CACCTTCTGCCAAATTGGTTTCAATTGTATGAATGGCATTATTGACCATTTTGGTACGGTCTAAAAACGGTTCAATCACCACACCTTCCGGCAATGTTTTTTCAATGACTGCAATTCTTTCTTTCACATTTTTGATGACATCATTGCTATTCGCTCCTTTCAACATCATTACTATGGCTCCGGCTACTTCGCCTTCATCGTTATAGGTCATTGCTCCAAAACGAGTAGCATAGCCGATATTCAATGTAGCTACATCTTTCAGCAAAACAGGAATCCCATCTGAAGTAGATTTTACGGCAATATTTTCAATATCCTCTTTGTTTCCAATCAACCCCTCGCTTCGGATAAATAAAACAGTCGGACCTTTTTCAATATAAGCTCCTCCTGTATTTTGATTGTTGTTTTCCAAAGCCTGAAAAATATCATTGATAGTGAGATTAAAGGATTGTAACTTTTGAGCATTCACCGCAATTTCATATTGCTTTAGCTTGCCACCAAAACTGCTGACTTCTGCCACGCCTTTTACCCCCAATAATTGTCTTCTTACAATCCAATCCTGAATCGTGCGTAGTTCAGTCACATCATATTTATTTTCAAAACCCGATTTTGTCCGAACCATATATTGATAAATTTCACCCAATCCGGTGGAAATAGGTCCTAATTCAGGATTGCCAACACCTTCCGGAATTTCATCTTTTACAGATTGCAATCTTTCGCTTACCTGTTGCCTCGCCCAATACACATCTATATTGTCGTCAAAAACAATAGTAACTAAGGACAAGCCAAACCGAGAAAAACTCCTGATTTCGTGAATACCGGCAATATTACTGCTCGCTTGTTCAATAGGAAAAGTAACCAAGCGTTCAATGTCGGTAGCCCCTAAAGCCGGAGCTACGGTGATGACTTGTACCTGATTATTGGTAATATCGGGAACGGCATCAATAGGCAGTTTGGTGGTTTCATACACACCAAAAATGACAAGGGCAGCCGTAAACAGCCCTATGATGAGTTTATTCCTTACGGAAAACTCAATGATTTTATTAAGCATATTTTTTGAATTAATCATTAAATTAAATTTTGAAACTTGCCCGAAATTCAGGCGCAACAATAGAAAGGCATATTAGCCTCCTTCAATAAAAAATGATTAACCCAAGCGGGGTGGTTGCCAGATTTGGCTGAGGTAGTTATTGATAAAATTCCCTTCCTGATAAAGAGGAATTGCAGATTGAATACTTTCAATAAAAGCTGTACTAACTACATTAAAAGTTGGAATAGGTACTACAAGCGATGTTGAATGAGCTGTGAGTGTTTTTAAAGGAAGATTATCGTGATGGTGATGCGGAATATCGGGATGAGAGCTTGGATTGGTATAGTGTTCTTTTAAAAAATTAATGAAAGAAATATCGCCTTGCAAGTCCTCATGCTCCAAATAATGTTGTATCAATGCCGGCAATTTTATCACCTCTCCAAACATGGTGTTTGCAGAAAGAAAGGTGAATAAAAAGAATATGGCAATGGTACGCTTCATGGATACAAAATTACAATTTTCAATTAAAATAATGATGATATTGCTGATATGAATGTTGTAGTTGCAAAACAATTTCATTTGCTTTTGAAGCATCTGC
The DNA here is from genome assembly GCA_035444785.1 of Edaphocola sp. Classification (GTDB taxonomy): domain Bacteria; phylum Bacteroidota; class Bacteroidia; order Chitinophagales; family Chitinophagaceae; genus Edaphocola. The sequence goes on along the minus strand of DAOMPL010000104.1, from coordinate 1,680 downwards.
TTCATCTTCTAATGCTTTCACAATTTCAAGGTGCGGATGCAGCCATTTGTGCAGTTCATCGTGGCTTTTTCCGTCCATTGTGCAGCTTTTTATGAGCTGGCTGTTTTGGTCTTTTACCTGTTGAGCTAATGTTTTATAATCTGTCTGATTATTCTGGATATAAGAATTCACCAATTCTTCGCCTTTCATCACAAATGGCTTCATTTCTTCATTCACCAACCATTTCTCCCCATTGTTGAGTTCAATAGCTTCAGAACTTTCATCGTGTTGATGTTCTTCGTGGTTTTCTGTTGCCTGCTTTTCCGTTGATTTTTCGGTGGTATTATTACAACTCCACAAAAACAAAATGCTAATTCCTAAAACAAAAACTTTCTTCATATTTCTAATTTTTAATTCGTAATTTTTAATTTTTTTCAATCATTTTCAATATTCCATCTAAGACCGTTTTCCCGTCCTTGACAAGATTTGATTTATGTCCTGATAATTTCCATTTCAGCACGGTCATTCTCATTCCGCCAATAATTATGGTTGTTAGGGTAGAAGCTCCAATCAATTTATTGTATTGCCCTTTTTCTTGACCTTTTGTTATGTTTGCTTTCACATATTCCTGCATCATATCCATAATTTCAGCTACTTTATTACTCAAACTTTCATCAAAATGGAAAATGCTTTCTGCAAAAATAACACTCACTATTGCCGGTTTGTTTGTGAAAGTTTGTAGCTGAGAATTAAAAATCGCTCTTAATTCATCAGCACTTGTATCAGTCGGTTTAAATGAAATAGACTGAATACGATTTTTCATTTCTTTTTTAAAATATTCCAGCAAGCTCAATAAAATTTCATTTTTGCTTTTGAAATGTCTATACAATGCAGGCTCGGACAAACCTATATCCTCTGCCAATGTTTTGATGGTCAAATTCTGAATACCATATTTTGAAATACGGTTGGTAGCCGCTTCCATTATTTCTATTTGTCTGTCTGTAAATTCTTGCATACTTGTCTAATTTATTTTTATGTTAGTTAGTATTCACTCGCAAAAATAGAAACTAATTTTTTATTGGGCAAATAAAATTCAAAGAAAGTTTTGATTTATTGTTTACTCAATCTTGTGAGATGGGAATAAAATTACTCACTTTGGCTAATTTTTCTTTCAGAGGTGTTCGTGAATCGCTTCGCTTATTTGAATTAAAAAAAGTGCGGTGGAAAAAATAAAAAATACAGAAGGGTCGGCAATGAGTGTAGGCTTACTCGTTGTATAATTGTCAAAATGGTTTGCTTTCTGTTTAAGTTCGTGTCTATCTGCTGTGTCGTGCCGTTTTACGCTTGCTGGTAACGTTCGAGGCTTGACGTAGTGGCGGATTTCGGAGCACTTCACTGTCAACCTGCACAAAAGTTTGATAGGAGCACTCAGCTTCAATTTTGCACGTCACCGCCAATTGAGGCAACACGCTGTTGGCAGCTGGTGTTCTGTCCACTCGTCTTTGTAAACCATTGTCAGTGTTGAGTTTCAGTGTCATTGTCCGTTTACTTTTTGTCTGTCTGTGTTGTGTTGTGCTTGCGTTTTTTATTTTTTTTAAAGCGTGGGAGAAAAAATTTTGAAATTCTCTCTCGGGTGGCGAAGGTGGAAGCTCTTTTGCAAGCTTTGGTTTGTGCGTTGGCTTGTGCGGCTTGCAAATGTGC
>DAOMPL010000103.1:0-3569 GCA_035444785.1 Edaphocola sp. | reverse complement strand
CCCAAAAAATACTAATTTTGAGATAAGTTTATTGAGAGTACGTAAATAAATGAGTCGGCGGTAAGTGTAAAGCGACCACGCAACAACAGATATTTTTATATTATGGCAAACATAAAATATCAAATAATTCAACCTGACGACAAGGAAAATATAGAGCTTATAGCGGATTGGTATTTAAGTGAGTGGAACATCCCTATTCAAACAACTATCGAAAAAACCAAAAAACTTTCGGTAGACAATTACGAGTTTCAAATACTAATGACACTTGACAACAAACCAATTGCAACGGGCGGACTATATAACCATGTTGGACTGCTGGACAAAGTGCCACGACTTAAAATTTATAAAAACTGGTTAGCATTAGTTTATACAAAGCCCGACAGCAGAGGCAAAGGTTTAGGTGCCTTAATTTGTAACAACATACAAGACTATTCAAGAGAACTTGGACTAAAAGACATCTACTTATTTACTCATACAGCAGAAAACTTATATAAACGACTTGATTGGCAACAATTGGAAAGACTCGCTTTAGGTGGCAAAGACATCGTAGTTATGAAAAAAGAATTGTAATTAGACAATGGAAAATCAAACGACACAACACTGAACGAGGTGAATGCCTACTACTACAGCGGTTTGGCGTAATCCGTTAGCGGTCATTGTAAAGCGACAATCAACTGAAACAAATGGAAGAAAAAAGTATGACAAATTATGCAATTCCTCTCTTACCAAGTATTTCAATTAACGATACGAAGGAATTTTATCAAGCAATAGGTTCTGAAATTACCTATCAACAAAAAACACCAAACAATTACATAGGATTAAAACTTAAAAATATTGAAATTCATTTTTTCGCAATGAAGCAAATTAAGCCCGAAGCGAATTTCAGTACCTGTTACTTAATTGTTGACGATATTGATAATTTTTACAATAGGTGTAGAGACGGACTAAAGAAACTATACAACAAAATTCCTATAAAAGGATTTCCGAGAATTAATCAAATAAAAGATATGCCCACCTATGGCGTAAGACAGTTTATAATTGTTGACCCTTCAGGTAATTATATTCGTATTGGACAACCGATAACTAAGACAGACAGCCTTTTGTTTGAGGAGAATGGAAAAAAACCAAAAGGAGGAACCAAATTATCAAAAGCCTATGAACTTGCAGACCGACTTGCTAATGGTAAAGAAGATTTACAGGCTTCTATCAAGGTAATTGACAAAATTTTTTCAGCAGAAGCTAACTCAAATGAAATAGAAAATTATTTTGGGCTTATAACCTTACGATTAGATATTGCCCACCGTTTGGACGATATGGAAACGATGAAGGGAATGATTAAAAAAGGGAAGGAAATAATAAATCAGTTTGATACAAGCAGACTAAAGGCAGGAGACTTAATTACCTTTAAAAGACTGACAACTGAAACAGAAACAACGAACCGCTAACACGGGTTTTGCGTCAGGCGGGCTGACGTGCAAACTTGGAGCTTTGTGCTTCTATTCAAGTTCAGTGCTGGCAGACAGTTTTGTGCTCCGAACCCCGCCCGAACGCAAAGCCCGAAACCGTTAGCGGTCATTGTAAAGCGACACCACAAAAAAAAGTGAGACGAAAAAGTTAATTTTATAATCATCAAAGAATAATTATGTTAAGAGGAATAGCTACTATCAATTTTTATGCAGCCAATCACACCGAAGCAGTGACATGGTACAGTCAATATTTAAACACCAAACCTTATTTTAATGTACCAGGTTATTCTGAATTTCGCTTGGGAGATTTTCAAGCCGAGCTAGGCATTGTAGATAATAAATATGCTCCAAAAAATATTTCAGAAAAACCGGCAGGTATTACCGCATATTGGCACGTAGATAACCTACAAGTCGCAGTAGATAAGGCTTTAAAAATGGGAGCAACTATATTTGACCCAATTACCCCAAGAGGTGATAGTGGTTTTGTAACAGCTGCTGTAACTGACCCATTCGGTAATATTTTAGGGCTGATGTATAATCCGCATTATTTGGAAATGGTGGAAAAAAGATAAAATGAATAAAGAACGACAAAAAATTATTCAAAATTATATTGACGGCTACAACGAATGTGATATAAAAAAAATGACTCGTGATTTTGACGACAATATCATTTTTAAAAATATTCAGAATGACGAAGTGAATATGATATTGAACGGAATAAGTGAGTTTAAGCAACAAGCCGAACAAGCAAAAGAATTTTTCATAAATAGACGACAGCAAATTATTTCCATAAAACACGACAACGACACAACGGAAATTGAAATAAATTACACTGCGACTTTGGCAACGGACTTTCCAAATGGACTGAAAAAAGGCGATAAATTAGAATTAAAAGGAAATTCTATTTTTATTTTCCAAGGCGATAAAATTGTTCAATTGACCGATAAATCTTGACAAAAATGAATGAAATCAAAAAAGGGACTTCCCGAATATTAACACTAGGAAAATACAATGAGTTATATAGTAAATTTTAAAACCGTTAGCCAAATAGGCTTTGAAACATCGCCCGTAGCTGCAGCCCTTGCGGGTTTGCGAGCAAATGAAGCTCGCTATTTTCACAACAAATACAAAACTGAATTTGTGACTACACCTGTATCTGAAGGTATAGAAACTTTAGATTGGGTAAGCCAAATTTTAAAAGAAGAACGCAATATAATTATTGCATCAAAACCTTTAGAAACTGCATCAATATTGGTTGATGGCATCAAGTGGGTATTTGTGTTCTATGAAAGCGGACTTTCAATTAATGTTCTTTACACAATAGATAATCCCAAAAAACGAGCCGTTGGCTTCAAACTTTCCGAAGGTATGGACATACCAGAAGAACTGAGCAAATTTAAATTTGCTAGACAAAAATCAAAGTTGGCAGGAATAATAAGAGGTTCTTTTTTTGTGATTAAAAAGGAATATTAATAGCAAATATATGACAGAAGCAGTAATTAAATCTTTTAAATCTCAAAAAGCCTGGAGGCATTGGCTAGATAAAAATCAAGATATTCAGGAAGGAATTTGGCTGCAAGTATTCAAAGTTAATTCTGGAGTTGAATCAATAAAAATTACCGAAGCATTAGACGAAGCTCTTTGTTTTGGTTGGATTGACGGGCAAAGAAAAAGTTATGACGAGCATTCATATTTGCAAAAATATGTACCTCGCAGGGCACAAAGTATTTGGTCAAAACGAAACATAGGTTTAGTAGAGAAATTGATCACAGACGGAAAGATGACAGCAAGAGGTTTCGCTGAAATTGAAAAAGCGAAAGCAGATGGACGCTGGGCAAGGGCCTACGACTCGCATTCCACCATGCAAGATGCTGAAGATTTATTGCAAGCATTGGCAAATGATGAAAAAGCAGAAATGTTTTACCAATCACTTAATAAGACCAATAAATTTGCAATTAATTTCCGTTTACAAACAGCCAAAAAACCTGAAACAAGAGCCAAAAGACTGCAGGAAATTTTGAAAATGCTTAAAGAAGGCAAGAAGTTTCATTGATAATCATACTAACACTTAATAATTATGTCATTTCAAACTTACATAAACAA
>DAOMPL010000102.1:0-3589 GCA_035444785.1 Edaphocola sp. | reverse complement strand
AAAAAGAAAAGATGTTTTGAATTTTTTTCTGCCTCACACCAGTGGCGTATAACGTTTTCGGGCTTTGCGAAGGTGGCGATTTTTAGCACCGGACTTCATTCGAAACACCAAACTTCAAATTTACGAAAAACTGTCATACGAAGCACTGCACCGCCACTTTTGCAAAACCCGTGTTACCAGCTGGCGTTCTGTCTGTCGTGTCGTTTAAGTCAGGTCTGTTAAGGTTTTCGCTGTCATTGTCCAGTGAGTGTTTAGGCTTTTATGAGTCGGCTGAGGGTTGGCGGTTTTAAAAATTTTAAAAGGGAAGAAAATTTTAAAAAATAATTTTTCGGTCGGGAAAGGAGGAAGCTCTTTTGCAAACTTTGGTCTGCGGGTAGGCTTGTAGCAGTTTGCAAATGTGCTTACACCTGTGGGTTGGTTTCTCTGTTGTCATTCCAATAATAGCTGTCCGGATAAGGTCGTTTGCCGAATATTGCAGTTCCAACTCGAATTATCGTTGAGCCTTCTTCAATGGCTGTTTCTAAGTCGTTACTCATTCCCATTGATAAGTCGTGAACAGATAAGTCTTTATCTAGCATACTTAGTTGAATGTTTTTGAGCAATTGAAAGCATTTTCGAACTTTTTGTGTTTCCGCAGAAAAAAGTCCGATAGTCATTAAGCCTTTTATGTTTAATCGGTCAAGTTGTTTAACTTGTTGAGCAAAAGTCAAAGTATTTTCGGGTGAAACACCAAACTTACTTGCTTCATAAGAGGTGTTAACTTGGATAAAAACATCAATGGTTCTATCTTCAAATTCTAATCTCTTTTGCAATTTTTCAGCTAATTCCAACCTGTCAACAGATTGTATGCAGTCGGCATATTTTATAACTTCCTTGACTTTGTTGGTTTGAAGATGTCCTATGAAATGGGTTTGGTGTGGGATAACTTTTATTGCTTCAAATTTCTCTTTGAGTTCCTGCACCTTATTTTCTCCAATCAGGGTTTCACCGGTTTCCAAGGCAGTAATAATATTTGTAGCCGAAACTGTTTTTGTTGCTAATAGAAGTTTAATTTCATTGGGGTTTCTGCCCGAAAATCCGGCTGCTGCTCTTATTCTACTCTTAATGTTTGCTATGTTTTCGATTATGAAGCTCATATCTGCAATTCGTGTTCAGGGCAATCCACTCTCAATTCGTTTTCAGCAAGTTGACTTTTCAAAAGTTTGCAGTAGTGAACACCTTTTTCAAGTTGATAGTTAGAGCAAGTAAAACACATTCTTTGAATAGTGATGATGCCTGATTTGTTTAGGTCATAAATCAATTTCAGCAATCCATTAAGCATTATTGTTTTTTGTTCCTGTGTTAGTTTTTCAATGGGTTGTTCTATTGATGAAGCAAATAATGATGCCTTTTTTGCTATTTTTTTTCCTTCGTTTGTAAGTGATAGCGAAAAACTCCTTGTGTCAATGGGGTCAGTTTCCTTTGTTACTAATTCTTTTGAAAGTAACACTTTTACGCTATCGCTAATTGTGGCTTTTGTCATATTGAACTCATCAGCTAAATAACCCACCTTGCATTTTTCTGTTGAATGAAAATAGATGAAAATCAAAATTTGAATTTGTATCGGGCTTAATGAGTTTTCTTTACTTTCATTCCATAACAATACTCTGAATGCTTCTGAAATTCGTTCCAAAGCAACAACAATGCGACTTTCAATTTTTTGGTTTTGTTCCGTTAAGTGAAAAGATGAATGTTTCATTTATTCGCAATTTTCCATTTCAAGAATAAAATATCCTTGTTTTTTTATGTCGGCTTCCCATTGTGGTTGTATACTTCTAACGTGGCAAAACCTACATTCTTTTGATGTTAAGGGCTGTCCTTCTTGACCTTTAGTTTTCAGATATACTCTGCCATATTCGTAAATAACGGCAGTGTCTTTTACTGATGATGGTGCAATAATGTCAAAGTGCATTACGCTACCATCTTTCTTAGTTACATAGGTGTCCCAAACTGCTACTTCCATTGTTTTTGTTTTATTGTTTTGTGCGTTTGCAGATAACGCAAACAGCAATATGATTGATAAACTTAAAATTCTCATTTTCTTTTGCTTTACTTGAAAAATAATACCCTGCAAAGATAGGAATCCTAACTTTACAGGGCAAATAAAATTACTTAACTTTATATGGTAGGGATAAATTACCGCTTGCTATAGAATACACTTTGTAAACGCCAAGCATTGGTTTGTCTCCGCCACCGTGTCCACCATCACCGCCTGTATTTACTTGCATATAGGCTGCAACACCGTCATAGGAGAAATCTTTCTTATTGTTCATTCGATAATCGGGAACAACAACTCTAATCGTGTTTCCTTTTGTGATAACCTGAAAACCAGGAGAATCCATATACATTGGCATTCCAGGATTAGTAGGAGGTAAAACTACTGTTGTGTCTTTGGGGTCGAATTGCTTTACTGCTAAACCACCTTCCACACGTTTGTCTTCTGTTAATACCACCCAATGTGGATGCCACACTATGCCGTCATTTCCATAGTTGCCATCATTGTTTTCATCCCAAAGTGGCGTGTCGTCAAAATCAGGATGTGAAGTTAAGGCTAGAGCTACAATGCCTTCGGTGTTGCCAAATCCAACATCAGTTGGCTTCAAGGAAGTTGGGAAAACGTACCCCAAAACAGGTGCTCCATTGAGTTGACCTACTGGTGTTGGCGTGGTTTTTCCTGCCGTTCCTTTTACGGTAATTTCCCAAATGGTTGCACCAATTTCAGGTGAGTGTTTTACGCTTACTTTTTTGATTTGGAAATCATCATTGTTGTAGTTACCGCATTTGTCGCAAGCATAGCTTTGAACTGCGAAAAGCGAAAGTCCGAGAAGAAGAAATATTTGTTTCATTTTTTTTAAAATTTAAAGATTTGAAATAAAGTCAGAAGCCCTAAGATAGGTAAGGACTCCTAACTTTGTAAGAAAAAAATTTTTTAACCTTTTACGTCAGCCATAGACGCACCAAAATTGATGTGTAAAACATTTCCGTTTGGTGTTAACAAAGCTGGAACAGATTTAACACCTGCTTTTTCCGCTTCCGCAATTCGATTACGGTCTTCGCCAATGTGAACGATTTCTACATTAGTTGCACCAATTAGGTTAACGATGTCGTGCTCTGCACTCACACATACAGGACATCCTGCGTGATAAAAAATTGATTTTGCCATTTTTTTAAGTTTTTATTGTTGTTTGGCATTATTGCCACTGCAAATATAGTAAGGAATCCTAACTACACAAATTATTTCTGAGATTTTTTTAGAGAATATTTTACATCATTGATATTCAAAGCGATAAAAATCTTATAAGGGTGGGGGGATTGGCTCTTTTGCAAAACTTGGGATGTGTGTCGGCTTGTGCGGTTTTGCAAATGTGCCAACGTGCGGTTGGCCAAAATTATTTTTAAAAATGTGCGGTGGGAAAATTTTTTAACCCATTTGGGTCGGCTTGAGTGTTGGTAAAGTCAGGTCGGTTTGTGTCAAGTTACAGCGAAATTGTCTGCCGAGTAGCGCTCGTCTGTTGGTGGTCGTGTCGATCGTCCTACGCTTGCTGGTAAC
>DAOMPL010000101.1:0-3652 GCA_035444785.1 Edaphocola sp. | reverse complement strand
CGTCTGACATTTATTAACTCTAACTTTATGTGGCCGAAGATTGGGGGAGCTTACAGTCCAAATTGAAAACACAATGGAAATAGATTCGTATTAAATCAATATTCTGGGGGAATTTGAAATAGCGTTTTTCGTTTCTTTGCTTCCTTTGGGAATAAAAAGAAACCATATCTACCCTTAATCTTTCCTTCTGAAATTCCTTTATGAATTTTGGCTCTAATGAAGGTTCCAATTGCTCTTCTCCCTTATTCGTATAGCCTCTTTTTCGCTTAAACTTTGGATTGGTGGATTTCTCATTAATGAGATATACATGATTGTTAGCCATGCAATAAAAATAAAACCATTAAGATGATTTTCTGAAAATCAGATAGTGAAAATCAGAAAATACCACAAAGTGGTACCTCTCACTTGTCAATTAAAAATATAACAAACTGTATCACCCCTTTTTACCTTGGGTCTACAAAAGAAGCGTTTATGTCATTGATAATCAATAGATAAGCATCTGAAAGAAGCTTTAAATCCAGAAAGAACTGGTTGGATAAAAATTTCCTTCGGGGAGCTTTAGAAAGGTCAACATAATTGTTGGCCTTTTTTGTTGGTTAGAGTCCGCCTGGGGCGGATTAATCAGAGGGACATTGGCTCAAGTACAATAGACGAGCTTAAAGGTCAACTTAATGGTTGGCCTTTTTTGTTGGTTAGAGACCGCCTGGGGCGGATTAATCAGAGGGACATTGGCTCAAGTACAATAAACGAGCTAAAAGGTCAACATAATTGTTGGCCTTTTTTGTTGGTTAGAGTCCGCCCGTGGCGGATTAATCAGAGGGTCGTTAGTTCAAGTCCAACAGGGGGAGCGAGCAACATGAACGTCTTGTAAACTATTGATTTACAAGGCGTTTTTTCTTTTAATACAGGTTCAAATTGTATGAAAACAAGCTATACCTGCTGAATTAGGAGAAAAAAAGGTAACAAATTGAAGCGTTTTTTCTGATGGATTCTATCAAAATCTTTCAGAAATGGCAAACAAACTTAATGTTAGTGGACGAAAAAAGTAAACAAGTGCCTAAGTAAGAGAATAACTTTTTCATATTTTAGAATCTATACTAGATGTGAATATTTCACTATTGACATTAACACAATCGGCAAATCAATTATATGTTTTTCGATCGATGAAAACCTTTGATTTTGGCACTATTTAATTGCACTTATTTACATCACACTTTCTTTCATTAACATAAATACCAGATACTATAAAATTTATCCATCTCTGAAGGTTAAATACAAAATGCCAAATGTCTATTTACGACCATAATTTACCCTAAACAATTCAATATCTTTAAATATCAAATTTTTCTTTTGATTGGACCATTTTAATGTATCTAAATATAATCCATCAGCACTACCATGGCTTCTTAAAATAATTTGAGTATCTGAATTTTCGTACAAGCCAAAATAAAATTTATCCTTGGTATATTTTCCCCGATTGTTCTTTCTTGATTGGAATATTTCAAAATGATGGTTGGAGCGGAAGATAATCGTCCTAGCAATATGTTGCTCTTGAATAGCTATAAAAAGTGTTTTTGAACTCCTTAATTTTGAGAATTTCCTCCTATCTTTTCTACTTTGTAAATCATAACTTCCACATCCTAATGTTAGCAGAAGTAGAAGTAATACGAAATATTTCATTCTTCTTTTTTTTGTGGGATTAATATAATATTGCGAAGCACTTTTTCATAAATCAAATAGACTGGGCATAAATACATATACACCACCAAACTATTTCGCCAAAAAAGACCGGCAGTTGAATAAAACTCCCTTCCTTTTTCCGGGTTTAATAATATATCCCCAATTGTTTTTTTATGCTTGGCAATACCCTTTCAAACCGCACCCCACTCCATATTTCAGGAGAATGTGCATTGTTCGGTGAAACACCAATGGAATTTCCCCCTTTGTAAAAAGCCCATCGTAAAATCCTCGTAGATTTCTCCAGAAATTATCTTAATCGTTAGCAAAATATGATTTACTCTCAGCTATTGCTTCGCCAACCCCGAATCCCAAACCTCCTCCTATCAATGCGCCAAACACACTTGCAACAACAACTTCTAAGTCCGAAACTCCATTATTCTTCGCAATGAAATATGCGATCAAACCTCCTCCTACTGCGCCAACTAATGCATGTGTAAACCCTACACTCCAGCCACCGTCTTTATCTATATTGTTTACAGGGTTGTTGCCCATCCCTGTATATCCACTGGCAAACTGGTCGTAAGGATCAACCTGTATAAACCGACCTATCTGCGGGTCATAATTTCTTAATGCAAACTCATTCCAATTCAGGTTCTCATCAAACTCGCTGTATTCGCCCTGGTACTGCTCACTCATATCGTCAATCATAGCTAACAACTCAACATCAAACATAATTTTGTAGTTCTGTCCCATACACAAAGAAGATTTTTATCTTTAAGAAGGTTATAATAAAACCAAAGACTAAATTTCTTATTATCGAGGTACAGAAATGACACATTACTACCTCGGTCTATGTTTCACCAAAAACACTTCACTGTCTTTAAAAATCAAACTACTCTTTTGATTTAACCACTTCAATGTGTCTAAGTAAAACCCGTCAGCACTGCCAAGATTTCTCAATACAATTTCATTTTCAGAGCTTTCATACTCGCCAAAATAAAATCTATCCTTGGAATATTTTCCTCGCTTATTCTTTCTTGATTGGTAAATTTCAAAATAATTGTTTTCTCGAAAAGTAACCGTTCTACCCATATATTGCTTTTGAGTAGCTACAAAAATAGCTTTTGAATTTCTAAATCTTTTGGATTTTTTCCTGTCGGTTCTACTGTGTAAATCATAGCTTCCACATCCAAATGCTAGTAGGAGTATGGGTAATAAATATTTTTTCATATTGTATTTTTGGTGCCTGATAAAACTTTAAAAAAGAGTCACTACCAATCCTTTACAACTCTAACAACATAAGGCTTAAGAAACATTGTGTCATTTTCTCCTCGATAAAAGGATCGGATGTTATTGAAGAGAATCAAATCTCCTGGTTTTGCAACATTCAATAACAATTTTACATCCGGCTGAAATTCCTGTCCTTTGTTTTTCAACTTTATGTGTTGCCCATTAGTATTATCAATTAAATAGACTTCAAATTCAAGTATCTCACCTCCTGTTTCAATATTCGAAATATTAATAAATGCATGAAGCAGCCTTGCGTTTCTTAGAATTGCTGGAGTTACTTTATCTACATTAAATGGCATAAGTGAAGCATTAGGATAAGGTAGCTGCACTACTGAATACTTTTTTATTAATAATCTTTTTACAGTCCTTCCTTTTTTGCCATATACATTTAAAGTAATTATACCTTTTTCTGAATATGTTATTGTACTCACCAGTTCAAACCTTTTTATTACTCCTTTATCAGATTTATAAAATATTGAATCGAACTGGGCAGCATTTTCAGGCATGGGAAGTGCTACTTGCCAGTTCTTATAAATTCGTTCAGGTGGGTTTTCAAATACTGCTTTGGGAAACTTATTACAATACGTAAGAGCAATAATTAAGGCCCCAAAAAATATTATTCTTTTCATTTTAACGTGTTGTGCTATTAACAAATGTTGAAAAATAAAGTGATAAGTATTTG
>DAOMPL010000100.1:0-3653 GCA_035444785.1 Edaphocola sp. | reverse complement strand
AGATAAACAGAGTTATGCCTGCTATTCCTATTTATCAATCTCAAGGATTTAACCTAAGTTTTTCACCAACGATAGGATTTGGAAGTAGTGGCTTTACTTTAGGTGGAAGTTTAAATGCAAGTGGACAGGCTGGAGATTTTGTGTGGTCGGCAAGTGTTGGTGGAGGATATAATTCGGGTGTAAGTAGTTTAGGCGAAGCTGTTGGTGGTAGTGGTTATTGGAATGCAGGAGGATTTGCGGCTTATGCTAATAATGGAAAAATGTATGGTGGAGGGTATTCGTATAACAGTTTTTTGGGAGGTAAAACCAACCAAGGAATAGGAGCTGCCCATTTGCAGATTGGTGATTTTGGATTAAGATTTGATGAAGATTTTATAGGTGATGGAAAGGATAGATTTCGAACGGGAGGGCTATTAATGACATATAGAATAAATGACGATGTGACATTGGCTTTTGGGGGTAGTATGATGACGGGGCAACCAGATAAAGAAATGAGATTAGATTATGGTAATAAAAATCCTTATGGTGATGGAAGAATTGCAGGAACTTATGATAATTGTGGCGAGGATTTATTTAATCTACGTGGTGGTTCAATGTATGGAGGGCTTATATATAAAGGTCAAAGCTTCTTCTTTGGTCATAACTCTGAGAAAAGGCTACATAGTGTTCAAAATTGGATACATAGAAATGTAACTAAAACTTCTCCTTATTTTGAAGATAGAATGCTAAGATCACGATTTTATAGTTATAACGGTGGTTATAATCCATTTTACTTATTCTACTAAAAAAACAATATGGGAACTAAAATTTTTGTTACTTATTTTATTTATTTATTGTTTTTCAATAGCTTACAACCTAGCTTTAGTCAAAATACATTATTTCGAACTGAGTTAAATTATAATTATTCACTAAGGTTAGATGGTATATATAACACTTTGGATATAATGCTGAAAAAAAATGTACTCAATCTTATTTTACTTATAACCATTTAAACATAATCAATGATTCCAATTTGGTATTTAATAATGGTTTAGGAAGTTACAATAATCATTTTTTAAAATTAAAGTCTTATGAAAATAGGAATGGTATTTGCGGAAAATACACTATAGAGGGAAATGTTATTTTTGCAACTGATATACCCATTACATTGGTAGCCTGGGGTGGCAGAATGAAAATTTATTATGCAAATTTTGAAGGTATTATTAAAAATTCTGACACAATATTAAACTGGCACATGATTCCACCTTATCCTAAAGCAAACAAGCGATTGAATGATAATTTTAAATTTGAAATTACTCCCAAAACCCTATATTTCATTGAAAGTAAAGAATTATTGGGTTTAGATTCTTTATACAAACAGAAGCTAAAAGAATCTCGAAGTAAAAAACAAAGTAAATAATAAAATGAAACATATTATCACCACCATATTAGGAAAAGAAGACGGAAGCTCTATTAGATATTATGTATTAACAGATTATTTGGGCAGTATTACCCATATCATGAACCACAACGGCAATATAATAGAAGCAAAAAGCTATGATGCTTGGGGTCGCTACCGCAGCCCTGACAATTGGCAGCCTTATGACCCTACCTTTGCAGATATGCAGTTTTACAGAGGCTATACCGGTCATGAGTATATACCGGAGTTTGGCATCATCAATATGAATGGCAGGCTGTATGACCCATTGGTAGGTAGAATGTTTAGCCCTGACCCTTATATCATGGGCAGCGATAATACCCAAGGCTACAACCGTTATACTTATGCTTTAAACAATCCCTTTACCTATACCGACCCGAGTGGGGAGTTTGTTTGGGCTCCTCTGATTATAGGAGCGGCAGTAGGTGCATATATAGGTGGCACTATGGCAAACCAAGGCAACTATAATCCATTTCAATGGGACAGGAATAGTAAAACTTGGGGCTGGATGGCAGGTGGAGCTGTTGTAGGTGGACTGTCTGGATTTATTGGAGGAGCCATAGCCTCTGCAGGAGTTCCTTTTTCTAATACTGCAGGCATAGTTGCCAGCTCCTTTGTAAACTCAGTGGGTACTGCTGCTTATACTGGAGGTCAAACAGGTATTAATGTGAGTTTAGGTGCAGCAAGTTTAAATTTGAGTAATGGAGAATTTGGATTTTTAGGAAAGAAAGGCAACTCTTGGTCTGAAAATTTAGGTTATGCTTTTGGGGCTTTGGCGAATTTACAAGACGCTTTTGCAGGGATAAGAGGTGTTACTGCTGAATATAGATCAGAATCGGAAGGAATTACTCATGCTAGATTGAGAGGCGAGTATAATAAATCAAAATTTGATATTTCAGTAGCACATGAAGATGTACCTTCAAGTGCATATAAATATACCTTAGTACCAGGAGATCCTGGATACAATGGGCTATTAGAAAATTTGGATTATGGTCGATTTTGGTCAACTCATATAAAAAAGGGAATTTATTATGGTGCTTCAGGAAGAGGTCTATCTTTAAATATTTTTAATGTAAATGGAAAATGGCTACATACGATGAGTAAAAGATTAGGAGATGGTATGAGTCAAGGGAAAGGTTTGTGGGGTATAGGAAAGTTATTATATGGAACACCATTGTTTGGATGTCAAAGTCATGTTGCACATGCTCTTTTGGGAGTGGGCATACCTACATTGCCAATTAATTTTATGCCGCAAATTCTATGGGGGCAATTGTGGCTTAGACAAGCAGGCATCTATGCTTCTCCAATACTTATAAACAGATAGAAAATGAAAAGCTTTCGATATTGTATACTTTTATTAAACGTTTCTCTTTTATTGAACTTTCAAGTTGTAAGAGGGCAATCGTCTAAAAAGAATGCTATTTCTTTTTATAGTAAATTAAAGGATATCAATGTTTCAGATATTAAGAATGGTGAACATTTGGAAATTGCCAAAGAAATGCCGGTTGACAGATTTGTTCAATATTTTCTTCAGGAAGGTAAGAAAATTCCAAGTAAAAAATATGGAGATTATTTGTTATTTGAAAAGTTATTTAAAGATTCTTTGTTTACCTATTTTGGTCGTACTTATACCTGTGGTTTGATTGATTTTATCAAAGTGTCAAACAGAGAAATGCCTTCTGTCGGTTTTTTGAAATTAGATGGACTTGAACTTCGTGAGAATTTTGTAAATAACATTATTCCAGAAGAAGATAAAAATCGGGTTACACGTAAAGAAAGACATTGTACTTCTACGTTTTATTCAAGAAATTTTAAATATAAATATATAAAAGAAACTGATGAGGTTGAAATACTTTGTCATTGGAAAATTAAATGTGAATTTTTATTTAATATTATAAATAAAAAATACGTATCAAGATATAGCATTGAATCAAAACAATTTATTTATTAAAAAAAATAATATTCACTTTCAAAATTTTAAATAGAAACATGAAAAAACTACTCATCACAACATTATTGGCTGCTTTTTTTATAGGCAATGCCAATGCCCAAATCAGCATCAGACCGGAGGGGGGAATGAATAAGTCTAAATCGGATATAATTATCCCCGATTCTATTTCAAAAAACTATATCCCGGATGATTTTCCGGTGGTAACAATGAAAAATGGATTTGATGCCGGGCTTAATATTGATGTTAAACTTTTTAAAGGATTGTCTTTAGAAGCAGGTGCTTTTT
>DAOMPL010000099.1:0-3838 GCA_035444785.1 Edaphocola sp. | reverse complement strand
TGAAACTCTTAACTATAAACACTTTAGCTCAGGTTGACCTGCAACTTGGGTTAAGAAAAAAAGATGTCAACTTTTATTCTTACAACTTTCATTATGTAATTACCGATTATATTCAAAAATCTCTACATCAATTTGATATGCATATTGGAGGTACTCTAGGAAGTAATATAGGAATTACAGAAACTGATAAGACAAAGTTCATTATAAGCTCCATCATGGAAGAAGCTATATCTAGTAGTCAAATGGAAGGTGCTAACACTACAAGGAAAAAGGCTAAAGAAATGATTGAACAAGATAAGAAGCCTAAAAACAAATCCGAAAAGATGATTTTGAACAATTTTATCACTATGAAGTATATTGTTCAACACAAAAGTGAAGATTTAACCCCTGAAAATCTATTATACATTCATAAACTAATAACCAGTAACACATTAGACAATATAGAAGATGAAGGGAAATTCAGGGAAAACAATGATGTACATGTAGTAAATCATGCTAATATTGAAATCGTTCATACACCTCCTTTACAATCTGATTTAAAGAATCTTATAAGTGATTTATGTATATTTTTCAATACTGATAGCGAAGAGTTTATTCACCCTATAATTAAAGGTTGTATTATCCATTTTATGATTGGATGGATACACCCGTTTACTGATGGAAACGGTCGGACAGCGAGAGCTATATTTTATTGGTATATGCTAAAAAAGGGATATTGGCTAACAGAATATTTATCTATATCAAGAATTATTAAAGACACAAAATCTCAATATGAGAAAGCATATTTATATACAGAAATAGATGAAAATGATTTAACCTACTTTATATCTTATCATATCAAGACAATGGAAAAGGCGTTTGTTGCACTAAAAGAATACATAAACCATAAACAGAAAGAAGTGTTCCAAGCTGTAAAATTCATGAAAATACCAGGAGTAAATGATAGAATGGCACAAATTCTAAAGATTATACATGATGATCCTGATAGAATTTTAAACACCAAAGAAATGGAAGCAAGATTTAATGTCTCAAACTATACCGCTAGAACAGATTTAAAATCACTGGTAGAGCTAGGATTTTTAGAAATCATTCAAGTGAATAAACAAAAACAAAATTTTGTCAAATCTTCAGATTTTGAAAATTCATTAAAAAAATACAAATTATAATATACAGTCGCCTACAGGGCAGTTTTGAAAGAGAGCGGAGTTAATGCTCCGTTTGAAATATTTTGCTATATTTGAAGTGTAGTTCTCGCAAGGAAATTTGTGATAATCGACTGCTCCATCGCAAAGCTGCAAAAGCGTGTGTTTTTTGAAAACGTTGTAAAACGTTTGCAACTTTAAAATAGATGAGAGTAGGTCTCTCGATGAGGGTTTTCAGAGAAACTCATCAATTTAGCGAAGCGATATCTTGGATACCAATAAAAAAAATAAAAAGGACATCCAAAAGCCGTCTTATGGTGCGTCTGTTGGAAACAGCAGAGGTGTTGAGCGATAAGTAATTGAGCAAAACGAAATCACGAATACCATAAAAAAAAATAAAAAACAAATTCGTAAAAACGGAAACAAAGATTTCTGTAGGTGTGGGTATCAGAGCTAAACCCTTCGACTTCGCTCAGGGTAAACCATTCGACTTCGCTCAGGGTGAACAATTCGATAAAGCCTTTTAAGAAAGCAAAGTAGGGCCAAATGATTATTACGAAACGAAATCACAGCCAAAAACTAATGTAATGATTATTGGTACGTTCAAAAGATATTTTACTAATCTTTGTGATTACGAATCCCGAAAAAATGAGAAAGCCATGAAGAGCCGTATGAAGGGAGACTTTCACAGCCTGTCCCGTTTTGCGGGATAAGGTTCTGTGAGAACGCAAGGGTGAAATTCCCTTGTGTGACCTGATTAGCTGTGATGCGAAACGAAAAATGCATACCTTTGACAAAAATTTGAACAGGAAGACAGAATGAAATTACCCAAGTATCCGTTGGCTTCGAGTGACAAGTTAATGACCTTTGAATTTATCAGCGAAGGACAAAATGGATTAATCCATAAACTTGTTCGTTTTCAACCAACCAACTTGAAAGACGTTTACAATCTTGCGTTTGGCGACAAAGACTATACAACAGGCGACATAGACGATACGGTAATTTCAAATAATGGTGACAGTGAAAAAGTGTTGGCTACGGTTGTAGCGACAGTTTACGCTTTCACTGACAAATATCCGAACGCTTGGATTTATGCGACAGGTAGCACAAAATCTAGAACAAGACTTTACCAAATGGGAATTACAAAATTTCTTTCGGAAGTTACAGAAGACTTTGAAATATTGGGCGAACGCAATGACGATTGGGAAGCATTTAGAAAAAATATTGAATACGAAGGATTTTTGGTGCGAAAGAAAAAATAAGTAACTTTGTAACGTTAAACTTTACAGATATGAAAGTAACAACAGAAATAAAAAAACGTAAAATTCCAATTGTTCGGGTGGACAAGTCGTTAAACAAATATGACGACAAAGTTTTATTTCCCGACAAATTGGAAAAGGCGAACGAAATGTTGCGGAAAGTTGGACTTCCAAAACAATGGACAACAGAACCACACCACAGCTAACAAACAATTTGGCAAGAGAGTCTGGGAAGTGCTTTGTATGAAACTTTTAGTTAAATTTTAAGTTCGGTTTTTCGATTGAGTGTTAGTGCTAAAAATCCACTATCTCGCAAAGCTGCCGAAACATTGGCTGTAATTCAAAAAACCGACATCCTAAGACAATCCTCACTTTTTATGAATGACTGGGACTTTTCAATTCTTGACAAATTTTCTTATATATTTACTGCTGTTTTATTTTTAGTAATCTTATTCTTGGTTTTTAAAAGTAAACCTATTCGAAATGTCATAAAAATCCTATTGTTATTGCTCATACTATACGGCATATTTGTAATAGTTCAATTCAATATAAATATTACAAAAAGAGACAGTCAACGAGAAATTAATATTGATAAACGGATTAATGAAAACCACAATAAAACATATTGGGAAATTCAAAAAGACAAATTCAAATATGAAGACCTTAATGCATTCTTTTTTGACAGCAATTTACTAAGTAGTTACAAACAACTAACTCGGTCAGTTGACCCTTTTTAAACAGAAAAACTATCTGGGAAAATCTATTTATATTCTTGGCAAAACAGAAATGACAATACAGATGAATTTACAGTTATTGAAGATAATGGAGGACTTGGACTCAAAATGTATTATTTCATTTTTGAAAAAAACATTACATTAATTTCTTACTATTCAATTGGAGGTATTGGAAGAGAAGGTATTTTCGTGTTCGAACTTTTTTCAGAAATCAAAAACAAAGATTCTTTATTGATCAAAAGTTCAATTACTCAATGGTGGGATTTGGAAAATAATAAAAAAATGGAAAACCTTAAAGGTGATACTATTTTCTCACATCTCCTTATTGACGCAAATCATCAATTTAAAGAAATGAAGTTTAAAGAATCCAACTCATTAAATTACCAATAAACGCAGCCAATGCACTACAGCCAAGCATCATATTGGCGATAGGCGGACTGCACGGCTTCGATTGGGTCTTTGTGCAAAGTTCAACTTTCATTCGTCGATTGAACTTTTGTGCTAAAAATCTGCCACTACGCCAATTTGCAACTCGTTATTCAGAATTACTGATGAGCATTCGTACAATTAATGTTTATCGGTTTTCAGTCTTTCGTCAATAGGCAAATCAAGAAATTCTAATATTTCAATTTCTCCAAATTTTCTATATAGGGTTTGCTGTTAAACTCAATGAATTGATATGTAAATTTTTTATAATACAATA
>DAOMPL010000098.1:0-4009 GCA_035444785.1 Edaphocola sp. | reverse complement strand
ATAGAAGGAGTGGACGTAACCGGTTTCGTTCAACAGCGGTTTCATGGCTTACACTACGTGTGCCACGAAACCTTAGTTATTACCTGTAGTTTTTTCTTCTGATGAAATGATTGCCTTTGGTAACTTCATTAGAGATAATTACTACGTTGCAGGCACGCCAAAAATGATGTCATATAATCCAGCCAAATACCCACACGCCAAAGTTGATGAAATATTTGTCATTTGGTGCTGTGAAAATGGCAGGTAACGGTTCGGGGCTTGACGAAGAAGCGGATTTCGAAGCACTAAACTGTCAACCCAGCACAAAATTTGATACGAGGTAGAATGTTCAATTAACCACTGAACCCGCTTTTTTGCCAAACGCCTGTTACCTGTTGTGTTTCTGACTTTCGTCATAGGTTTGAAGTGTCGAAATACTGTTTTGCAAAGTCTGAAATACGTTTGTGTCGTTCCGTTATTTCTGTTTCTGTCCATTGAGATTTTTCTCTTATTTCAGTGTAACTTGATAAGGCTGTGTCCTGAAACAATTCACTTTTCTTGTCAAACGATTTGTTACCGAATTTACTGTTTTGGCTCTGTGTCAGTAAAGCCAAGTTACCTGCAAGTTGTAAGAAGTTTTTTCTAAACTCTTCGCTGTATTCTTCGTCTGTCGGATTTTGTGGTTTAATATGTTCAATTGTGTAACTGTTATAAAGGTCTTTGTCTAATAATGCACCTGAACGATTTTTAAGTCTTAAACTATTTTCATATTGCCACAATACAAACTTGATTGTATTTCGGTTGTAGTGCCATTTTTCGTTGTCAAAATAGTTTGTGATTATGTTTTTAAATCTGTCTCCGTCATTCCAATACCACTTAAATCCTGTTTCAGTTACATTCTTAATATCTTGATATAGATTGTCAATATTATAAGCAACTTTTGGATTGAAATACTGTTTTGAATAATGAGGTAAATAGTCTGTGCGATAGTCGCCAAGTTTTAGCTTGAAGCAAAGCACTTCTAATAATTTCAAAATCTTTTTAAATGTGTCGCCTGTTACTTCTCCCTTATAGAAAATTGTTAATAAAACAAGTTTCCAATTTGCTTCATTGCCAACAAAAAACAGGTTTGTAATATCTGATTGGTTTTTATTGCTTACAATACTTTTAGCACTGTGCGTTAGTTCAACAAAGTTTTCAAAGAACAACTTTATCCATTGCGTTTTATTTTCTTCTTTGATTAGCTTTTCCTTTATTGCTTCAATGTTACCGCCAATGTTAAAAAACAAATTGCAGTAATTATCTAAAAGTTCGTTCTCAGTGAAGTAGCCTTCAACTGCTTCAATGTATCTATATGTTTTGGAAATAATGCTTTGAATTTCTGCAATGTCATTATTCGCTTGATTGTTGTTTGTGCTTTGAATGTAAATCTGGTGCATTAAATATGCTTTGATTACTTCAAATCTTGAAAGTTCTTTGCCACGGTTGTTTTGATATTCAAAAACCTGTGTCGCTTCAACTTTATTGGTAATGTAAAACGTGCTGATTACTGCGTTTTCTAATGTCTGCTGAACTAAGTTTAAATTCTCGTTGTCAAGTTTGCTTAACTCTGTTTCAAAGAAGTTAAACGCTTCAATAATTCTCTTTTGTGAAATTGTTTCGGTGTTGTCAATTGCTGATACCAAATGTTTTTGAGTAACTTTTTTGAAAATTACTTGATCGTCATCAATAGTCTTAAAAACGTCTGTCAAATAGATTTCTCTAATACTGTCAACATTTTCGCCTTTTAGAATTTTGATTTTGGCGATTGCAGAAAGAAAAAGAATTGTTGTTGTAAGTCTTTGCTGTCCGTCAATTATAAAAAGTGTGTTCCCATCTTTTTCAAAAAGGAATTGCCCTAAATAATATTTCTTTCCTTTTTGTTCTAAAAGGTCTTCAAGAAATTGAGAACATTGTTTGTCGCCCCAACTGTAAGCTCGTTGATATGCTGGTATTCTAACGCAGTCCGAATTTTTGAAAAGCTGTTGAATGCTTTTGGCTGTTTTATTTTCTGTTTCAGTCATTTCCGTTTTGAATTAAGAGTGTTAAAAATACCAAAGGTGGCGAAGCCACCTTTGGTATAAGCATTTCATAATGCTGGGTGGTGTTTTTTTGAAGGACTTTTTGAACAAGAGTTAGCTGTCAAACTAGAGATAGAAGAATGTTTTGTTCCACAATACTTGCAAGTGTATTGTGATTTTTCACTTCCTTCATACAATTCGTGCTTTTTCCCGTCTGGGTTTTTTGAGCAAGAATTGGCTGTCAAGCTTGAAACGCTTGAGTGCTTTGTCCCGCACCATTTGCAATAAAAATTCGCCATTTTGTTTTGGTTTTAAAATTTTGTGCCTACTCTGGTCGGTTTTCGGCTTCCCCGTTTTCTGCAAAGTTAGAATGTCAGTCCGTCAAACTGTGTCGTTGTGAACGGTCGTCCTAACATAGCAGGTAACGTTTTGGGTATTGCCGAAGGCGGGGAAATCGAAGCACAAAAGCTGAAATTTGCACCGCAGTTAGCATAACCATTTTTTGTTTGCTAATTTACATTTTTAAAGCAAATAAAAATGGTTTTTGCGGAATAGAAGTACAAATGTTGAAGGTTGAACTTTCAGCCCTGCTTTTGGCAATACCTTGTTACCTGCAGTTTTATTTTTCGAACGCAAATGAAACAGGTTGGTAATGTTCCAATTTTAAAAGTTGATTTGTTTTCAAATAATTCATCCAAGAATTTGCTCTGTCTCTGGAATCGCAACCATACATATTATTAGAACTGCAAAATTTCTTTGGATAGCCTAAACTCGTTTTAAAATGTAATTCCAATAATTTAATCACAGCATAAACTCCATTATCTTTTGTACTTCCACCACCTCCAGCAAGTGCCGTGTTTATATCATATTTTAGTATTTCATAAATCTTGTCAAAATCTAAATTTTTATTTGAATCTGAGAAATCAATTTCGAATTTCAATAGATAATGCTCATATAAATCATATTCGTCAAGCTGTGAATAAATTTTCAAGAAATCTTGCCTTATTTCGGTTTTTTCAAAATTTCCGATAAATGAAAGTCCAAAATCTCTGTTCATAAAAGAATACAATTTGTAAGTATTCATTTCTATGGATTGAATCGAATTTAATGCTTCTCCGATTTGATTGTAATTGATTTGTGATAACAAATAGGAAATATCTTTTTCAAATTTTTCTTTATCATTGGATTCTTTTAGTATTTTTTGAAATGATGTTTTAAAATCTTTGATTTCGTTATCAATATTTCCATACCAATCTTTCTTTTCAGGTTCTTTGTATTGAATTTGAATTTGTGAAATTTCAATTGCTTTTTCTACTTGTGCGTTCACTTTAGGTTCTTTTGATTGTAACGAATTGAGGTAATCTTTAGTTTCATTAGAAGTTCCGATAAACTTTACCAAATAGTTGTTGCAAAAACCGATAATTCCTAAATCATCAAATAGTTTTGATTTTAATAAATAAGTTTCCAAATAATTTGGTTTACTTATCAATTCATTCCAATTTTTTGAATAAAATTTATCCAATATTCTTCCTGCTGAATAGGTTAAATTCCAGTCTTTTTCGTATACTAAACTCCAATATTCAAAAGCAGTAATTTCATTTAATGTTAGATTGTTTATGAGTTTATCTTCTAATTTTCTTCTTTCTGAAAAAGTCAAATCCGATTTTAATAATTCGATGGAATTTTGTAGTTCCTTATTTCCGATATAATTAATGTTTTTCTTTTTGCAATAATCGCTTAAAAGAGTAAGTTGTTTGAGAAATCTATAAGTAAAAGTCGGGAGCTCATAATTGAAATCAATGCGTGCTTTGTCATATTGTTCAGCTAAATTGATGATTTTTTCTGGGTTATACGGAAATGAAAAATAAACAAGACCAATATTTGGATATTGGTCTTTTTTGTTGTACTTTTGGTCTAAAATAATAATCATGTCATTAGCCTTATATATTCCGGTACAAGAAAATTTGCAA
>DAOMPL010000097.1:0-4068 GCA_035444785.1 Edaphocola sp. | reverse complement strand
AAACATCTTAATGCCTTAGCTGACGATAAAATAATGCTTTACCCCAATCCGACAACCGGTAAAGTTACCATCAAGGTGCAACTTTCTGATAATAAATCCCAAGAATGGAATTATGCTATTACAGATATTACCGGAAAAGAGATTTTTAAACAAAAAGCTAAGGGCGACCAGTCTGCTTTTGATATCAGTGCTTATGCAGATGGATTTTATACTTGTACGGTTTGGATTGGAACGGAACCTTCAACTTTTAAATTTGTAAAAAATAAAAATTAATAAAATTATCCTACCGTCAACGGTGTCTCCCGACTAGGATAATTGCTAAAACCGCTCTCAACAACCTGAATAGCAGAGAATTATATCAATAATGTCATTTATAGCTCAGAAACTTGTTCTTGTAAAAGTGCATCGTTTTAAAATTTTATTTCAAAAACCAAAATCAATTATGTTTAAATTTCAACCACTTTATTGTAGGCTATCGTTTGGGGTGGTTTTATTTTATTAATAAAGACACCTAGATTTCCAATGGCTTTACCTTAGCTACGCCCTGAAATAGATATTGTCTTTTCGTGTGAATTTGTTCACAAAGGAATCGAGTTCTTTTTTTCTGAATTATTTTATAAGTATTGCCATCTTGGAATTGAAACAAACTACCAATAGGTAGTCGTCCATTAAAAACTATTTAACCATTTGAATATCAATAAAATATAGTCAATTTCATTTTGAAAATAATGCAAGATTTAGTACCTTTATGGTTTAAACCTTGCATTATTTTTACAATGATTCCACATAAAAAAGTTCATAATCAGCTCAGTTTTTTCTCTGCTTTTGAAGATACTTTAAGTCAAAAGCATCCCTTGTACATTTTAGCAAATAAGATTCGTTGGCATATTTTTGAAGATGCATTTCTACCTTTGTACTGTCAAGATAATGGAAGACCAGCAAAGCCTATCCGACTAATGGTGGGCTTGTTAATTCTTAAGCATGTTAGAAATATTTCAGATGAACGGCGAAGCCTTCATAAGCACAATAAAAAAAATAAAAACGATGCGCATAAAGTGTAGTAGAGCAATGGAGTGAAAACGTTTATTACCAACATTTTTGTGGAGAAAACATTTTTGTTCCTGGTGCACCTTGCGAAGCTTCAGAACTTGTGCATTTTAGAAATAGAATTGGAGAATCTGGTATTGAATTAATTTTAAAAGAAAGTATTCGTGTGAACGGAGATGACAGTAATGATGACAATGTAAACATTGACACTACGGTTCAAGAAATACAAAGTATTCATCGAGACCAATAAAAACATTAAAACTAGGAGATAAAAGAATATTACTTTTCCTACGGATTCAAAACTTCACAAGAAAATCATTAATAAATGTAAAGGGATTGCAGAACAAGAACAGCTAGATGTAAGGCAAACTTACACTCGGACATTAAAAAAATTATCTGTGGATCAGCGGTTTAGGAACCATCCTAAAAACAAATTAAAAGCAAGAAAAGCTGACAAAAAAGTAAAAACGATTGCTGGAAGATTAGTTCGAGAGCTAGAACGTAACTTGCCACCCAATTCAATACATCAAAATGACTTGGAATTGTTTAAGCAAATACTTTCTCAAAGCAAAAGTTCTAAAGGCAAAATCTATTCTATTCACGAGCCTGAAGTTTGTTGCATCTCAAAAGGGAAAGAGCACAAAAAATATGAGTTTGGCAACAAGGCGTCTTTTGTAAAGACAGATACGGGTGTGATTGTAGGGGCATTAGGTTTTAGAAATGAATACGATGGGCACACACTACCCTCTGTTTTGGATCAGGTAGAACGACTAAGGGGCAAAGCACCTAAAAAAGCAAAAGTGGACAGAGGATACCGAGGTAAAAAACAAATAGGAATAACAGAGATTTTAATTCCTTCCACACCCAAAAAATCAGATAGCTATTACAAACGCAAGAAACGGAGTACCGCTCACAAAAAAAGAGCAGCCATCGAACCTATAATTGGGCATATTAAATCAGATCATCGACTCAATCGTAACTTTTACAAGGGAGTCGTGGGCGATAATATCAATATTATGCTTGCTGCAGCAGCATTTAACTTCAAAAGGATGATCAATAAATGGAAATCATCTTTTTGGCACTTTTTACAAAAAATGTTTTATCTGTTTTCCTGCCTTTTATTAATCCAAAAAAATAGTAAATTTGCTTTTTAAGGCTTAACTATGTAGGAATAAAAAGTATAAAAATTTGGGATAATAAAACAATAATAAGAGTTTATGATCCTAATTTTAAAAATATCATAAGATTTGATAAAAATCTATATAATAGAATTAATGGAATTTATAGACTTTTTAAAATTAAATAATATGCTAAGAAGACTTTTTAATTACTTGTTTTGTGTTGTTTTAGGGATAGCCCCAAATAATACATTTGCTAAAGACACTTTAACTATTACTCTTAACTTGAGTAAAAAAGATTATTTAGATATTGAAAAGAAAATAATCAATATTCCTATTTTTGATTTAAAAAGAACAGATACTTTCTTTTGTGCTAAATACCTTTTTGAAAATTTTGATTTTGAAAAAATAATAGGATTTAACAATATTTATTTAATGGATAAAACATTATTTTCAAGAAGGATAGAAAAGATTAATGGGAAATCTAAAGATAATACTTTTAATTGTGAAGCATATCATTCTAATATCAACAAGAATACTTTCATAATTGATCGTATTAGTTTTAATACAGCCTATAATAATATAGAATATATGTCAACCTATCGGGAGGAATATCCATATAGGAAGGCAAAAAAAATAACATTTATTCATATTTATAATTATATTATTAACAACCCGGATGATTTTGTTTTTAAACTTAATGAAGCGGATCCTTATTGGTGTGTTCATAATAATAAATTATACATTTTGGACATTAATAAAAAAGGTGTTTTCCTTAGTGATTATTATAATAATTTATTTCAAAAAGGTATAAAAGCTGTTGGTTCTAATGATGAAATTTTAAGAAGTATTGACTTGCACACTAATTGTTCAAGCTACAAAAATAAAACTTCTGAATTTATTGATATAAAGTTGAAATAATATATTTGTTCACTGTTATTAATTAGTTGAAAGAAATGTTTTTTCCAAATACTACTAAACCATTAAAAACAATGCTAAGAAAAATATTGATTTGTTTAATGTTTGTTTCAAAAGTAATAGTAAATAATACTTTTGGTGAAGATACTCTTTCTATTCATTTGAGTTTCTCCAAAAACGACTATTTTTATATTGAGAAACAAATTATTAATATCCCAAACTTTGATTTGAAAAAGACGGATTCGTTTTCTTGTGATAGAAGTTTTATTAGTTATATAGATTTTGATAAAATAATATCATTTAAAAATATTTGGCAAAAAAATGAAATGATAAATAAAAAAAACATAAAATACCTTAATGAACATTCAAAGGAATTTGTCATGGAATCTACTAAGTTTAAACCTAAAAAATTATTTGAAAAGACAAAAGTTACTTATACTCGTTTTGGACTTACCAGATTTGGAAATTATGGTTATTCTTCTTTCAGTATGAATTATCATCCTAAAGTATCAAAAGGTTTTTTTTCAAACAACGATTATATTGTTTTTTTTCAAATATACGATTTTATTAAAAGAAATCCCGATGATTTTGTATTTGAAATTAATGGAACATTTCGGTTTTGGTGTGTTCGAAACAATAAATTGTATATTTTAGATACTGCTAATAAAGAAATCGTTCTTCATGATTATCATAAATATTTATCTCAAAATATATTGGGGAAAATAATTTTTAAAAATAATATTTTCAATTATCTATTCAGGGGTGATGTATTCCCAGCAGATTGCCCGGAGTTTCAAAATAAATCGTCCGAAATATTAAAGTTAAATTTTAAATGAAACATGAAAAAATTATTATTGATTGGATCGGTTAAAGAATACATTTATATTACTAATGAAAACGGATTTATCACCACCATATTAGGAAAAGAAAACGGAAGCTCTATTAGATATTATGTATTAACAGATTATTTGGGCAGTATTACCCA
>DAOMPL010000096.1:0-4525 GCA_035444785.1 Edaphocola sp. | reverse complement strand
TATTATAAAAAATTTACATATCAATTCATTGAGTTTAACAGCAAACCCTAATTATGGAAAAAGTTATTTTGGTTTTTGTCAAACTTAAAAAAGATATAGATCGTTCAGCGTTTGAAGCGTTTGAAGAAAAAGTGGCGAAATATAACATTACGCTATCTTCTCACAAAAGTTTTAAAGTGTTACGCACTATTGGTGTCTTGGGAAATGAAACCTTAGAATCTCCTTATGATTATATCGAAATTATAGATATTGTCAGCCTCGAATCTATGTACCAAACAGTAGAAAAGGATGACAAAATAAAAGCTTTTATAGAAGAATTTCAGCAATTCGCAGAGGAATCTCAATTTCTTATCACCGAATATCTGGTCAGTGTAGCTTCTTTACCATAGCCCTGTAAGGGCTATGGTAAAGAAGCATTCCGTGATTTGTCCTATTAATCCCCCTATTTCTTTACTTCTCTCTCTATTTTTTTTAGGAACTTTGTTCAATTATTCTATATCAATATTTGTAAATTACTTATGGCGTTACCAAAAGAGTATATATTATCCGATACAAATATCAGTATACTTTCGGTGTACGATCTGTTAAAGCATACCCAAAACGCAAATTTCATGGACAAGAAAGATTTTGGAAGTATCTTTCCAATCTCTCTCGAACTCAATGCTGGAGTGTTTACCAAAACAGCTTCTGTAGTTGGGGTTCCAAAAGTCGCCGTGAGCCAATTGAGAAACTCACTTATATCATCGTGTTCTTGTGGCAATAATACACCAAAATTATGTGAGCATCAGGCAGAAGTTATACATTGTGTGATTGAACAAAGAAATTTTCGTATTTTCTTTGATAATCTCTTTAGGCATAAAGTTTTATTACAATCTGCTAAGGGGTATGGATTGGAAAGCGAACCGAATTTAGATGCTTACTTTCATTTGAGTTATTCGGATAGTAGGTTACATATTGAACCAAAAGTAAAAGAGCTACTTCAATTTGATGAGCAGGTACTAAAAAACAGTCTCGTTCCCCAGCGGAAATCGGTTGTTAAAAAACTTGCCGTAAAAGACACGGATAAAAGGCAAATATTGGTCATTAGTAGACATCGTTACTACAATCAGCTAAGCTTTCTGTTGATGGAGGCAGATATTACGCAATCAGGTAAAATAAAAAATCCAGTCAACAATATTGAACCAATGCAACTTATCTGGAAAGCTGAGAATCCATTAGAAATCAAATTCTATACAGCTATTGTTAGCTTTCAGAATAAATACAACGAAGATAGCATAGACACAGACCTCGAAGCATTAAAGCTGATTGTAAAAAATCCGTTAGAGTTGGAGGTGTATTACCATGATAGAAATGTTTCAGAAACAATTTCTGCTAAATCGTTGCTTCCTGTTGGTTTAGAAATTTTGAAAGCGGAGGTACAGCTTACCGTTTTTAAAAAGGAACCTTTCTTTGAAATAACTGGAGAACTGGTTTTTAATGATATTAGGCTTTCGTTTAAGAATGTTGTTATCAGAAATGAATATTTTGTTTATCATCATCAAGCATTCCACTTGATAGACAATCCCGACATGTTACGGATCATTAAATTCTTTAAGGAAAAAAATGAAGTTCTATTGATACATGGTACAAAATATAATGAATTTCTACAATCCATACTTGCACCATTAGAACAGCTTATTCATATAAATTACAGGTATATACGTCCAGCAACTCCTGCACAATTGGCGGAGAAAGAATACAAGACAGAACGCATTATTTATCTGCATCAGGAAGGAAATTTTATATCTATTACGCCGATAATGAAGTATGGAGACATTGAAATTCCCGTTTATTCCCGAAAGCAGGTTTTTGATACAGACCAAAATGGAAACCAATTTAAAATTGAACGTGATAACGAAGCTGAAATACGGCTTACCTCAATGGTATTGGAACAACACGACGATTTTAAAGAACAGATTGAAGGACACGAATATTTCTATTTGCATAAAGACAAGTTCTTAGATGACAAATGGTTTCTAAATGCCTTTGAAATATGGCGTAGTGATGGTATAACCATTCTTGGGTTTAATGAAATAAAAGATAACAAACTCAATCCGCACAGAGCAAAAATAAGTATCGAAGTAAACAGTGGTATTGACTGGTTCAATGCTAAATTAAAAGTTCGGTTCGGACGAAAAAAGGCAACATTGAAGCAGGTACATCGTGCTATCCGCAATAAAAGTAAGTTTGTCAGATTGGATGATGGAACACAGGGTATTTTACCCGATGAGTGGATAGAAAAAATCTCACGATATTTTCAGGTTGGTGAAATTGATGAAGATATACTCGCCATTCCTAAAATCAATTTTTCCGAAATATCAGATTTGTTTGAAAAAGAAGTCTTGAGTGCAGAGGTACGGCATGAGATTGATAGGTATAATGAGAAATTTATTAAAGTTAGTAAAATGCCAGACATTGCCGTATCTCCCGATTTAAAAGCAGTATTAAGAGATTATCAAAGAGAGGGACTTAATTGGCTTAACTTTCTTGACGGTTTCAATTTTGGCGGGTGTCTTGCGGATGACATGGGACTTGGAAAAACGCTTCAAATCATTGCATTTATCCTTTCGCAAAGACAAAAATACGGTCATACATCTAATCTTGTTGTTGTTCCAACCTCTCTATTGTTTAACTGGCAGGAAGAAATAGCAAAGTTTGCTCCATCTATAAGAGTCTTGCTTCATTATGGAGCTGAAAGGGAAAAAAGTATAGAAAATATGCACGAATATGAGGTCATATTGACAAGTTATGGAATGTTGCTTTCTGACATTCGCTTTCTGAAAACCATGAGATTTAATTATGTTTTTTTAGACGAATCGCAAGCTATCAAAAATCCCAATTCGGAGCGCTACAAGTCGGCAAGATTATTACAGTCCCGAAATAAAATTGTACTGACGGGTACTCCGATAGAAAATAACACCTTTGATTTATACGGACAACTTTCATTTGCCTGCCCTGGGTTATTGGGAAGCAAGCAACATTTTAAAGATATTTATGCCGTGCCGATTGACAAATTTGAATACAGCAAGAGGGCTTTGGAACTGCAACGGAAAATTAAACCTTTTATACTCCGAAGAACAAAAAAGCAAGTAGCCAAAGAACTTCCCGAAAAAACAGAAATGGTTATTTACTGCGATATGAATATTGAACAACGCAAGGTATATGATACCTATGAGCGTGAATTACGTGAATTTATATCAGCAACGAACGATGAAGAGATCCATAAGAACAGTATGCACGTTCTGACGGGTCTTACTAAATTGAGACAGATATGTAATTCGCCTGTATTACTAAAGGAGGGACATTCGGGAGATAATGCGGTAAAAATTGAAGTATTGACAGAACAGATTGAAAATAAATCCAAGGAACATAAAATACTGGTATTCTCTCAATTTGTCGGGATGCTTGACCTAATTAAAGCTGAACTTATTGCACGAAATATTCCTTTTGAATATTTGACAGGTCAGACAAAGGACAGAGGGGCTAAGGTTCAAAACTTCCAAACTAATGAAAATGTACGTGTCTTCCTTATCAGTCTGAAAGCAGGAGGCGTGGGTCTCAACTTAACCGAGGCAGATTATGTCTATCTCGTTGACCCATGGTGGAATCCAGCATCAGAAAACCAAGCTATTGATAGAAGTTATAGAATTGGCCAAACCAAAAATGTAGTTGCAGTACGCTTAATATGCAAGAATACAGTCGAAGAAAAGATTATGAATATGCAAAAGAAAAAAAGTAAACTGGCACAAGATTTAATCACAACGGACAATTCCTTTTTTAATAGTCTTTCTAAAAATGATTTGTTAGATATTTTATAGGTTAAAGACAAATAATAAACCGGACATAATTATATAATGTCCGATTTATCAAACTGTAATTTACCCCTACTGTATCAAATGCTGTAAATCGGGGTCGTTCTTAATCCGCTCCATTTCGCTTTCCACAATATGAACAACGTCCGCTTTGACCTGCCTGTAATTGGCTTCAATGACCTGTTTCATATTGTCGTTGCCGTTTTCATCGGCAAAGGATAATATCTGCGGTATCTTCTTATAGGCTTTGGTTTCGGCAGAAACCTTTTCGTTATCCACCACGATTTCAGCATGAAATATTTTCTGCTCGATACGCTCATCAAAATTATCTGAAACAGACCCCACGAACATTCCCTGTGTCAACGTAGATATTTTGGAAGCCGGAATAAGGCTGTCCAATTGGGTGGATATAGAAGTAGATTTGTCATTACGGTTGATAGTCATGCTTTGCCTTTTCTGCAACACTTTTCCAAAGCGTTCACTTAGATTCTTAGCTGTTTCGCCCACTACCTGACCGGAAAAAATATTACCCACGGTATTTTGGATGACCTTGCTTTCCTTATCGCCGTAATCCCTTATCAATTGTGAATAGTCTTGAAATCCTAAGCACACGGCCACCTTATACGAAAATGAAATTTTAAATAGACCAAAAAGTTTTTAAAGAAATATAGCTA
>DAOMPL010000095.1:0-4732 GCA_035444785.1 Edaphocola sp. | reverse complement strand
ATTTGAAGATAATGATAAATAAGACAAAAATCTTTATAATTTTATTATTGACACTTGGACTACTTCAAAGTTGTTCCTCTAATAATAAAAACAAATCAGAACATGGTCATGGTGCACACGACGGCCATAGCCATGAAGAAGGTGAGACTTCTAATATTGCCAATCTTACGTCGGAGCAATTGAAGACGATAGGTATTTCTTATGGAAAAATAGAAGAAAAAAATCTTACAGCTACCATAAAAGCCAACGGAACATTAAGCGTTCCCAATGACCATAAGGCAAATGCTACTTCTCTGTATGGAGGTGTGGTGCAAACCTTAAAAGTGCAGCTGGGGAGTTATGTGAGAAAAGGTCAGGTGATCGCCACTATTGCAAATCCTGAATTTCTACAAGTGCAAGAAGAATATTTAAGTATTAACAGTAAAATGACCTTTGCTCATCAAGAATATCAAAGGCAAAAAGAATTATTTGAGGGAAATGCCGGTGCCGCAAAAAATCTTCAGAATGCTACTGCCGAGGTAAAGGCACTGCAGGCAAGAAAAGCCTCTTTGCAACAACAGATAAGATTGATGGGCGTTAATCCTGCAGCTATCAATTCAAAAAATCTACGATCTTCTTTAGTGGTAACCAGTCCGATTAGTGGAGCTGTGAGTAAGGTTTTTGCACAAATTGGAAGTTATGTAGATGTGTCCACACCTGTAATTGAAATTGTTGATAATGGGGCGATACATTTAGATTTGCAAGTATTTGAAAAAGACTTACCTTTATTAAATATTGGACAAACCATTACTTTCACCTTAACCAATAATCCTGTAAAAACGTATGAAGCAGAGATTTTTAGTATCGGAATGGCATTTGAAAATGACAGTAAAACGATACCGGTTCATGCAAAGGTAAAAGGGAATAAATCGGGACTTATTGATGGAATGAATATTAGTGCAGTGGTAAATTTAAGTAATGCAATGACTCAGGCAGTACCTAAAGATGCAATTGTAGAGTCGGAAGGGAAATTTTATATCTTTATTAAATCTAAAGAAGTGAAAACAGAGCATCAACACGAAAATGAACCGCATACTCATAAGCAGGGAGATAATCACAGTCATGAGGAGTCTAAAACCGCATTTGAAAAAATTGAAGTATTAAAAGGAGTTTCAGACTTAGGTTATACCGGTATTACTTTGATTAAAGATATTCCAAAGGATGCTCAAGTAGTTACCAAAGGGGCATTCTTTATCAATTCGGTATTGACCAATAGTGGTGAACACTCTCATTAAAGAAAAGGTTATGGGACATCAACATACTTATGATAGTCAAGGCAGAATGACCTGCTGTCAGAAAGAAGCGAGAATCAATCAGCAGGTAGATGCTATGAATATAAAGGCAGCTGCCAAGAAGCATCAAGAACACCATCATGAGCAAGGCCATGAACATTCACATGACCATAACCACGAGCATCATTCAGAAGAGAAGGGTTTCAAAATGTTTATTCCTTCAATTATTAGTTTTGCATTGTTGCTGTCGGGGATTGCTTTGGATAAATGGATACCAAATGATTGGTTTCATGGTTGGGTGAAGGTAGTTTGGTTTGTGCTTGCCTATATCCAGGTTGGTGTCCCTGTTTTGAAAGAAGCTTGGGAAAGTATTTTAAAAGGCGATTGGTTTTCAGAATTTTTTCTGATGGGCATAGCCACCATAGGAGCTTTTGCCATAGGGGAATATCCTGAAGCAGTAACAGTGATGTTGTTTTATGCCATTGGTGAAATTTTTCAGACAATGGCTGTAAGCAATGCAAAAAGCAGTATAAAAAATCTCTTAGATCAAAGACCGGATGAAGTTACCTTAATTGAAAATGGGCAAAGTAAAATCATTAAAGCCGCAGAAGTTGGGATAGGAGCTGTTCTACAATTAAAACCCGGTGAGAAATTGGCCTTGGATGGTGTTTTAATATCTGAAAGTGGCTCTTTTAATACAGCTGCATTAACCGGAGAGAGCGTTCCCGATACCAAGAAGAAAGGAGATGTTGTTTTGGCAGGAATGATCAATTTGAACACCGTGAGTAGGGTTGAGGTTACTACAGTTTTTGAGGATAGTAAATTAAGTAAAATTTTAGATTTAGTTCAAAACGCTTCTGCACAAAAGGCACCTACAGAATTATTTATTCGAAAATTTGCCCGAATATATACCCCTATTGTTGTGGGGGCTGCAATTCTTATTTGCTTGTTGCCTTATTTCTGGGAGACCCATTATGTTTTTAAAGATTGGCTGTATCGTTCCTTGATTTTCTTGGTAATTTCCTGCCCTTGTGCATTGGTGATTTCTATTCCTTTGGGCTATTTTGGTGGGATAGGGGCAGCCAGCCGTAATGGTATTTTGTTTAAAGGGAGTAGTTTTTTGGATGTCATTGCCAATATTCAACATGTCGTAATGGATAAAACCGGAACTTTGACCCATGGCGTTTTCAAAGTTCAGGAAATAAATCTTCAGGAAGGCTTCAATAAAGACGAAATATTGAGGAGGGTGAATGCTTTAGAAAATTTGAGCACACATCCGGTTGCATCCGCTATACATGATTATGTGGGTAAAGTAGATACTGAAATCATTTTTGATAAAACCGAAGAAATAGCTGGTAAGGGATTGAAAGGTATTTATCAAGGTAAGGAACTATTAGTAGGAAATTTTAAATTATTGGATGATAATAAAATTACTTATAATGTTCAACATCAAGAGGTGAGCACTACTTTGATTGCAATAGCTTATGATAAAAAATTTGTGGGATACTTGACCATTTTCGATGAAATTAAAGAAGATGCTTCTCCTGCTGTCCGCTCATTAAAAGCGACTCATGTAAAGACTACAATGTTGAGTGGAGACAAGCAGGCAGTAGTAGAAGAAGTTGCAAAAAAACTAGGTATTGATTATTTCTTTGGAGATTTATTGCCAGAAGATAAAGTGCGTAAAGTTCAAGCAATCAAAGCCCGAAATGAAATTGTAGCCTTCGTAGGAGATGGCGTGAATGATGCTCCGGTTGTGGCTTTGA
Organism: Edaphocola sp.; assembly: GCA_035444785.1. Taxonomy (GTDB): domain Bacteria; phylum Bacteroidota; class Bacteroidia; order Chitinophagales; family Chitinophagaceae; genus Edaphocola. The sequence continues at coordinate 1,695 of DAOMPL010000095.1, read as the reverse complement.
GTGATGTGGGTATAGCTATGGGTGGTTTAGGTAGTGATGCTACCATAGAAACAGCAGATGTGGTAATTCAGGATGATAAACCCAGCAAAATAGCCATCGCCATTAAAATTGGTAAGGCCACAAAAAAGATAGTTTGGCAAAATATTGGTATGGCATTTTTCGTAAAATTATTAGTGTTGATTTTAGGTGTTGGCGGTTTAGCCACCATGTGGGAAGCCGTTTTTGCAGATGTTGGGGTGGCACTATTAGCCATTTTAAATGCTGTCAGGATTCAGAGGATGAAGTTTTAAGGAGGAAATAGGTTTCTTTATTTGGATGATTTTAAGAAGGTATTTTAAAAATAGCAACTTAAGGTGGGTTCTAAAAAATCATTTAAGGTGTAATGGACAAAAATTAGGCTATTTTTTAGACGATTGGTTTAAGTGGACATTTTTTAGGCTCTACCCTTGCCCTAACTTTTGATTTACTTTTGTTATTTTGCTTTTGTTCTTCTGTTAAGGGCTTATTTCGATAACCTTTTTCGTGAACTTTGTTTATAAGCTCATGCCTCTTTATGGTTTTTTCTTGATCTTCTCCGGTATAAGCACTATCGGCATATAATGCCTTACCTTTGTCTTTTTCTGTTAAAAGTATATCTAATGCTTGTGAGTCGTGTACAGAGGCATCTGTAACCACATAATTGTCAATAAATTTACTCATAGCATCAACTTTTGCATGATTCTTGTAACCATAAAAGATTTCACCATTTTTCTTCGTCCAATGGGCATCTATATTCTTGTGTCGTTTTTTCTTCGGCTTCTTATTCCCTAATTCATCGCCTCTGCCTTCTTTTATCATCTTATTTTCCTCTTTGGTATTACGTTGGTGGGGTAGCTATCGTAATACTGGTATCTATCAACTTCTCTTCATTTACAATAAGCTCTTTTTTTTCTAAAAATTGGGTAAACTCTTCAAAAATATTTTCTATAATTCCTTTTATAGTTAAGGTTTCTCTAAAAATCAAACTGTCTTTTCATCAGGCACTTTATCGCTACTTTCCAAACCTAAAAACTTTTTTAAGCTAAGCCTGTTAAGAATCTGATATTCTATTTGCTTGTCTGCCAAACCATAATACCTTTGAATAATCAAAATCTTAAGCACAACCTTCAAAAAATGATTGATAATCATTTTTTGAAGGTTGCGAGCATAGCTCACTAAGTCAAACGGTTTTGCACCTGCATTACTTTTCTTGTCAGCATTCAACATCCCATTATCTAAAGTAGTGCGAAACATTTCGAAATCGATAACCAAGCTTAATCGCTCTAAAGGATTTCCTATTGAAGATAGCTTTTCTATTGTTTCGTGTTCATCAAATAATTCTTTTTTTCCTGTAGTTTTATAGTTTTGTATTTCGATCAATTTCATCATGCAAATGTAAGTATAATCAATTTAATATCAAAGAATTAATTTTTAGAAGTTCCCTTAAACGACTAATACAAAAAATCAAAAACTTCTTTAACTTTGTTGGTTATAATTATAACTCATCAGATGAGTTGATTAATGATTATAGTAAGTTAATTTTAGGTAATAGGAATATATCCCAAAAACAACGAGTAAATAAATATTATAAACATTTAATGAAAAGTAACCAAATTTCACTGGAGTTTCCTCAAAATTTCCCCCTAAAATTTTAATTTCCCTTTACTTATAGGCATT
>DAOMPL010000094.1:0-5143 GCA_035444785.1 Edaphocola sp. | reverse complement strand
ATGAAACTCTTAACTATAAGCACTTTAGCTCAAGTTAACCTGCAACTTGGGTTAAAATATTCTGCATTTGCGTTTGTATTTCTATTTACAAAATAGTTTAGAATAGTTTCCATTTTAGCTTCTATTGTATTGGCTACTGTATTGAACTCTTTTATATCTAATGTTTTTGTTTTCTCCAACCATTTGATAAATTCTATCCTTGCTGCTTCTTTGCATTTGTTAGTGTAAATATTTCTTAGCCATAAGATATGGTTGTATGCTTGTTCTAATAAAGGATATTGGGCAAACAATAATATTGCTCTTTTCTTCTGATTATCAGTCCAATCATTTGGTTTTTTTGCAATAATGTATCTGAACCTTGCCAACAATTGCAATAATGTATCTTCATTTTCTAATAAATAGGGTTGGTATTTGATTCCTTTTTCCTTAGCAGCTTTGATGGCTTGATTCTCGGTATCCATTGCCCCCAACGATATTTAATACGTACATGTTGCAATGCTTCCATCCCTAATTTTATAACATGAAAATGATCAGTGGTTAGCATGGCTTCGGGGAATGATATTTTTACGGCGTAAGCCATATTATTGGCCATATCTAAAGTTACTTCTTTTACTTCTTTTCGTTTTTCTAAGGGTATTTTTTGCAATATTCCTATAATATCTGCACTTAGTTTCCCTTTAACAACAGCTACAATAGTGCCTTTTTTACCCTTGGCTTCTTTATTGGTTACATAAGTATAAATTTCTCCTTTGGAGAGGCTGGTTTCATCAATACTTAAATAAGGACCTATGTTTTCAGGATACAAAAGATAGGTGTCGCAATGTTTTTTTTGTTCCCATTGGTGAAAACTACTACTCTTATGCTTGTAATATCTTCGTAAATTTTGAGCCTCAATGCCAAAATAACTAGCAATATTACTCATCGTATCTACTCCGGTCTCTACCTGTACCTTTTAAAAAATCTGCCACTTCTTGTGTCAGTTTAACGCCTTCTGCAATAAAGCTATAATCACTTTTGATAATAGTTCCGGGGTCAGATTTTAATCGCCAACGCCTACGTTTAACTACGAGGTAAAGAGGCTTTCCTCTAACTGGGAAATCCTGAATCGTCTTCTCTTCATAAAAACCTTTAGATTCATACAAGCCTTTTTCATAGCCATCAGGAAGCTCGTTTTTTTCCTCTAAATAAATAAAAAAACAATTGGTCTTTGTTTTCAAAACACCCAATTCTTTAAGTTCCGTTATCTCAAAATGTTCCAAAATGCCTTGAGGCAAAAAATTGGAAATAAACCCTAAATAATCCAACCCTTTTTAGAAGCAAAGATATACATAATCCCCAAGTTTTAAATGTGGTCCAAATAAAGGTTGGAAGTGGGATATCAATGGTAATCTCTTTCGCTTTTGAATTTAGTGCTAAAGAGAAAAGACAAATTGCACTTAATACTACTTTTTTCATGTTTCTTAAAATTTAAAATTAATTTAATAAAATTTGATTTCCAAAAAGTTTTCAAAAAATTATATTTCAATGATGGCCACTCTTGAGACATTGGTATTTCTCCTTCTTTTTGTTGGTACAAAGATAGTAGCAGCGGCAAGGGCTTTCAAAATCGTATTTGGCGATTTTACTTTCCTTTTTGGCGAAAAAAAGTCGTGTTTGGCTAAAAAAAGTCGTGTTTGGCGATAAACATTCCAAATAGGTCAAAAAATAGTCATAATGGAAATTTTTTCTTATTCTTCTTGTCTATGTTTTTTATAATATTATCTTTGCAACTTATTTATCGCATTGCGTAAGTTTCGCATTGTTATATTTGGCTCGTAACATCTAAAAACCACCATATTAGCATTGTTACCCAAGAGCAGAATATCATAACAAAGAAGCTACGCCCATCAAGGGTGTATGCTGTTATGTATTTCTGTTGCTGCTCTTGGGAGGTGCGTGGTGGCACCTTAGATGTGCAGAGTTTGCAGAAAGTACTGGGGCATGCACCTATCTATTGGAAAAGTGTTGTTTTTCAGTTTTTTCTAAAAAATTACATCAAAACAAAAAAACGTAGTAAAACAACCATGGGTAAGCAAAGCATAGTAAACGGACCATTGAAAAAGTTCAGACTAGACAATAGATTAAATCAAGGTCAAATGGCAGATCTTTTAAATATCACACCTTCACAATATTCAAAAATTGAAACTGGCAAATGCTTCCTAAATCTACATCATATAGAAGCTTTAGCATCGAACTTAGGCAAAGATTTTAAAGAAATTTATGCCATCATTAACGATATAAAAGAAGACTTTTCTGACTCAACCGAACAGGCTTTTACACAAACAAGTAGCATTTCAAAGGAAGCCCTACATTTGAATATTCCTTTAGAAACAGCTTTTACAAAATTGAAATATTATTGTATTGCTAATAATCAATGTATAACCATCTATCCTAATGGAGATATTAAATTAACCGAAAAAGAAATACTTGTTTAATCTTTGGCTGGAGATTTATCCCATCCAAAAATTCCCATACCCTCACCGTTTCAAGCAAAGTGCAGTGCAGTCTAGAAATCTCCATAACACCAACTACAGGAGTAAAGAGTAACTTTTCACTTAAGCTATTATTTTGTTTGTTTTGAGTAGCCAATATCAGTCGTTCAGCCTATTTTCGATGTCCATTTGTTGATGTAATATTCTAATAATTTCAATAAAATTTTCTTTCGAATTAATTTTGTAAAAAATAAAATGTGATTTTACTTTGGAGCTTAAATATCCTTCTCTAATAGGGCTATAATCTTTGCCAGAGTTTGGATTTTTAGCTATAAATTCAATTTCATCAAGTATCAAGTCATAATATCGGTCTGCTTGCTCTTTTGACCAAGTTCCAAAAGTATAAAGCCAAATATTTTCAAGGTCGTTTTGAGCTTCATTACTAATTTTATACTTCATTATTTTTCAAGATGTTTCTGATGAAGCTTGTTTAAAAAAGTGTCCCGATTAAAGTCTTCCACAAAACCTGATTTTTCTCCTTTCTTTAGCTCTTTGATTAGTCCTATTTTCTTAGATTCTTCATATTCAAACATTCTCAAAGCAGCCCTTACCACTTCACTTGCAGAAGAAAATTTTCCGGATTGAACTTGTTGATTTATGAAGTTATCGAAATAATCTCCTAATAATATGGATGTGTTTTTAGCCATAATTTGAATCTTTACTCAAAGATACCAATTGTTGGTACCTTTCACAAAAATTCTCAATAAAATTTTTAAGACGATTGTTGAAAATTGATTACAAAGAATGGATTTCCTTAGCATATATTAAAATCTAGTCGAGAAATCTCATTATGCTCGCCGACATTTCAAGCGAAGTGCAACGTAGTCGAGAAATCTCATTAATTTGCTAGAGATTCCTCCATTCCGTTGATAATGAAACCTTAGTTAAGGACTGAGGTTAATTAAAATAAAAATGTTTTAATTCTGAAAATTTCTGTGGTGCATTTGGATATATTACATTTAAACTACTGTCAACTATAAAAGTAATTGGAATACCAAAATTTCCTTCGAAAATTTTTTCAATGGATTTTTTGTCAAAAACGTCATTTAGTGTCTTCTCAATATTTTTTCGATTAAAATAAGGTATAGAAGTATTACTTCCTTCCAAGTAAAACGCTTTTAATTTTTTATTGCTATTTATACTTTCAATAATAGGATCCTGATTAGCTGAACCACAAAGTAAAATTACATTCATATCGTTTTTCAAAAAAGAATCCTGATGTTTTAAATAAGTATTTTGCAAAATTTCATCAGAAACACCACACCAAGAAGTCCAAACAAAGAGAATTGTTCTTGGTTGACTCTTTATTGTATTTTTCAAGTCAATAGTGTTCATAATAGGAGCAGTTGAATCCTGTGTTTTAGCACTACACCCTCCCAAAAAGGTAAACAACAACAAAAAAATAGTTTTCATTTGCATAAAATTTAAAAATTTAATATTAATAAATGAGACTGTCTATCTTATTAGACAGCCTCATTAAACTTTTTACTTAAATACTACCAACCTGAATATATTTTGCACCATCCTTAGTAGTCATCACATCATATTCTCCTCCATTTATTAATAAAGGAGCTGTTAGACCTAATTTTTCCAATACTTGAGTATTATCTATTATGTAAGAATCACCTGTTGACATATAATTTATCTTATCCGCATAAAAAAATCTATTAAAATTTTCATTGGTCACTTCATCAGTTCCTAAAAGAATTTTTCCGTCAACCGTTCTGACAAGTTTTAATTGTACTTGATAGTCTTCTAAAATACTTTTATCATAATTACTACTTAATGGGGAACCTGCACTTCCATTATTATTCACAGTTGCCATATTGGTTTTTGCACAAGCTCCTAAACCATTACAAGTTGTGGTTGTGGTTGTTTGGGTATTCCCATGAACATCTTTTGAAGTAGTAGTTACAGTAGTTGCCTGACCTTCAATCGCTTTAATAATAACCCATGCACCACCAACAATTATTGGAATAGCAATCCACCCAACAGCTTTATCCTTTTTTATATTTAAATTTTGTTCTTGAGCTTTATTTTTAGTAATCTCGGATTTATTACAAGCACTAAAAGTTGTAAATGCAAAAGTAGTAATAGCTAAAATTGAAATTTTTATTTTTTTCATTTTTATAAAAAGTTAAAATTAATTAATAAAATTTGTTTTCCAAAATCAGAGTTAAGGTTTTCGGGGTTTGGGGGCTTAGAGTTTTAAAAAGTCTGCGTGCACTCAGCTCTTAAATCTTTTTGCCTCTTTTCCTTTCAATTCCTTTCCTTCTTTTTGTTGGTACAAAGATAGTAGCAGCGGCAAGGGCTTTCAAAATCGTATTTGGCGATTTTACTTTCCTTTTTGGCGAAAAAAAGTTGCGTTTTGATAAAAAAAGTCGTGTTTAGCGATAAACTTTCCAAATAGGTCAAAAAAATAGTCAAAATAGAAATTTTTTCTTATTCTTCTTGTCTATGTTTTTTATCACTATTGTCCGATAAAAAAAATTCAAAACGGGATTTCTAATTTAGATTTCCCGTTTTTTTGTAATTTAGATTTACAACTAAATAAATTACATGGATAAAAGTACACATTTTTTTGGACAATCTGTTTTCGGACAGCTGATTTC
>DAOMPL010000093.1:0-5203 GCA_035444785.1 Edaphocola sp. | reverse complement strand
AAAAAGCACCTGCTTCTAAAGACAATCCTTTAAAAAGTTTAACATCAATATTAAGACCGGCATCAAATCCATTTTTCTTTGTTATCACAGGAAAATCATGGGGTCTATAGTTTTTTGCAAGAGAATCCGGGATAATAATATCCGATTTAGATTTATTCATTCCCACCTCCGGTCTGATGCTGATTTGGGCATTGGCATTGCCTATAAAAAAGGCTGCCAATAATGTTGTGATGAGTAGTTTTTTCATGTTTTTATTTATAATTTATTATTAATATTTCGGATGATTTGTTTTTCATCACACCAAAACCATTTCTCCCTCTTCAACCAAGTATTTGACTTTAAGTGAAGGTTGGTTTCGATGAATTGATAGGTTTGGGGGTGTCTCTGATTTTTTTTTGATAACCTGCCATCAATTAAATTTTTACTGTAGATGGGTTGCAGCGTCCCATCTTTATTTATTAGATACCAATATTCAAACAAATGCCAATAAGGATTAAATTTGGGAGGGTGATTAACCACTTGTAGCTTTACTGTATCTCTATCTATTTTGTAGATTCCCCAATTAAACCCATTGTAAAAGGATTCTGCTTCTTCTGGTTTATTTTGTGATATGTCTGACAAAAATTGATTATTACTTTGAATCTCACAATTTCCGCAGTTTAAGCCACCAAATCCAATTACAACTACCCCATCTGAAAAAAATAGTATGTTATTGTAGATAGTATCTATTACGGAGCTAATTTTCGTCCCAGTTTTATTATCATATTGAACTCTTTCAAATGGTTCAATATTCACATAGTAACCATTCAATTTAATTGTTGAATGGGAATATCCTGTGGCATTGTCATAACAAAAAGTAAAGTTCTTCTTCACTCGCAAAGGTACTTGGCTACTACATGAACAGCATAAACAAAAAAGCGAAAGGAATAGTTTTATTTTAGTGAATATTACCATAACGAATAAGGATTATTGTAGCCGATGTAATTATAACCTCCTCGTCGGAAAAAATCGTACTTGTTAAAGAAATTGGTACGTCCTGGAGGAAACCATTTATGTACTACATTTTGCGTTCTATCCTGTACCAGAGGATGGCTGTATCCAAAACGATGCACAGAACCGTTGGCTTTATATCCTACCCATAATCTTATTTTTTCTGCTTTTGTTTCCATTGTTTATACTGTTTTTCATCACACCAAAACCATTTTTCCCTCTTCAACCAAGTATCTGACTTTAAGTGAAGACTAGTTTCGATGAATTCTATCGTTACAATATTCTCTTTAAATTCCGCCTTGTTGTCATGCGTATAATCCATAGCATAAACCGTTTTTAAGGTTTTTTCATTAATCATTACATACCACACTTCAATTAACGTCCAATAAGGATTGAATCGTGGTTGATGACTAATGTATTGCATTTTTATGGTATCACCGACAATTTTATAAATACCCCAATATTGCCAATTGTAAAATTGTTCATATTCAGATTGTATTTTCTGTTCTACTCTTTTTAGATATTCCATATCGTAATAATCACGATGAGATTTTGTATTCCCTAATGTAAAAATACCGTCTTTAAAAAACACAATAGTATTAAACGTTGTATCCTGAGAACGTTCTTTTCTATTGCCTTGCATATCATGAAATGAAATAATGTACGGATTATGTTTTATGATATAATATCCATTGAAATTAATTTTAGTTTGAGAATAATTTATTTTCGAATCATAACAATAGTTGAACTTCTTTTTAATTCTATTGGGAACTTGACCATTACATGAAAAGCATATAGAAGTAAATAAGAAGTATAGCCCTATTTTAAACATTTCTACCATAACGAATAAGGATTATTGTAACCAATGTAATTGTAACCTCCTCGTCGGAAATTATCGTACTTATTAAAAAAGTGTGTTTGTCCTGGAGGAAACCATTTATGTACTACATTTTGCGTTCTATCTTGTACCAGAGGATGGCTGTACCCAAAACGATGAACCGAACCGTTTGCTTTATATCCTACCCATAAAGGGCTTGAGTAGGTTTGTCCATATTTCCATGCACTATTTCCAGCACGATTACAACTATTGTTTAATAACATTCCTATGTCATCAGTTGGAGGTGGATTTTCTAAGGAATAACCGTCCCAAACATCATTATTATACAAATTTGAGCCAAATACAAAATTGCCTATAGAGAGTTCAAAGGCATTGGAACGCCAGCGGTCGTGCCGGTCGCCAAAAAAGTCATTCTCCAATCGGAACGAAACATTTTTATACGAGAGCGAAACACCACCTATCACCTGGCTATGAACACCCGAATAACTAGTACGGTTGTAGCCTACCCCAAAATCACCAATCCTCATGCTGCCACCATAGCCGAAGTAACTACCAGTACCATCTCCACCTGCGCCGTAACCAAGAGACATCGAAAAATCACCACTAGTATAGCTCCCAGATATGTTAGCACCAGCAGCAAAACCCGATGTCCCAAAACCAACACCTATTGAAGCAGAAATTGATATGTTATTACCTATTGGTATATGAACACTAGGCATAACCTTGTTTATCTGACTAAGTCCTGCACCTAACAAAGCTCCGCCCACACTTGTAGCACCACTCGTAAGCCCTCCTAATGCGCCTATACCTGCTGAAAAAGCAATTTGACCAAAATTCATTTTCCCATTGTTCATCGCTAAATCAACAGTAACATTTACAGCTGCGTATATAAGTGGTTCAAACCAAACGATTTCCCCACTCGGGTCGGTATAAGTAAAAGGATTGTTTAAAGCATAGGTATAACGGTTGTAGCCTTGGGTATTATCGCTGCCCATGATATAAGGGTCAGGGCTAAACATTCTACCTACCAATGGGTCATACAGCCTGCCATTCATATTGATGATGCCAAACTCCGGTATATACTCATGACCGGTATAGCCTCTGTAAAACTGCATATCTGCAAAGGTAGGGTCATAAGGCTGCCAATTGTCAGGGCTGCGGTAGCGACCCCAAGCATCATAGCTTTTTGCTTCTATTATATTGCCGTTGTGGTTCATGATATGGGTAATACTGCCCAAATAATCTGTTAATACATAATATCTAATAGAGCTTCCGTCTTCTTTTCCTAATATGGTGGTGATAATATGTTTCATTTTATTATTTTTATAATTATTTCTTTGATTGTATTAATTCTTTTAATAATGAAACTTTGGGATAGTGTGTATAAGTAAAGAATTCATCAGTTAAAACATATTCAAAATCTCCATTCAATTCTTTAGATAATTTCTTATAAAAAAAATTAGGATAAGGAGTTACTACTTTCCAATTTGCAATGCAACCTTTAGATAATAAAACACCTTCGTAATGAGTTTTAATATGTTTCCACCTTTGTCCCCTTACAAAATATAAAGAATTTATGGTTGCACAAATCCTTTCACCATAAATTGAATATGTACCCCAACTGTACAAATTATACTTATTCTCTATTATATTCATGTAGGATTGATAAACATCTGTCATTTTTCCAATTATTTCACATATTCTCCCATCTTCGAAAAAAATTAATTGATGAGAGAAATAATCCTTGCCATCCATACAATTACAATTTTCATCTATAATAGTACAGCTACTATAAAAACCATTAAAATTAACCTCTCCTTCTTTAGCCTCCTTGGGTATAACATCCAAAGTTTGTGAAATATTAGTAAAAAATGGAAAACACAGAAACCAAAATATAAATAAAATAACTTTTGTCATGGTTTAATAATTTAAATAAAGTGAATGATAACCACCAAAATAGCTATATGCATGAGATTTAAACATTCAATCTTCAAAATAAGGAGAAGTTATTATCAATTCCCAACCTTGTTTATCCATGCATTCTCTGATTGAATAGCTTTTACTCCTTCGTTAGGTAAAAATTTTAAAGTTTTTGGTATTTTTAAATCTTCAAAGTTTTCATTCAATCTTTTGTTTACTTTAGGATAGGGAGCTACCATAGTCCAATTGGTGATAGTATGATCATCACTAATAGTTCCTTCAAAAAATGTTTTAAAATATTTCATTCTTAAACCTCTTACAAAAAATTGAAAACAAAAATTCGCACTTATCTTATCTCCAATTATCTCATATTTACCCCAACTTATTCCATAAAATTTTTTTAACAGAACCCTTTGGGTTAAATTCATAAAATTTGCACTATCTGTATCAACTATTCCTAAATTAACAAACATTACACTATTATCTTCAAAGAAAAAAAAAGTATTTAATTTAAAAAAATTTATATTTTTTTCAATACTATTTTTATTATTCTTAACAAGTAATTCATTAACGTAATATCCATCATTTCTAGGATAAATAATTACAGATTTTTGAGAAATAACATCTTCAGTTAAAAATATAAAAAACGTAATTGGGATTATAATAAAATAAATCTTTTTCATAATTAGTAAAATAAAAAATGAGGGTGATATGATCCGTAATAACTATAGCTGTTTTTCCCGAAGTTGAAATTTCTAAAATATGGAGTTCCTAAATTTAGAATTCTTGACCTATGAATCTTATTTTGAATTTTATGTAATCTTCTTTCACTATTACTTCCATAAAAATAACTTTGTCCTTTATATATCGCTCCTCCATACATAGTACCTCCTCTTAAATTAAAATCTTCATCTTTCCATGTACCGTTTATTCCACAAGATGCACAGTAATCTATTGAATTTTCGCCTTTTATTGCATTACCCGTCATCATGCTACCTCCAAAAGCCAATGTAATATCATCGTTTATTCGATAAGTCATTAATAGACCGCCTGTTCTATATCTATCCTTTCTATCACCAAAAAAATCTTCGTCAAATCTTAATCCAAAATCACCAATCTGCAAATGGGCAGCTCCTATTCCTTGGTTGGTCTTACCTCCAAAAAAACTATTATATGAAAACCCTCCACCATATATTTTTCCATTTTTAGCATAAGCTGCAAATCCTCCTGCATTCCAATAACCACTACCACCAACAGCTTCTCCCAAACTACTTACACCCGAATTATAACCTCCACCAACACTTGCCGACCACACGAAATCACCCACTTGCCCACTCGCATTTAAACTCCCTCCTAAAGTAAAACCACTACTTCCAAATCCTATCGTAGGAGAAAAACTAAGGTTAAATCCTTGAGATTGATAAATAGGAATAGCAGGCATAACTCTGTTTATCT
>DAOMPL010000092.1:0-5271 GCA_035444785.1 Edaphocola sp. | reverse complement strand
AAACACTATTAGAAAAAATGAAAATATCTATTACCTAAAAATTTTAGGGTTTGGGTTTAATATAACCGTAATAATGAATAAAATAAGTGTTAGTGGGTGGATAAACTTCCAAAACAAGGCAGGTTGGATTGCATATTTCCCTTGAAACATGGCGAGTGATTTTGGTGGCTCGGAAAATGCTACAGCCCATACAGAAACATGCTCATAAATACCTGCTCCAATTATCATGCAAAAAGAGATGCATGTTAAAATATACAATACAATTTTACTTTTCATATTATATTTTCTTTTCTACGAAAATACAACTATAGAAAATGGAAAAATTGTATTTAATAGACATTCTCAAATATATGTCCTATAATACTGCTTTTGTTCAGCCTGTATTCTTTGGGTGTAAGTTGGCTGAGGAGCTTAAACGTTTTGATAAAATGAGATTGATCAGAAAATTGACAACTATAAGCTATTTCAGTTAGTGATAATTCGGAATAGTGCATGAGGTACACTGCGTGTAAATATTTTTTGTAGCGTAAAATTTGCTCTGTGTTTAGTCCGGTAAGCTCATATAGTTTTCTTGAAAGTTGTTTGGTTGAATAACACAATCTGCTTGCAAGACCTGAAACCTCTAAATGAATGTCGCTATGCGTTTTTAAAAAAATATTAAATGCCTTTTCTCTATCTGTAAGTAGAGGCAGTCTTTTTAACAACCACTCCGTAAAAATAGTTACCCGGCTATTAAAATCACTTTGTTCGCCTAAACAATGCCATAGGCTATAAAATGAATTATCTATTAAAGTTAAATCAATAATACGGTTTGTAAACTGGCTAGGATGGCAATGTAAAATATGTTGTACTGCAGCTGGACGCAAAACCACGCCAAAGAAAGTTTGGGATCCTGTTATATGAAGTTGCACAGGATAGGTGTGAAAACCTTGAATGAAACATCGTGGAATGTCAAGGGGCTGCTTATTTAATTCTGCGGATATTATTCTGGTGTCAAATATGAAAATTATTTCAATTACTCCTTTTGGAACAATTGTTTCGTTCAAAGGTAGATTATTTGATCTTTGAACCTGCCAAAATGAACACACCGTATCTTTGACTAAAGGTAATTGCGGTATAGCAAAATTATTTTCCATTTTTCTATCCAACGATTATGGGTTTCCAAAAGGTTTTCTGACTAACCGTTTGACAACTTGGCAAAAGAGCGGAATATATAGCCAATACATCTAACTATTGAGCCAATGAAGCAAAATCATATATTTCTTTTTGCTAAACTACAAAAAAAATTGCAAAAGGAAAATATTTTTTGTAGATAAAACATTCAAGTTCTTTATGCTCATTTAAATAATTTAAGAGCTTCTGAATAAAAAAATCGGTCTTTTGAGATGCTCAAAAGACCGATTTTTCATGAAAACAACTGTATTTTTAAGCTACTGCTCTTTCTTTTTTCTTAAACATTTTTAATATTACGGGTAGTGTAACCACCAAAACTAATCCAATGATAACAAATTCTAAATTAGCTTTCACCCAAGCATTTTTACCTAAAACAAAACCCAAACTTGTAATACTGACTACCCAAATAAGGGCGCCCATAATATTATAATAAGTAAATTTCTTAAAATCCATCTTCACCATTCCTGCTACCAATGGGGCAAATGTCCTAACGATAGGTAAAAAGCGAGCAATAGCAATAGTAAAGCCACCCTTTTTTTCATAAAATTCTTGGGCTGCATGGATATGTTTCTTCTTAAACAGCCAAGTATCTTCCCGCTTTAACAGGTAAGGGCCAAACCGTTTCCCAAACCAATAACCCAACTTATTACCTAATATTGTGGCAACACAAAACAGGGCCATCCAAAAAATAAGGTTAAGAAACGGGGTACCTAAAGGCGTAGGGTCTTCTGTCGCCGAGGCTATTACCATACCAGAGATAAACAATAAAGGATCCCCGGGAAGGAAAAAACCAAAGATGATACCGGTTTCTATTAATAAAATCAATAAAACCAAATATAAACCACCATTTTGCATGATCCAATCCGGATCCAAAAGGTGTTGAAATGATTGAAGTATAGCGTCCATGCAATTTTTTTGCAATATTACACATAATTGATTTAATAATTTTTCAGCACTTCGCAATTTTCTGAAATTTAACAGATTTTTGAAACTGTTATTAAAGTTATGTTACAATGAGTTTTAACCATTAAGTTAAATTTTAATAAAATATTGTAAAAAGACTGTAAATAAGACTCAAATCTTTAATATTTTCAATCAAGGAGCAGAAAATTTGTTTACTTTTGCACCCAAATTTTAGAGATGATTCAAACAGATATAGCCATTGTTGGAGCAGGACCAGTTGCCCTATTTGCAATTTTTGAAGCCGGCTTATTAAAAATGCGTTGCCACTTAATCGATTACCTGCCACAAGTAGGTGGTCAGTTATCAGAAATATATCCCAAAAAACCAATTTACGACATTCCCGGCTTTCCCTCTGTAGGTGCTCAGGAATTGGTAGAAAACCTTATGGAACAAGCAAAACCCTTCCTCCCTACCTTCACTTTGGGAGAGCGGGTAGAGCATGTGGAAAGAAGAGGCCATGCCGACTTTCTATTAACTACAAATTTAGGTACTCAGATTGAAGCAAAAGCAGTAGTGATTGCCGGAGGTTTGGGCGTTTTTGAACCCAGAAAACCAGCGGTAGCCGATTTGGAACGTTTTGAGAATGGCAAAGGTGTCAACTATATGGTTTTAGACCCTGAACATTTCAGAAACCAAAAAGTGGTGCTTGCAGGTGGCGGAGACTCTGCCTTAGACTGGGCAATCTTTTTGGCAGACATCGCTTCTGAATTAACATTGGTACATAGAAGTGAAAGCTTTAGGGCAGCACCGGATTCTGTATCGAAAGTTATGGAATTGTCTGAAAAGAAAAAAATTAATCTGGTGCTAAACACCAACCTTACCCAAGTGTCCGGCAACGAAAAACTTGAAAGTGTAAGCATGGAAAACACTAAGACCAAAGAGGTTTCTACTATCCATACAGATCATTTAATACCATTATTTGGCCTCAGTCCTAAATTAGGACCTATCGAAAACTGGGGTTTAACTATTGAGAAAAATGCTATCGTGGTGAATACCGACGATTACTCTACCGGCGTGGATGGCATTTGGGCCATTGGTGATATCAATACCTATACCAATAAATTAAAATTAATTCTTTGTGGGTTTCATGAAGCTGCTTTAATGAGCCATAGTGTGTATAAATATATCAATCCGGGAATAAAATATACCATGAAATACACTACTGTAAATGGTGTCAATGAGTTTTAACAAAAAGTAATACATAAAAAAGCTATCCTGAATGGATAGCTTTTTTTATGAGATACCTTTATCAATCCTTGATACAAGCAAGCATCCAATCTCTTTTCAAATACAACCATAAAGAACTTCTCCTCTTTTTATCTTACCTCCCTATCATAATCCGGATGCACTTTCTTATAAATAGGTTTTGCTATTATTTTAACCCCAAACCTTAAGTCATCAACGATAAGATGCTACAATCAATAAGAGTAAGTTCAAATTGTTTTGTTGTTTCTTTTTTGCTTCGCCTAAAAGGAAAGAAAAAAGACAAGCAAAAGCCAAAATGCTCCGGTTTGTGGCTTGACGCAAGCAGGGCATTTTAACACTACTGTTGATGCGAGAACCGAACTTCAAATATAGCAAAAAAGTCCAAACGATGCAATTCACCCCTGCTTGCGTTCAAACCACTTATTGGCTGTTGGTTCTTTTCTTTTACAGTTGTAAGGTCAGTTTTAAATGCCCCCCAAACCCTGTCTGAATAATCTTCATCAAAGTTGAAAGCCTGATGTCGCTTGCATTGTTTTCTATGCGTGAAATGTAGGATTTATTGGTTCCGCATTTTTCAGCAAGTTCTGCTTGGGTCATACCAAGTCTTAGTCTTGCTTCTTCAAGCAAAACGCCAAGTTGGAAGGCTTCAAATTCCTGTTCCCAATTTTCTCTTTTCTTTGCTCCTCGTTTACCGTATTTTTGGTCGAGGATTTGGGCAAGAGTTGTAATGTTATTTTCGTTTCTCGTTTTCATATTCCTCTTTTATTTTTAATGCTTTTTCAATTTCTTGTTTCGGGGTTTTCTGCGTTTTCTTTTGGAAACCGTTTGCTAAGACCACTAGATTTCCTTTGTCAAAAAATGAGAATATTCTAAAAATGTTACTCCCAAGTTCAACACGAACCTCAAATAAACCTTCCGTTCCTGTAATATGGTCAAAATACTTTTTCGGAACTCTATCTATGGTTTGTAAAAGGTTCAAAGTCCATTCTATCTTCTTTTGGACATCTTCCTTCTGATTCTCATAGAAATCCAAAAAGTATCTTTTGTATGCAATAACTTGTCTAATAGGTTTCACCTTGCGAAGTTACCTATTTAGACAACAGTATCCAAATTTTTTGTGTGATAATTTTCTGTCGAGGTGCCCTAGGAGAATGACAGCCAACTTGTGGCTTTGCGATGAATTTCACACCCTAACAACAAACCCAATAATCCCCTAATCAACAATCTCTTAACCTCTCGATCTCTAAATCACTCGATCTCTCCCTCGCTCGATCACTCGATAGACTCTAAGCATTTAGACTATTTTTTCCATGCATGAAAATCTGATTTTTTTCTTTTAATCGATAAGGAAACCAAAGTAATAATATTTTTTTGTCCAATTTAATAACTGATTTATCAAATTCCTAGGATGAAAGCCAGTCCACACAAACTCCATTCGGATACTACAGCTTTTTATAAGAGTAATATCCGACAACAACCGACAATAAACGTTTGTTGTCGTTTGTTGTCGGCTTTCCTATTTTCAAATAATGGTAGGTTGCTTTTTCTAATTAAAAATAAGGTTGGGTCCTTATCAGAAAAGCTGCCTAAGGGTAGGTATTGCCCTTAATTAGAGCCTAAATCTCTTGTGATTTTTTGCTATTCAAACAGTCAAAGGGGAGTAATAAACCATACATTCATAGCACTTTAGGGTATTCCAATATCAAGACCACCGAGGTAAATACTATGGGAATCGGGATCAACAAAAAAAGTTTAATAAGTTGTTTGGATTCTTTGTAGTAAAGATTTATCTTTGAAACGAATAAAGTATAAAGCCCTTCGCACAAACGCGATATAGAAGATATAAAAAAGTGAGGAGTGGCGTATATATGAGAGTTGGTAGCAATTTTTCAAAACCCACAAAACGTATCGAACAATCGCAACAGGGCA
>DAOMPL010000091.1:0-5674 GCA_035444785.1 Edaphocola sp. | reverse complement strand
TATTATAAAAAATTTACATATCAATTCATTGAGTTTAACAGCAAACCCTAATTATACTTCCCATCCACCCATTGCTGTGAAAAGGAATTTAAAGAAGCCAACAATAATGCTAAAGAAAATATCAATTGAAAAATAATCTTGTTTTTCATGATCATTTTTCATCAAAATTAAAAAACATATTAGAAAAAACAATCTATAATTTTCAATAAAAT
Source organism: Edaphocola sp. (assembly GCA_035444785.1). GTDB lineage: Bacteria > Bacteroidota > Bacteroidia > Chitinophagales > Chitinophagaceae > Edaphocola. The sequence goes on along the minus strand of DAOMPL010000091.1, from coordinate 5,462 downwards.
AGAAGAATATTTTTCTAAAATAAAAAGCAGATTAACAATTGCTAATCTGCTTTAATTTTTTGTGGAGAATACCGGAATCGAACCGGTCACCTCTTGCATGCCATGCAAGCGCTCTACCAAATGAGCTAATTCCCCCTAGAAAAGATGGCAAAGGTAATGATGCTCTGCCAACTTTCAAAATATATTTTCTATATTTTTTTCATGAATATAACTTAATAATATTATTCTTTAATTAGCTCTTTAATTGCTCATGGAATGCATTCATTCCCCTATCTTCATAATTGTACCATATTGTACAAGCATGGCTAATAACAATCAAACCCCAAGTAGCAATAACCCAAGCCGGCCAAGGATAATCACCAGGCCCTAAAGAAAACCACATAGCAACTGAGGCTACTAAATAAACAATAAGATGAAGTACAAATTTAGAAACTTGTTTTTTGGTATGAGGAAGTTTTTTTGGCATGATTCGTTTTATTTTATTGTTTGCAAAGATAATATTAATATTGGATTTCTTACAATTTTAATACAATAATTCTTCAAAACCATGTTCTTTATAGTATTTAGATTCACTTTGAACATAAGTTTTGACCATATCGTCAAAAACATCTTTATCCTTAATAAATTCAATTTCGATAGGAAGTACATAAACCTGAATTTCCCACTCCAATAATTGCTCTTTTTTTAATGCTAACCGAACCGCATCTTTTTCAGTAGTGAGAATAACAGGTTTTTCATTTTTCCAATTTTCACAAGTTTGCTTTATCTCTTCCATATTATAACTTGTAAAATAATGATGATCGGCATATTTTAACAAGTGAACATCCCCCACCCTTTGTTTTACATATTCAAGCATAGGAGCAGGATTTGCAATACCACATACCAAAACTACTTTGCCCAAATTACTCCAAGGAACAGCTACTCTACTAAAAAAATCTAAGACATTTCCATATTTAATTTTACTAAAAAATATTTTTTGCTCCGGTAAAGGTTGAATCTGATGAATGATGGTTTGCATTTGCTGTTCCTCAATATCAGCCGGACATTTGGAAACAATAATAGCATCTGCCCTTTTATAGCTACTTCTTTGTTCTCTCAGATTTCCAAAAGGCAAGATAAAATCTTTATAAAATGGTTGATTAAAATCTGTTATTAAGATATTCAAACCGGCTTTCACGGAGCGATGTTGGAAAGCATCATCTAACAATACAACTTCCACATCAGGTCTTTTGGCTAACAACTCCGGAATGCCGGTCATTCTATCTTCGCATACACTAACGGCTACCTCCGGGAATTTCAATTTAAATTGCATAGGTTCATCCCCCAGGTCGTAAGCAGTACTGTCCAATCCTCCTAACAAAAAGCCATGACTTCTTCTTTTATAACCTCTACTTTGTGTTCCTATTTTATATTCATATTGCAATAACCTTATCAAGTATTCAATATGAGGGCTCTTGCCGGTGCCTCCTGTAGAAAGATTCCCTACGGCGATGACAGCGGTATCAAATTCTATGGAAGAATACCAATTATTGTTATAGGCCTTATTCCTCAACCACACCCCTATGCCATAAAGAATAGATAGTGGGTATAATAATAATTTTAATATATGTGCGATTATGCTTAAAGGGTCAAAACTCATTGAAAATTTTGGGTTAAAATGATTGAACTTTGAACATGGTTATTTTGAAACCGATGTTCAAAGTTCAAAAAGCAAGTTTTTTAAAGAATAATATTAATTGTTTTTCACCTGAAAATTAAAAGGTAAATTTTCAAAATCGGTTAAGGTGTCCATTACTTTTTGGGTTAATCCTTCCTGAAAAGCTTGCAATTTACCTGCAATTGCAGCATCAGAAGCACCCAAAATCTTGGCGGCCAAAATACCTGCATTCTTAGCACCATTCAATGCTACAGTGGCAACAGGAATACCACTTGGCATTTGCAGAATAGACAAAATAGAATCCCAACCATCAATAGAATTACTTGATTTTACAGGTACTCCTATCACCGGCAAAGTAGTCATAGAAGCTACCATACCCGGTAAATGTGCAGCACCTCCGGCACCGGCAACTATTACCTGCAATCCCCTTTCCGGCGCTGTTTTGGCATATTCAAACATTCTTTCGGGAGTTCTATGTGCAGAAACTACCGTTATTTCAAATGGTATTTCCAGTTCTTCTAAAAACTGTGCAGCTTCTTGCATTACCGGCAAGTCGCTTTTGCTTCCCATGATGATACCAACTTTGGCTTTCATTTTATTAGTTTTTTAAATTAGGCTTTCACCTTTAAAGTTTTAAAAATATAATTTGCATTGGCAATTACCTCTTCCGGATCTTTGCCGACAACAGTAACATGACCCATCTTTCTGAAAGGCTTGGTAGTAGCTTTTCCATAAAGATGAACATAAACTCCATCCATAGCCAAAACATCTTTCATACCTTCATAAATAGGAGTACCTGAAAAACCTTTTTCACCTAAAAGGTTTACCATAGCTCCCAATTGTAGGGGAATAGTATTTCCAGGCTTTAAATTTAAAATAGCCCTTAAATGTTGCTCATATTGGGAACAAATATTGGCTTCTATAGTATGATGTCCACTATTATGAGGCCGTGGAGCCACCTCATTCACCCAAATGCTGCCATCTTTATTGTAAAACATTTCTACAGCTAACAAGCCTACCATTTCTAGGCTATTAATCACTTGTAGTGCAATAGCAGTAGCTTTTATGGCAACTTCTTCTTCAATTCGAGCAGGGGCAAAAAGGTATTGCACCATATTGCTCTCTTGGTTAAATTCCATTTCCACAACCGGGAAAGCAGCCGTTTCTCCTTTTTCGTTTCGGGAAACAATAACCGATAATTCTTTTTTCAAATTTGCCATCTCTTCAATCAAAGAAGGCTCTTTAAAAGTTTCTAACAAATCTTCATCTGAACTAATTTTTTTTACCCCATAACCATCATAACCCGAGGTTCTTAATTTCTGAAAAAAGGGATAAGGGATGCCACTCTGAGCAATATCCATAGAGTTTTCTACCAAAGTAAAAGGAGCAGTAGGAATGTTGTGTTTTACAAAAAATTCTTTCTGCAATCCTTTATCCTGAATAATTTTCAAAACCCGAGGTTGTGGAAAAACCTTTACGCCTTCTGCTTCCAACTTCAAAAGAGCATCACTATTGACATCTTCAAATTCTATGGTAACAAGGTCTTTACCTTTTCCAAACTGATATACGGTTTCAAAATCTTTCCAGTTTCCCGATTGAAAATTCTCAACCAAATGGGCACAAGGAGCTTCCGGTGAGGGGTCTAAAATTGAAATTTTCAAATTCCAATCAATGGCCTTTTGTAGTAGCATTCTGCCTAACTGGCCTCCGCCCAAAAGTCCGATGTTTAAATCTGTAATTTGTTTTTTCACTATATTATTTATTGCTATAAAAATAAAAGTCAAAATAATTTTTATATTTTGACTTTTGAAAATTATTTTTTGTTTCCGAAAATATTTGGCATCCCACCACCCATAGGCATTTGAGGCATTCCTCCTCCTTTACCAAATGGATTCATTCCGCCCATACCCGGCACACCTTTAAATTTATTCATTTGCTTCATCATTTGACGCATTTGATCAAATTGTTTCATAAAGGCATTCATTTCAGCCATTGATTTTCCGGAGCCTTTGGCTATTCTGGCACGACGAGCCGGCGAAATAATATCAGGATTTGCACGCTCTTCAGGGGTCATAGAGTCAATCATCGATTCAATTCCCTTAAAGGCATCATCACTAATATCAATATCTTTGATGGCTTTGCCTACACCCGGAATCATTGCTAATAAATCTTTGATACTACCCATTTTTTTGATTTGCAACAATTGGGTTTTAAAGTCATCAAAATCAAATTTATTGGCTCTTATTTTTTTCTCAATTTTTTTGGCTTGCTCTTCATCAAATTGGTCTTGGGCACGTTCTACCAAGGAAACGATATCACCCATTCCCAATATACGCTGTGCCATACGCTCCGGATGGAAAACGTCTAAGGTATCCAGTTTTTCACCCATAGAGACAAACTTAATAGGCTTGTCCACAGTGTATTTGATAGAAAGAGCCGCACCACCACGAGTATCACCATCCAATTTGGTAAGGATAACACCTGTAAAATCTAATTTATCATTAAAAGCCTTAGCGGTATTTACGGCATCCTGACCCGTCATAGAGTCCACCACAAAAAGGATTTCATTGGGTTGCACAGCCTCTTTAATATTGGCAACCTCTGTCATCATTACCTCATCTATTGCCAAGCGACCCGCTGTATCTATGATAACTACATGATTGCCTTCTTTTTTGGCATGAGCAACAGCTGCCTTAGCGATGCTAACGGCATCTTTATTTTCAGGCTCTGAATAGACCGGAACATTAACTTGCTCCCCTAGGACATGCAATTGATTGATGGCGGCCGGGCGGTAAATATCGGCAGCTACCAACAAAGGTTTTTTATTTTTTTTGGTTTTAAGGTAATGGGCTAATTTACCGGAAAAAGTAGTTTTACCGGAACCTTGAAGTCCTGCTATCAAAATAACAGTAGGCTTTCCCGACAAATCCATTTCAGCGGTTTCGCCACCCATTAATTCGGCCAACTCATCTTTAACGATTTTTACCATTAATTGACCCGGCGAAACGGCAGTTAATACCTTTTCTCCTAAAGCTTTGTCTTTTACTTTATCGGTAAATTCTTTAGCTATCTTATAATTTACATCGGCATCCACCAATGCACGGCGGATTTCTTTTACTGTTGATGCAATATTTATTTCAGAAATTCTACCTTCTCCCTTTAACTGTTTAAAGGCGGAGTCTAACCGTTCACTAAGACTTTCAAACATTATTTTTTATTATTTGAAGGGCAAAGTTAAGTAATTTTAAGAGAAAATAAATGGGTATTAAAAAGAAATTCTATAAAGCATCAAAGCCCAAAATCATTTCCGCAGATGAAAAGACCTTGGGCTTGATTACATTCTTTTGTTTTGTTGGCTTAAAGAAGGAAAGTTGATTAAAAATATTATTGTTCCTTTTACCATAGGAAAGACGGATATTTTTAATGTTACCTTAGAAAAAATCTAAAAATAATCGAATTTTATTATATAGAGCTTGAAGAACAACTAAAATTAGATTGATTTACTGGATCTTACAACGCAAAATGCATATTTTCATGCACGACAAAAACAGCTTAAATATGCAAAACCTCCAAGAAAACTTTCGTTGAAATATTAAAATCTTACTAACTTAGGAACATCCTCGATTTTGTCCTATTTTAGGTAATTGTTAATGAAAAAAAACAATTTGGGATTACTCCATTGATATTGGCAATATATTATAAAGCATTGTTTGTATGCTGCACTTTTAACAGAAAAAACAAAGGTCAGGCTTAACCCAAGTTGCAGGTTAACTTGAGCTAAAGTGCTTATAGTTAAGAGTTTCAT
>DAOMPL010000090.1:0-5921 GCA_035444785.1 Edaphocola sp. | reverse complement strand
GCTAATGATTATAAGCTTTACAGAGAATTTGAGCCTAAAAAATGTCTATTAAGCCAAAAAATCCAATAACTCAATATTGGATTAATTATTTTTCTATATGGTATAAGAGAAGGTGTAGCTTTTTTATAGGAGTAGGTTTATAATAGCTTAAGGTTTATTGTTGTAGTCTTACGTTAAAAGATCCTTCTTTAATTTCTTTTTGGGTTTGGTTATCTGACAAGCCTTTAAAATGGAATGTTCCTTTTACGTGTGTTGCGGTTACTTCAGAAATTGATATTTCTCCCACCTCATCACCATTTATGGCATTCGATACCCAGGCTCTAGATTCAGGATTAGTTGGATTGTTAGGATCTAATGTGGTTTCACTATATATTGCTAAACTTGGAGAAATGGCATTTCCTTTAAAAGCGTAAGTTCCAACACCATTATAACCATATATTACAAAACTAACAGCTTTGGTGAGCGAACCCTCTGTTTTAGATCCCTGCATGGATAATGCATTGGATTGGATTGTAGCGGTTGTAGTAATAGCCATAGTGGTTACATTTGTTCCATCTACCTGAAAATTGATAGTTCCTTCTGCTGCCTGACCATTTTTTCCTGTGTTGTTCTTTTTACAAGCCGAAAAAAGACTTACCATAGAAATTCCTAATAAGGTAATAATCCCCATTTTAATAATCTTTCTCATAATATATATTGTTTTTAATCTTATGCAAAGATAATCACGGGATTATTTTCTTACAATACGGCAAATGCCCTATTTTTTGGAAATAGGGCATTTGTAATGGTTGTAAAATATATTAATTACCTTAGTTGGTTAAAGATATCTTCTAATTTATTAAAGATAATATCCAAATCTTCTAATTTAGAGGTGCCTACACTCACTCTATACCATGGTGATTCGGGGTCGGCACCAAAACAATGGAAGGGTACCAAAGCCAGCCCTACTTCATCTATTAAGAATTGAGTTACTTCCTCTTGCTGATTAAAAGTTTTTTCTTGGTAGGATTTTCCTTTTAAGTCAATTTTAATGGTCATATAAATGGCTGCCATTGGAGGAATGGCTGCAATAGGTAAACCCTTTTTATTTAGATTTTCTATTTTCTCATAAATCTTCCAAAGCCTTTCTTCAATTTTATCTTTTTGTACTTTTAAGGCATCATTTACAGCTGCTTCATTATCTAAAAATACAGATGTAGCCACTTGTTCTGCCATAGGTGCCCAAGTGCCAATATGACTCATTAATGCTTTTATTTTGGCTATTATGGATGCGGGACCAAAACCCCATCCAACACGAACACCTGTACCTGCAAATGATTTAGACATGCCATCGAGTGTGATGGTGTAATCTCTCATCTCCTGATTTAATGCTACAGGATGATAATGTTCTGTATCTTTAAAGGTGAGCAGGCTGTACATTTGGTCAAATAATACATATAATTTCTTTTGTTCAGCACTTCGTCTATTGTTTTCTGCAACCACCATATCGCAAATGCTTTTTAAATCTTCTTTGCTCATAACCGTACCTGTTGGATTTTGTGGCGTACATAAACAAAGTAAAACAGCATCTGAAAGATGTGGAGCAATGCTTTCAGGAGTAGGCATAAAGTTATTCTCCGGAGTTGTTGCTACTTCACAAGCTATACCGCCACACATTGAAGTATAATGGTTGTTGTTCCATGATGGTACAGCGTAAATAACTTTATCTCCGGGATCCACTATTGTTCTGAAAATGGTATAGATAAATGGACGACCACCACAAGCTATTTGAATTTCATTGGTGGCATAATCTACATGCTGATGTTTTTTTACAAAAGTACTTACTGATTTTCTTAATCTTAAAAGACCATCACCTGGTGGGTAATTGGTAAAACCTTCTTCATAGGCTTTGATGATTTCATCTTTTAAAAACTCAGGTATAGGGAAAAAGTCTGTGTTAAAATCTCCAATAGTGTAATTGTAAATTTTAGCCCCATTAGATATTTTATTATTAATATCATTTCCCAGTTTTACGATTTCAGAACCTACTAAAGAGTTGGCAAGTTTACTGAGTGTGCTCATATTTTCCTTTGGTTTTGTGTGTTTTTGAAATTAATTTTTCTTGAAATAATATTCAAAGCTTTTCGTCGCAAAATTAACTAATAGATTAATACTATTCTATGATAATTGTCAATTTTACTTATTGTCAATGTTAAAAATTAAGAGATTCTTATACAGCTTTAACGATATCAAAATAGGTCTGAAACAATAAAACAAGCCCCAAGCCTAAAATACAGGCGGCACTTATTTTGTTGATATACATTATTTTTCTCAGGGTTAATTTATGTCTTATCTTATCTGCCAGAAAAACCTTTAAAATATCTATGCTCAAAACCAATCCTAAACAAACCCCAAATAAAGTTATTTTATGACTTGCATTCACTTCCGGACCGGCAATGACAGCTGCTGCTCCTAACCAAACGATGACTACACCTGGGTTTAAAGAGTTCATTAAAAAGCCACTCAGCCATATTTGTAGATAGGCTTTCTTACTGATTTTCATTGCTTTGTTTTCTCTATTCGGTTTTTTGGGTTTGTATTTTTTAAGAAGACCTATTAGGCCAATAACAATAAAAACCAAGGAGCCTAAATAACCTACGGTTTTGCCATGTGCTTCTAAAAAAGTAAGCCAACTACTGGCAATATTTGCCATAGTAACATAAATAATATCACTAAAGCTTACACCTAATATAAAAGCGATACCGGCTTTATAACTATGATGAATACTGTATTTAATAACTGCAAATAGGGTAGGACCTACTGAAATTGCCATAAACAATCCTAAGGCTGCTCCTTTTATTGCTGCTTCTGAATAAGTCAATTTATGAGTTTTAAATGAGAAGATTTATTCCAAATAAAGTTCAAAATAACACAATAAATTCTAATCAAAAAAATAAAGATTAGATGCTATCTACCATTAGAAGGTTGACAGCAAGCTTTTATTCGTTTTGAATGCTTGTGGATAAAGCTTAGCCGCCTTTTTAAACATTCCTTTGACATACTGCCATCTGGCTAATTCTAAGATAAGGTAAGCAATGATTAGAAAGGCATACAGATAGTATATATTAGGGTTAGTAAAATCTGCTCTGACTTCTTTTTTATCGCCAAAGAAATCTATAATAAATGATATTAATGGATATTGAAACAGAAAACCAAAAGTAATAATAGAGGGTTCTTGCAGTATCAATAAGGAATAGTGCATCTTTTTTCTTTTTCTTGCCGAAAAAATAGTGATATAAATATCAAAAATAAATATAGGTATAATTGCCGAAAAAATGAAAATTAATGCAGCTCCGGGGTTTGATTGGGCAAAGGAATGGTAGCTATAAATAAAAAATAATATCAATGAAAATACTAAAACTATATTGGGCCAATAGAAAAAGGAAAGCAATAAATGTTTAAATCCTTTTTGAGTACTTTTGGCTACTTCTTTTTCCTTGGCACTCATTAGTTTTCTGAAACCGGTAGGCCCATAAGATTGATAGATCTTATTTAAAGCATCCCAAAAAGGGATTTCAGGGTTTTCTTCCCACATAGTTTCTATGCTGCATGCCAAATGATCCACCAATTCAACCCTAACATCATAGTGATACACACAATGACGGATACAAAATTGATGGATACTTAAAGTTTCTTCTTTACTAATAACTTTAGCCATAAAAAATCAATGATTAATAAAGTTTTTAAAAGGTTTTAGGGTTAAGAATTGTTGCATTTGTATCATAAAGTCTTTTAACTGTTCTAAACTTTTCGATTGCTCTTTTTTGCCTTCTTTTGTTAGGCGATAATATTTACGGCTACGGTTTCCATAGGGCTTTACCTCACTTTCTAATATGCCTTGGGCTTCTAATTTGTGTAGAAGAGGGTAAAGTGTACCTTCTGTAATTTTAAGTTTCCCTTCGCTATATGCCAATGCTTTTTGAGTAAGTTCATAGCCATAGGTCTCTCCAGCCTGTTCTATCAGTTGTAGCAAGAGTGCTTCTATACTACCTTTGTAAAAATCATTTTTTAGCATAAAAAAATTGCTTATCTCTTTGCAAAGATATGCAATACATTGAAATTCGATGTATTAATATTTTGATTTCCTATTCATGAATGCTATGCATCAAATAATACAAATCTTTGTTTAACCATGAAAACTTTTTGAATGTTTTCAAATGCAGTTTGCTTTTTTGGGTTCTAAACAATATTTTGGCGTTTAGTTTGTCTAATAACCATTCCTCTTCGATACCAGCTATTTACCTTATTTGTTTGGCTATTTGTAATAGTAATCGTTATTTTTTCAGGAAAGACGAAGTCATTTTGTCTTACCAACTGTTTGCTTCCAGTTAAAAAATACATCCAATCCAAAACGTCATTGGTGGAAGAATCAGTAGCCTCTGAAAAAATATTACTTTTCATTATCTTATTTTTGTGCTTTTAATTTCATTTATTACTTGAATGTAAGCTTAAATCCACATTGCAAAAGCAAATCCTAACTTCACTTCCTTAAAAGCTAATATTTTCTATATAAAAGTGTTTTATATAGTACTTTATTAGCTGTTTTTATTTTCTATTAATATGTTTTAGGATAAAAGTGCATTTTAATACACTTATTTTTAATTTGAATCAAAAAAAGTACTACCTTTGCTCTAAAGTGCAGTATATGACACTAATTGAATTGATAAAACGAATAAAAGATCGCCGGAAAGTGCTTGATGTAACCCAAGAAACATTAGCCGAAATTTCGGGAGTAGGATTGCGTACGCTCAAACAATTTGAAAGTGGAAAGGGGAATCCAACCTTAGAAACATTACAAAAATTATGTGATGTGCTAGGTTTGGAAATTCAATTACAAATTAAAAAAGTTGAATAATGAGAATGGCAAAGGTTTTACACAAAGGGCAATTTGCAGGAATACTTACACAAAATGATGATGGAAGTTTTCATTTTAAATATGATAAGAGCTGGCTTTCTGATGACTCTAAACCTTCTATCAGTTTTACCTTGCCAAAAAAAGAAGTTGAATTTTCTGCCAAAACATTATTTCCTTTTTTTTATCATTTATTGCCTGAAGGTAGCAATAAAAGAATCGTTTGCAGAACTTATAAAATCGATGAAGATGATGCTTTTAGTATATTACTTCATACTTCAAAAGACGACACTATTGGAGCGGTAACTTTACAAAAAATTTAGAATGAAACTAGAAATAAAGAATTGTCCGGGTAGTTTGGAGGAAGGGTTTTCTTCTTACAGTCCGAAGGTTATAAAAAGACTATTCGATGGTAAAAAAGTGAATCCAATGCTGCCATATCTTTCTCCTTCTAGTGCAGAAGAAAAAAAGATTTTCAATACCAATCAAACCCATATTTCAATTTCGGGCTTTCAAGAAAAATATTCATTGATTCTTGAAGGAAGCAGGCTTCGCCTCACTAATGAAGGCGAACACGGACAATACATTTTAAAACCCATCTCTGATCTTCCAAAGAATGCTGAATATGCTCCTGTCAACGAACATCTGACCATGCAAATAGCACAGCAAATTTTCAAAATAGAAACAGCAGAAAATGCATTGGTTTTCTTTGAAGATGGAAGTCCGGCTTATTTAACAAAACGCTTTGATTATGATGTAGAAGGAAATAAACTAGCCGTTGAAGATTTTGCTTCACTGCTCCAAAAAAGTCCGGCAAAAGATGGTGAACATTATAAATACGAAGGAAATTATCTCGATTTTTTTGAAACCTTAAAAAGATATGTTCCAGCATGGAAGGTAGAAGCTCCTAAATTATTTTCGCTCCTACTTTTTAATTATATCTTTTCCAATGGTGATGCACATCTAAAGAATTTTTCTTTGATCGAAACTAGGCAAGGCGACTTCAAACTCAGTCCGGCTTATGATTTAC
>DAOMPL010000089.1:0-5923 GCA_035444785.1 Edaphocola sp. | reverse complement strand
CGGAGCAAAGGATGTACTGGTTCAGGAAAGGGTTTGAAACCGGCGACCTGAGACAGGGTGATACCTTCAACTCTGATTTGATTGATTGATGATTACTGATGTGTTCAATGCAATCATTTAAGGCTGGGTGTTTTTGGTAAACTTATTGTTGTGTGGTAAGTGTAAAGGGCGACACCACAACAACAAACAGACAACTTTAAACTAACAGAAAGCAAACCATTTTGACAGGTGACCAACATACAGATCGTATTTTAAACGGAAAATGAGTAAGCCGACACTCATTGCCATCGCTTCAGTTTTTTTTATTTTTCCCACCGCTCTTTTTTTTAAATTCAATTTTCGCCAGCCGCACATTTGGCACATTTGGTTTTGCCCGACACACAAGCCACCCCTTCGCAAAACCAAAAGAGCCAAATTTACCCACCCACAGAAAGAAATTTTTGGAGCGACACACTTTGGCGTTTCATGCTTCTACTTTTGTTGCAGAAATTATAAACAAAGAAAATATGCAAACAAGTAATTTAACACTTAGCCCAATAACTGACAGACCTTTTGAACTTACTAAGACATCAGCAAAAATGACCCTTTCAGAAGTTTTTGCAGAACGGAAAGGTTCATACCTCAATGAGTTTACTTTATTTGTTGCTCACTTTAATTCAATCCCGAATTTTATCCATGAAGTTGACATTGACTGCCAAAAAGCCAATTTATGGTTTTCTGAAAACTATAAATCAGAAATAAAGGACTTTTACTTTGACAAGCGATATTTTAACAGAAGCAAGAAGGCGGAAATTGATGATATTTTTTATTTCCTTTATGATGACTTAATTGTTGACTTCGACACAAACTGTTCTATAGTTCGCTTTTTATTCCGAAAAACTGACCTTTCAAAAGTTGAGGCCATTATAAATTCAATTCATAAATTCAAGAAAAGAAAGCAGAAACAAAAACCTGAAATTTCTTTGCTTGTGAATAGCATGAAAGGAATTGAAACAAAATCATTGCAAATTACTAAACCCAAGCTGAATATTGAAGACAACTATAACGAAGACTTCAAAGAAATTCATAAAAAGATTTTACGAAGGCTTTCCAGAAAAAATGATAAGGGGCTAGTTCTTCTTCATGGTAAGCCTGGAACGGGTAAAACATCCTATATCCGCTATCTTATTTCTTCATTAAAAAAGGATGTAATATTTTTACCTCCAAATATGGCAAGTGCTATTACAAATCCGAGTTTAATTTCCATTCTCATAGACAATCCAAATTCAATTTTTGTAATTGAAGATGCAGAAAACATCGTAGTTGACAGAGAAAAGGACGGCAGTTCTCCAGTTTCGGCATTATTGAATATTTCTGACGGCTTACTAGCCGATTGTTTGAATGTTCAAATAATTTGTTCCTTCAATACGGATATTTCAAAAATTGATAGTGCTTTAATGCGAAAGGGGCGTTTGATTGCAAAGTATGAGTTTAAAGAATTAGAAGTTGAAAAGGCACAACAGCTTTCAAATAAATTAGGATTTGAAACAAACATCAATAAGCCAATGACTTTGACTTCAATTTACAACCAAGACGAAAAAGATTTTCAACAAGCGAGAAAAAGTACTCCGATAGGATTTCAAGCAATAAACAATAACAGGCAAGCCGAGAACTGAATAGAGTCGGCATTAAAATATGAACAGAAAATCTGATTTCAGACGTAAGAGAATAAGGAAACCTCATTGAAGTGTGTGACGAAAAATGTAAACGCATATCATACATGAGCCAAGGCAACAAAATTGTGAGAGGTGCAGCAGGTAATACATTCACCATAAAAAATGGTAGCCTTATTGAACCCTGTGATGAAAAATTTAAAAGAATAAGCTACAAAAGTGCATAGTTCCTACACTGCTATAGATTTTGAAACCGCACAAGGCAAGCGTTGGAGCATTTGTCAAGTTGGTTTGGTTCGTATCAAAAATCAGATAATTACAGAGCATTTATCTGTTTTGGTTCAACCACCTGACAATTATTATTGGGATAATTTCATTGATATTCACGGAATTAATCCCGAACAAACCGCAGATTCACCGACTTTTGATAAAATTTGGCATCAGATTGAGCCATTCATAAGAAATCAAAATGTTGTTGCTCATAACGGCTTTGCTTTTGACTTCCATTGCTTAAAGCAAACCTTAGAATACTATGAAATTTCATCACCTCATTTTACTGGACATTGCACCTATAAAATTTACGGAGATAATTTAGCTTCACTTTGTAAGCAATATAAAATCCAGTTAAATCATCATGATGCTTTGAGTGATGCAAAGGCTTGTGCACAACTTTTTAATCTACATTTGAATAATAGCACTCTTATTTATGGAACTTGATAAAACTTTTACAATAAGTGCAAAGACCTGCACCCTTAAATATAACAACCAAGAAGGTAAGGCGACCATTTTAGACAATGGAACCAAGTTTGTTATACCTATTTATCAGCGACCCTATTCATGGACAGACGAACAACTGCGTAAGTTCATTTCTGACATTTTTACATCGTTTTGGGGGAATGATGGTATTTCTAACGAAGAACCAATGTTTATTGGAACAATGCAACTGTCAACAAAAAACATTAATAATGAACAGGATATAATTGACGGGCAACAAAGGCTCACAACTATTCTTATATTTATTAAAGTTCTTAAAATTAAGTTTCCGAGTTGCGAGGAACTTAGCAAAATATCTCTTGATTGGTTAAGCACAAGGGTAAATAACGGAAAACAACAGTTATACCTTCAGGAAGTTATCACAAGTGATTTGACTTTCAATGACGAAACTCTTAACCCTTATTTAAAGAACGCATACTTAATCAATGAACTTATTGAAGAACAAACCAAAGATGAAGAAGGGAAACCTCTTCCATTTGATGTAGATAAATTTGTCAGACACTTGTTAAGTAATGTCTATTTTGTTGTAATTGAAACTAGAGCTGGACTTTCAAAAACATTACAAATTTTCAATGCCATAAACACAACAGGTTTAGATTTGAACGGTGGCGATATTTTCAAGATTAGAATGTATGAATACCTAAGAGATAAGAAAGGAAAGGACGAAACGGCATTTGATGAAATTAGTAGGCTTTATCATTTGATTGATGAATTCAACTCTAATCTAAAATACAATGCTACTGATATACGGGGTATTTTGGGAATATATCAAAACATACTTATTGCAAAATACAATCTACCAGTTACACTTTACAGCTATGGAACTGATACCTTCTTTGAACGATTATTTGACACAATTTTCAAAATCAATCAATGGGAGCATTTCAAAAACAATGTCAAAAACATTGATTTATCAATTGAAGACATTGAAAGGATAATTCAAGTTCGTTATGAATGGGAAAACAACAGTTATAAAACTTGCGAAGATGCATGTGCTATGAATTTCATTTGGTGGTCAAGATATAGCAGATATTGGACGTTAACATTTGTATTCTTATACAAGTTTAAGGACGAGGGCGACTATTGGAATAAAATGTTATTATTTACAAGGCAACTAAGTAAACTTTACATCATATACAGCATAAGATTTCTAAAAGCAATAAACGAAGTTCACAGTTTCACATATTCACTCATTAAGAAAATAATTGACGGTTCATTTGAAGAGGTAATGTCATTACTGAACAACAAAATCGGTAAACTAGAAAATCACAAGGGTTGGGGAGATTTTGAACATGCTTTAAAGGGTGATATTACTTACAATGCCAGAATTAAGGATATAATTTGTAGGCTATCCGCCATGCTCGAAGAAGACTATAAAACCACTGATGAAAGCCAAATAGAAAAAATTAAAAAATCTCTTTTTGAAACTGCAATTGACATTGAACACATTCAGTCCTATCACGATAGCAACGGAGATAAAAGAGAAGAAATTTGGAGTGAATGGCAGGAGAATATTAACTCAATAGGCAATTTAATGATTTTGGAGCAAGAAATAAATCGCTCAATTAGTAACAATCCTTATGAGATAAAAATTGTAAGGTATCCTGCAAGTAATTTTTCAATTGTAAAAAATCAGCCCGTTCAATACTTGAATTGGGATTTGGAAAAATGTTTACTCCGTAAAGAAAAAGAAACTCAAAAAATACTTGATTACATTTTCAATTAGATGTCAAAAAGAGGCTACATATCAAGATACTTGCTAATTCTCAAAAAGTTTAAAGTAAAACCGTATTCAACTTATGAGGAATTACAGAGCTATATTGAAAATCAGTTTGATTATCTGCAAATGCAAGATGATAATTTGCAAATAGGTTTTTCAAAACGAACACTTCAACGTGATATAAAGGAAATCAGAAATGTTTTTGGAATTGACATTGAGTATTCAAAATCTCAAAAAGGTTATTTCATCAGTCAAAACGAAAATGAAAACATGAATTTCCAAAGAATGATCGAGGCGTTTGATATGTTTAATTCATTGAACCTCGCACAAGACCTAACACCATTTATTCATTTGGAAAAACGCAGACCACAAGGAACAGAGAATTTATATGGTTTATTACATGCCATTAAAAACAGACTTCAAATCAAATTCACTTATCAAAAATTTTGGGAAGAAGAATTAAGCCAACGTAAGGTAGAACCTTATGCTTTGAAAGAATTTAAAAACCGTTGGTATATCATGGCTAAAGACAGCAAAGACAATAACATAAAGAGTTTTGCACTTGACCGCTTGACAAATCTTGAAATAACAAATCAAACATACCAGTATCCCGACAATTACAGCATTGAACAAAGCTACCGTTACTGCTTTGGAATTATCAGTCCAAATGACGAAGAACCGCAAGAAATAATTCTATCGTTTGACCCATTTCAAGGTAAGTATATTAAGACACTTCCATTACACGACACTCAACAGGTATTGGTGGACAATGACGAAGAAATGAAAATAAAACTTAAACTTTGCCTGACACACGACCTTGTTATGGAACTACTTTCATTCGGTGACAACATGAAAGTTATTGAACCTAAATCGTTGGCAGACCAAATTAAACAAGCACATGAAAAAGCGTATAGACAATATTAACAGCCTTCGCACAGGTGCAAGCACATTTGCAAGCCACACAAGCCAACGCACAAACCAAAGCTTGCAAAAGAGCTTCCACCTTTGCCACCCGAGAGAGAATTTCAAAATTTTTTCTCCCACGCTTTAAAAAAATAAAAAACGCAACGCACAACCCGACAAGACAAAGACAGAGAAACTTAGTATTGACAATGGTATGCAAGGACGGACGACAATAGCCACTGGCTATAACATGGCATAGCCTAAAGCAGGGCTGTACGCGGGATTTGGAGGTATATACAAAAAGAACATTTGGTGTTCATTGACTGAACGCTCCGCGAAAAGCACAGTCAATGTATGGTTTGTTTTGCCGCTCTTAATCCCCCTCGGCTAACACTGTCAGTCTACCCCATTCAGGTATATTAAGGGTAAGGTACCCGAAGATGTGGTATGAAAATTCGGCTTTCAAAATTTTATTTCGTATTTTTATAATAAGGGGAAGGATACTCGTATCCCCCGGGGGAAATAGAAAAAACACACGTTTAAAATACCCCGTAAGGGGTACGTTTTTAATCAAAATCCTTAACCCCCTGGTTACGTTTTTCTTACACACTTTCCGAATGCACAGCTGTCTGCCTGCAGGATGTTCGCAGTTGTTTTTAAACGACCTTCAATCAGACCCTAAAAACATCGACACAACAGCCATTGAAATGAATAACAAAGTTGAGGATAGCATCAAGCCTAATAAATAACAAATCATGTTCAGCATCACTATCAAAAGAATATACGAACCACCCACAGGGCATGATGGTTACAGAATGTTGGTAGACAGGCTTTGGCCAAGGGGCGTGAGCAAAGAAGCGGCAGCATTGGATGA
>DAOMPL010000088.1:0-6055 GCA_035444785.1 Edaphocola sp. | reverse complement strand
TATAATCTGTAAACGGTATTCAGGATTAAAATAAATGTGTAAACTTTTTTCAGGACGAGACAGTTGGTTATTGAATGGTTTTTAGACGGTTTGGCAGCTTTGCGAGGTAGCGGATTATTAGCACAAACTTTGAAGCGAAGCCGACATTTCAAAGATACGAAAATTTTTGAAATGAAGCACTTCTTCCGCTATCTTGCAAAACCGATGTTATAGACAGTGGTTCTTGTCGTCTGTCCTTGTAAACCATTGTCGGTATTGAGTTTTTTGTTTATTGATAGTGTTTGTTCAGTTGCTGTTTTTTTAATTTCATCGTGAAGAATATTAACGACATAAATTCCTTTTGGTAAGTTTGAATTCACAATTTTTAATTCTTAATTTTTAATTTCTCCTTCACTCTATCTACTACATAATACACCATTGGCACTAAGAAAATGGTTAATACCAATGAAGAAAGTAAACCTCCGATAATTACCCACGCCAATCCGTTTTTCCATTCGGCTGATGTTCCAGTGGCTAATGCTATCGGTAACATTCCGATTGCCATTGATAAAGTAGTCATTAAAATAGGTCGCATTCTACCTTTGCTAGCTTCAATGATGGCTTGACGATACGGTTTTCCTTCGGCTTTTAATTGATTGGTAAAATCAACAATTAAAATGGAGTTTTTGGTTACTAATCCCATTAACATAATCAAACCTAATAACGCAAATAAACTTAAATGACTTAACGATAAATTCAAGGCTAAAAACGCACCAATAGCTGCAACCGGAATTGCAAATAAGGCTACAAATGGATAGATATAACTATCATACAAAGCAACCATAATGAGATAAATAAGAATAAATGATATTATCAGTACAGACCCCAATGCTCCGAAACTGTCGTTTTGCCTTTTTATATCGCTTCCCCAAGTCATTTCAATGCCATTAGGCAAAGGATTATCTTTTACATAAGCTACAACTTCATCGGCAACTGTTCCAGAAGGACGACCCAAGGCATCGGCAGTTAAGGTAACGGCTGGTTGTCGGTCTTTTCGTTCTAATAATGAGGGAGAATTGTCTTTTTCAATCGTTGAAAACTGTGAAACTTCAATCGGTACTCCCATTGGGTTAACAATATTAAAATTATTAATATCATCATAATTTTGACGACTGAATTTATCTAACCAAACTCGTACAGGATATTCTGTCCCATTTTCTGTTAGGCTCGCATCATCGTTTCCAGAAAAAGCAGTACGTAAATTCATTCCTACATAAGCAGTATTCAAACCTAATCGTTGCATTTTATCCCTGTCGGGCATCACTTTAAACTCTGGACTTCCTGCTTCAACAGATAAGCGGACATTGTCTGCACCGGGAATTTTTTCAATTACTGATTTTAAATTTTGTGCTGTTTGCATTACCTGATTTAGCTCTGAACCACTCAATGTAATTTCAATGGGTGCTGTTTTTGGAATTAAACCCAAACCACTTATCGAATAATTAATACCTGAGAATTTTTCTTGTAAATCCCTACGCAAATCAGTCATAAATTTTTCAGTGGAAAGATTATTGATTTCCTTTTTTGGTTTTAATTGAATAGTAAATTCGGATTTATTCGCTGAACCAACTCCCAAACTTCCAATACCTGTACTTGGCCCGCCAACATTGCTAAACAACGAGGCTACTTCGGGTTGTTGTAATATGTAGGTTTCAATTTTTTCTGAAATCAAATTGTTTTGTTGAATGGAAGTATTTTTATCAAATTCTAATCCTAAACGAAATTTACCTTGGTCTCCCGTTGCAATGAGTTCTTTACCGATAATTCCTTGTTTCATCATTACGGCAGTTCCAATAAAAAGAAAAATCACGAAGCCTGTAAAAATGAGTTTATGTTTTAAAACCCAATCTAATTTACCGCCATACCACGCAATAAATTTATCCAACTGATGTTCAAACCAAAGTAAAAATCGGTTGAAAAAATTGGTCGGTTGGAGGTTTTCTTTCTCTCCAATTCGGGAAGCTAACCAAGGGGTCAGTGTAAATCCAACCAACAAACTCGTCAAAACCGTTACAATAATAACAACGGAAAATTGTTTGAGCATATCGGCAACAAAAACCTGTAGAAATAAAATAGGGACAAAAACAACCACATCCACCAAAGTGATGGACAAAGCGGAATAGCCGATTTCCATTCTTCCATCCATTGCTGCTTTTCGCTTATCTTTTCCCATATCCAAATGGCGTTGAATATTTTCTAAAACTACCGTGGCATCGTCCACCAAAACACCAATTACCAAAGACATCGCAAGAAGCGTCATCAAATTAAGCGTATAACCCAACAACCACATTGTTCCAAAAGCAGTAATCAATGAAGTAGGAATGGCAACTGCAACAATCAAAGAATTTCGGTAGCTTCTTAAAAACAAAAGCATTACGATAGAAACCAAAATAACAGCAAGAATTAAATCGAACACAACTGAATTTACGGCTGCAATGGTATTATCCGTACTGTCATCTGTAACCACAAATTTTACCTTATTAGAAGAATTGTTTTTTTCAATCGTTTGAAATTGTGCTTTGATTAATTTGGAAACATCAACAGCATTACCATCGCTTTGTTTTTTGATTAAAAGCCCGATACCATTTTTACCGTTGTATCTGCTAATAGAGCTTGTTTCTTTAATGCCGTCCACCACATTTGCAATGTCTTTCACATAAACAGGACTGCCCGGCATTGGCATTGCAACTTGTACATTTTGAATGCTACTCAAGTCATTGAATTTCCCCACTAAACGCACTGAACTGTTTTCTTGGTCGGTTTGAACTTTTCCGGCAGGTAAATCAATTCCCGAACGGTTAATGGCTTCAACTACTTGATACAATGAAACTTTATAGAGCTTCAATTTATCTTTGTCCACCTTTACCTGAATTTCCCGTTCTTCTCCACCAAGGATGGTAATTTCCGCTACTCCTTTTAGTTTCTGAATTTGAGGCAGATAATCATCCTTCATTTTTTGATAAAATTCAGTCGGGTTTAAATCGCTTGTAGCACTTACTGACATTATCGGTAAATCATTTGGCGACACCTTGCTCATTACAGGATTTTGAATATCTTTTGGTAAATCCTTTTTGATATTGTCAATATAGCGTTGAGCATCTTGCATTGTTTTGTCCAAATCCGTTCCGTATTTCAGGTTGGCAATGATGATGGACGCATTTGGTAATGATTTCGTAACCAAATAATCTACACCCTCTAAATTAGAAAGAGCATCTTCAATTTTTCGGGAAACCGAAGTTTCAACTTCATTGGGTTCTGCTCCGGGATAGACTGTTTTAATTACCACAACGGGTTGGTTAAAATCGGGCATTAGTTCATAGCTCAAATTCTTGTAGCCGATAATTCCCAACAGGGTAAACACGCTGAAAAGTACGATAATCAGTGAGGGGCGTTTGATTGATATTTCTGTGATGTTCATCTTGTTCAATTACGAATTAAAAATTACGAATTACGGGACTTGAGAGTAATCTGGATTTTGCCCAATATTTTACATATTTCTTCTGCGTCATTGTGCAAAGAATTAAATTCCTTTTCTGAAATATAGTGTGTAGCATGAAGTAGTTTTAACCAATAAATTGTTTCCCTTGCTTCTTTGTAGGAGATGGTTAATTTATGTAAGAAATCTTTATCAGAAGCACCTCCGATAGACTCTTCGATGTTTGCTCCGATACTTGTTCCGGAACGAAGTATTTGTTTGGATAAGACAAATTCTTTCTTTTCGTTTTGCAGATATTTAAACAGTTCCACCATTCTTATTGCAAAAGCAAAACTCTTTTGTTGTATGATATTCTCTTTCATTTCAAAGATTTTTAATTCGTAATTCTTAATTTTTAATTGAAATATTTGCTCCGTCAAAAAGATTGATAAATCCGTTTATAACGATGATATCGTTCTTTTTCAAGCCACTTGAAACAAGCGTTTTATTTCCAATAGTTTTAGTAGTTGTAATAGATTGCAATATGGCTTTTCCGTTTTTTATGACATAAACTTTTGCAATTCCATTTTCTTCAATAATGGCAGATGCAGGAATAAGAATACCTTGCTCTTGTTCGCTTTCAGAAAGATTAACTTTCCCAAACATTCCTGATTTGATACTTAGATTTTTGGTGTTTGCAACTTGAAATTGAATTGGAAAACTGTTGCCCATATTGGCTTTGCTTCCTATCATTGATACTTTGCCCGAAAGTGAAATGTCGGGATAAACATCTGCATTGATTTTGTAAGTTTGGTTGTTTTGGAATTTTACCAAATCATTTTCGGGAACATTGACTGTAAAGCGTAAAGTGCTTATGTCTGTTATTTGCAACAACGGAACTCCCGGTGCTGCAAAACCGCCTTCTTCATTAAGTTTGGCAGTTACAATACCGTTAAAAGGTGCTTTAATAGAAGTTTTGCTGATTTGCTCTAACAAAGTTGCTCTCTGAATTTTTGCCGATTTCAACCCTAATCTTGCTTTTTCCAACTGTACACCTTGAACGGCATCGGCTTCCGTTAAAATGGTGTATCGTTTTACATCATCTTCCAATCCCTCAATTTGCACTTCAACCGTTTGCAATTGTAGTTTCAATAGTGAATTATCCAACTGAATAAGTGTTTGCCCTTTGCTTACATAACTGCCTACATCTACCAAAACCGCATTGATTTTTCCTTGAATGTCTGCACTTATTTTTGTTTCCTTATTCGGCTCAAAAGTGCCTGTATAGTTGCCTGCATCAACAATATTTTGTAATCGGATTGTATCAACACTTACCGAAATTGGCTTTTCTTTATCGTATTGATATATTCTGTTTTCGGTGGTTTTTTTGTTGCTTAAAAGTTTGAACATCATCATACCAACTACAGCAACTCCAGCTATTATCCAAATTATCTTTTTCATTTTATCTATTTTAAATTCGTAATTTTTAATTTTTAATTGAAGTAATTGACCCCGTTAGCTTTTTAAGTTCCAAATCAGCTTTCAGAAAATCAATGACTGCATTCAGGTAATTTTGTTGTGCTTCACGAAGTGCGTTATCAGCTAACAAAACATCTGTAAGGCTCGCTGTTCCCTGTTTTTGTTGTAAAACAGTTTGATCATAAATCGTTTTGGCTAAAGCAATTTGACTTTCGGTATTCGTGATGGTGGATTGTGCAATTGTTTTTTGTCGGATAGCATTTTCAACTTCCATATCATTCTTTTCCGTAATCAATTTTGATTGCAACTCATTGTTGGTAATCTCCAATTTCTTTTGATTGATTTTTCGCTGTGTAACCGTTCCATTAAAAAGAGGGTAGCTTAGTTGTATTCCTGCAAAACCAATCGGATAGAATTTCAGAAAATCGTTAGGCTTTTTGTCATAACCAAAACCAGTTGTTCCGTAGGAAGCAACTAAGTTGAGCGAAGGCAAAAATCTTGATTGGTTCAATGTTTTTAAATCACTACGAAGCAGTTGATTTTGCTTTTGAATAATTTTCAGTTCTAATACATTTCTTGTATTACTTTCTAAAGAAACTTCTTGCTGGATTTCAGAAACAACAGTAATATTCTGCTCCAATGAAATTCCCATATTCAATTTTAGGGCATTCAAAACCTGAATAAGTTTGTTGTTTACATTTTGCCTTTGAGTGTTGAGTTGCTCGGCTTGTAGTTTTACTTTGCTCACATCGCTACCTTTTGCCAAAAGTTGGTCTTTCAAGAGTTGCATATTCTTGAGTAGCTTTTCGGTATTCGCAATATTACTGTCTAAAAAAGCCAATTGATGTACGATGATTTGAGCATTGTAATACAGCGTAGTAATGTCAAACAAAACCTGTTCTTCCGACTTTTGAAATTGCAATTCTGTAAGTTCTTTAGCTATTTGTGTACTTTGTATTGCTCTATAAATTTGTGGATTATACAAAGGCATTGCCAACTGTACATTGGCGTTGATGTTGTGCGGAACACCAAATTGCAAATCCCTGAATTGTCCTTCGGGTGCTTGTGGATTGAGTGCATTCATCGGCATTAGCTGTGTAGGTAATTCCATAAAATACTTGT
>DAOMPL010000087.1:0-6100 GCA_035444785.1 Edaphocola sp. | reverse complement strand
ACAAGTATTTTATGGAATTACCTACACAGCTAATGCCGATGAATGCACTCAATCCGCAAGCACCCGAAGGGCAATTCAGGGATTTGCAATTTGGTGTTCCGCACAACATCAACGCCAATGTGCAGTTGGCTATGCCTTTGTATAATCCACAGGTTTATGGGGCGATACAAAGCACTCAAATTGTCAAAGAACTTACAGAATTGCAATTCCAAAAGTCGGAAGAACAGGTTTTGTTTGACATCACCACGCTGTATTACAATGCTCAAATTATCGCACATCAATTGGCTTTTTTGGACAGCAATATTGCGAATACCGAAAAGCTACTCAAGAATATGCAACTCTTGAAAGACCAACTTTTGGCAAAAGGTAGCGATGTGAGCAAAGTAAAACTACAAGCCGAGCAACTCAACACTCAAAGGCAAAATGTAAACAACAAACTTATTCAGGTTTTGAATGCCCTAAAATTGAATATGGGAATTTCATTGGAGCAGAATATTACTGTTGTTTCTGAAATCCAGCAAGAAGTTTCTTTAGAAAGTAATACAAGAAATGTATTAGAACTGAAAATTATTCAAAAGCAAAATCAACTGCTTCGTAGTGATTTAAAAACATTGAACCAATCAAGATTTTTGCCTTCGCTCAACTTAGTTGCTTCCTACGGAACAACTGGTTTTGGTTATGACAAAAAGCCTAACGATTTTCTGAAATTCTATCCGATTGGTTTTGCAGGAATACAACTAAGCTACCCTCTTTTTAATGGAACGGTTACACAGCGAAAAATCAATCAAAAGAAATTGGAGATTACCAACAATGAGTTGCAATCAAAATTGATTACGGAAAAGAATGATATGGAAGTTGAAAATGCTATCCGACAAAAAACAATTGCACAATCCACCATCACGAATACCGAAAGTCAAATTGCTTTAGCCAAAACGATTTATGATCAAACTGTTTTACAACAAAAACAGGGAACAGCGAGCCTTACAGATGTTTTGTTAGCTGATAACGCACTTCGTGAAGCACAACAAAATTACCTGAATGCAGTCATTGATTTTCTGAAAGCTGATTTGGAACTTAAAAAGCTAACGGGGTCAATTACTTCAATTAAAAATTAAAAATTACGAATTTAAAATAGATAAAATGAAAAAGATAATTTGGATAATAGCTGGAGTTGCTGTAGTTGGTATGATGATGTTCAAACTTTTAAGCAACAAAAAAACCACCGAAAACAGAATATATCAATACGATAAAGAAAAGCCAATTTCGGTAAGTGTTGATACAATCCGATTACAAAATATTGTTGATGCAGGCAACTATACAGGCACTTTTGAGCCGAATAAGGAAACAAAAATAAGTGCAGACATTCAAGGAAAAATCAATGCGGTTTTGGTAGATGTAGGCAGTTATGTAAGCAAAGGGCAAACACTTATTCAGTTGGATAATTCACTATTGAAACTACAATTGCAAACGGTTGAAGTGCAAATTGAGGGATTGGAAGATGATGTAAAACGATACACCATTTTAACGGAAGCCGATGCCGTTCAAGGCGTACAATTGGAAAAGGCAAAATTGGGTTTAAAAACCGCAAAAGTCCAGAGAGCAACTTTGTTAGAGCAAATCAACAAAACTTCTGTTAAAGCTCCTTTCAACGGTGTAGTAACTGCTAAACTCAATGAAGAAGGCGGTTTTGCAGCTCCGGGAGTTCCTTTGTTGCAAATAACGGATATAAGTACTTTACGCTTTACCATCAATATTCCCGAAAGTGATTTGGTTCAATTTCAAAGCAATCAATCCTACAAAATTAGTACTGATGTTTTTCCTGACATTTCCCTTTCGGGCAAAATATCAATGATAGGAAGCAAAGCAAATATGGGGAATAGTTTTCCTATTCAATTTCAAGTAGAAAACACCAAACAATTGGATATAAAATCAGGAATGTTTGGAAAAGTACAGCTTTCAAACAACAAAACGGAAAAAGGTTTTCTAATTCCCTCTTCTGCAATTTTAAATAATGAGGAAAAAACACAAGTCTATATCATTGAAAACAATAAAGCAAAGCTACAAACAATTACAACTTCCAAGAATATTGGTGATAAAACCGTAGTAATAAACGGCTTAAAAGATGGGAATGTAATTATTACAAGCGGATTTATCAATCTTTTTGATAACGCAAATGTTTTAATCAATTAAGAATTAAGAATTAAAAATTAAGAATATGAAAGAGAATATCATACAGCAAAAGAGTTTCGCATTTGCAATAAGAACCGTAAATGCTTATAAATATCTACAATCAGAGAAAAAAGAGTTTGTTTTATCGAAACAACTTTTACGTTCTGGAACGAGCATTGGTGCTAATATAGAAGAAGCAACAGGAGGTCAATTAAAAAAAGATTTTATTGCGAAAATGTCCATTGCATATAAAGAGGCGAGAGAGACCAAATATTGGATAAAACTCTTAGCTGCAACTGAATATCTTGAAAGTGATATGTCGAAATCATTATTAGATGATGCAGAAGAATTGTGCAAAATACTTTCTTCCATTTTGTTGAGTTCAAAGCAAAACAATTCTTAATTCATCATTTTTAATTTTTAATTGAACAAAATGAATATCACAGAAATATCTATCAAACGCCCATCGTTGATTATCGTACTTTTCAGCGTGTTTACCCTATTGGGAATTATCGGCTACAAAAATTTGAGTTACGAATTAATGCCCGATTTTAACCAGCCTGTTGTGGTAATTAAGACAGTCTATCCCGGAGCAGAGCCCAACGAAGTGGAAACTTCGGTTTCTCGAAAAATTGAAGATGCTCTTTCCAATTTGGAGGGTGTAGATTATTTGGTTACAAAATCATTGCCCAACGCTTCGGTCATTATTGCCAACTTAAAATACGGAACGGACTTAGACAAAACGATGCAGGATGCTCAACGCTATATTGACAACATCCGAAAAGATTTGCCAAAAGACATTTTAAGCCCTGAAATGAGTAAGGTATCGCCTAATGATTTACCGATAATGTCCATAAGTGCAACAAGTAACTTGAAACCAACGGAGTTTTATCAGAAAATGAAAGATGATTTTCTTCCACAAATCCAACAAATTAAAGGGGTTGCAGAAATTACCATTTTGGGAGGTGAAGAACGGGAAATTCAAGTAAAGGCAGATAAAGAAAAATTAAAACTTTACAAAGTTTCCTTGTATCAGGTAGTAGAAGCCATCAATCGTTCAGGAATAGATTTACCGGCAGGAAAAGTCCAAACGGAGACAGAAAACAATTCTGTACGTTTAGTTGGGAAATACAATGACATTACAGCCATACAAAATGTGCAAATTGCAATGCCTTTCCCTGGAAGCCCTGTTTATGTGAAAGATGTTGCCGAAGTAAGCGATGGCATTAAAGAAATTACTTCTTATAGCCGTTTTAACGGAAAGACAGGAATTGGTTTGATGATAAAGAAACAAGGAGATGCGAATGCGGTAGATGTTTCTACACTCGTCAAAGAAAAATTCCAAACCATTGAAAAACACAATTCCAATGCAGAGGTTCATTTTGTAGTTACAGACGACAGTACTGACAACACAATTTCAGCCGTTAATTCAGTAGTTGTTGATCTGATTTTAGCGGTTATTTTAGTTTCTTTTGTGATGTTATTATTCCTAAGAAGTTATCGAAATGCCTTAATTGTTGCGGTTGCTATTCCCACTTCATTAGTTACGGCATTTGGTACAATGTGGCTTTTAGGTTACACACTGAATTTGATGACACTTTTGGCAATGTCTTTGGTTATTGGTGTGTTGGTGGACGATGCTACCGTAGTTTTAGAAAATATCCAACGCCATTTGGATATGGGCAAGGAAAAAAGAAAAGCATCTTTAGAGGGTCGAATGGAAATTGGGTTTTCAGCCGTTTCAATTACATTGGTTGATGTGGTTGTTTTTGTTCCTATTTTATTTCTTCAAGTATTTGTTGCTGATATGCTTAAACAATTTTCGGTTGTTATTATTGTAACCGTTTTAACCAGTTTATTGGTTGGATTTACTTTAACACCTTGGTTGGCTTCACGCATTGGGGAGAAAGATAATTTACAACCCACTAATTTTTTCAATCGTTTTTTACTTTGGTTTGAAAAGCAATTGGATCGCTTTATTGAGTGGTATGGAAATTCTTTAAATTGGGTTTTAAGGCACAAACTCATTTTTACAAGTATTGTTTTGTTGCTTTTTGCAGGAACAGGAATAATGATGAAACAAGGCATTATTGGAAAGGAATTAATTGCCACAGGCGACCAAGGAAAGTTTCGTATGGCATTAGAATTTGACAAAAACATTTCATTGGAGCAAAATAATTTAGTTTCTGAAAAAATAGAAAACTACATCCTGCAACAGCCCGAAGTAGAAAGTGTTTTTAGTAATGTGGGTGGTCCAAGTACAGGAATGGGTAGTTTAGGAGTGGGTTCTGCCAATAAGACGGAATTTACCATTCAATTAAAAATGAAGAATGAAGAATTAAAAATGGCAGGAATTACGAAAATTCCAACGGAAACTTTTATGCGTAAATTGAGGGATGATTTAGAAAAAGATTTCTCAGGTATAAATTTCTCCATAATGGGATTAGGCTTAATTCCACGGACTGCACCAATAGAAATAACATTAAGTGGAAGTAACTTAACGCAAGTGATGCAAGCAGGTGATGAATTAAAAACTGTAATCGAAAAAATCCCCGGAGCTGACAATGTACGCTTATCCGTGGAGGCAGGAAGTCCTGAACTCAAAATCATTCCCGATAAGGATAAAATGCAACGCTTAGGATTAAATACCGCTTATGTAGGAATGAATTTACGAACTGCATTTACAGGAAATGATGATGCCACACTAACCGAAGATGGAACAGAATATCCTGTCCGTATTTGGTTAGATAAATTCAGCCGTCAAAATGAAGATGATATCAAGCAATTAAACATTGTAAATCCAATGGGAATACCTATTGAGGTTTCACAAATTGCAAACATTGAAAAGGATAATTCTCCCTCTTTATTAGAGCGGAAAGACCGCCAACCAGCCATTACACTTACGGCAGATGCTTTGGGTCGTCCATCAGGTACGGTAGCCGATGATGTGGTTGCTCATATCAAAAACAATCCTTTGCCAGACGGAATAGAAATGACTTGGGGAAGTGATATTAAACGTCAAAATGATAGTTTTGGAGCATTGGGTTCTGTTTTATTGATTTCCTTTATTTTGATTTATTTGATAATGGTTGCTCTTTATGACAGTTACGTTTATCCTTTTGTTGCCTTATTTGCCATTCCTGTTGCGGCTATCGGTGCATTTTTAGCACTGAATATATCGCTAAGTCATTTGAGTTTATTTGCGTTATTAGGACTAATTATGTTAATGGGATTAGTGACCAAAAACTCCATTCTAATTGTGGATTTTACCAATCAAATAAAAGCCGAGGGGAAACATTACAAAGAAGCCATCGTGCAAGCCAGTAAAGGCAGAATGCGACCTATTTTAATGACTACTTTATCAATGGCAATCGGAATGTTACCCATTGCATTAGGAACAGGAACATCAGCCGAATGGAAAAACGGTTTGGCTTGGGTAATTATCGGTGGTTTACTTTCTTCATTAGCCTTAACTGTGTATTTAGTGCCAATGGTATATTATGGAGTGGACAGAATAAAAGAAAAATTTAGCAAAAAATAAATATTAAGTCTTTGGCTGGAGTGAGAACAACTGATTACACAATCAATGCTGATTTTTGCTCCAAGCCAAAGCACAATTTGAAAATAAAATTCTTATATATGAAACAGTTACAAACAATCTCATTAATGCTAATTGTAAGCACAATCTTACTTTCATTTACGGCTAAAGAACAAAATACATTTACATTAACTGTAGAAGTCGAAAACTTGCGAAACTCACAGGGAGAAGTACAGTTTGCACTTTACAATACAGATGGTTCAATCCCTGATGAGCATTATAAAAACTATTTCAAAATAGATAAATCAAGAATTGAAAATGGAAAAGCAGAAATTACATGGTGGATTCAAGTAATAAATGCAACAGGCTCTAAATTGTCCAATTTTTCGGCGA
>DAOMPL010000086.1:0-6143 GCA_035444785.1 Edaphocola sp. | reverse complement strand
TCAAATGTTGCCATACTATTATAATTAAGTTAGTTAGTATTCACTCACAAAAGTAAAATTATTATTTTGATTGTGCAATTTTTTTCATTATTTTTATTTCCGAGCGATAATCAGTTTTTTGTAAAATTTGCAAAATTAGTTGCAACCCTACAAACGACCGTGCTAACATCAACAGACGGACATAAAACAGCCTGAACAAACTTTATTCCATCAATATATTTAAAAAAAAAACACGAAAATTATTTTACAATTAAAACCTTTATCGTAATATTGCAATATTAAATAAGTATAAAAATGGGTGCAACAAAAACAGACCACTTTACAGACCAACAAAATCAAATCGCAACTATTGCAAAAGCATTAGGACATCCTGCAAGAGTGGCTATCATAGAGCATTTATTGAAAGTAAACGCTTGCATTTGCGGAGACATCGTAAATGAATTACCACTTGCTCAACCAACCGTTTCGCAACATCTGAAAGAGCTTAAAAATGCAGGATTAATCAAAGGGAACATCGAAGGCAATGCGATTTGCTATTGTATTGATGAAAAAACTTTTGAAGTCCTTAAAAATTATTTTTCAAAAATCATCACAACAGTTACCAAGCAAAACTGCTGTTAATCAATCACTAATTAATAATATAAATACAATGCAAACAGAACAAGAAATCAAAGAAATGGTAAAGCAAAAATACAGTGAAATTGCTTTACAAGACAAAGGAAGTAACGCTTCTTCCTGCTGTGGTGCAGGTAGTTGTAGCACCGAAGTATATAACATCATGAGCGAAGAATACAACGAGCTGGATGGTTATAATCCCGATGCAGATTTAGGTTTGGGTTGTGGCTTGCCTACACAATTTGCCAAAATCAAAAAAGGCGATACCGTTATTGATTTAGGAAGCGGAGCGGGTAATGATTGTTTCGTTGCCAGAGCAGAAACAGGCGAAACTGGAAAAGTTATCGGAATTGATTTTACAGAAGCGATGATTGATAAAGCTCGGCAAAATGCAGAAAAATTGGGTTTTAATAATGTTGAATTTAGACAAGGTGATATTGAAAATATGCCTGTAGCCGCGAATACGGCAGATGTCATTGTGAGCAATTGTGTCTTAAACCTTGTACCGAATAAACAAGCGGTTTTTACCGAAATGTTCCGCGTATTAAAACCAGGCGGACATTTCAGTATTTCAGATATTGTTTTAACAGGAGAACTACCCGAAAAAATTAAAAATGCGGCTGAAATGTATGCAGGATGTGTGGCAAGTGCGATTGATAAAGAAGAATATTTGAGCTTTGTAAGCAAAGTTGGATTTGCAAATATGATTATTCAAAAAGACAAACCGATTATTGTTCCTGACGATATTTTGAAGGATTATCTAAATGAAGAAGAAATTACGCAATACAAAGCAAACGATACGGTAATTAGAAGCATAACGGTTTATGCCGAAAAGCCAGCGGATTGTTGTTCACCAAGTTCGAAATGTTGCTAAAAAAATAATTATGGAATATCAAATTAAGGCTTCATCTGTTTCAACAAAAGATGCGATACTACAAATAAAGCAAAATGAGATAGCTTTTGGAACGACTTCAAATTCAGCAGAAATTTTACCTAATCCTGCCGAACTTTTTTTAGGAGCTTTTGCTGCGTGTATGCTAAAAAATGTAGAACGATTTTCTGCTATGATGAATTTCACTTATGCAAAAGCCGTAGTAAATGTGTCCGCTATTCGCACGGAAAAACCTGTGAAAATGGATAATATAAATTACAAGTTAATTATTTACAGTGCTGATGAAAATATAAATACCGTATTGCTAAAGAAGAATATTGAAAAATTTGGCACAATCTACAATACCGTAAAGTTATCGTGCACTATAAATGGAGAAATTATTCAAGTAAAAAACGATGAATATTAAAATGAAGTTCTTAGACCGTTATCTGACGGTCTGGATATTTTTAGCAATGGCAATTGGTGTTGGTTTGGGATATTTTTTTCCAAATATTCCTACTAATATCAATGCCGTTTCAATCGGAACAACTAATATTCCATTGGCAATCGGATTAATTTTAATGATGTATCCACCATTAGCAAAAGTGGATTATTCCTTATTGCCCAAAGCGTTACAAGATAGAAAAGTAATTGCCATTTCTTTGTTACTCAATTGGGTAATCGGTACTTTGTTGATGTTCGGATTAGCCGTTTTGTTTTTGCGAAACGAACCTGAATATATGACAGGACTTATCTTGATTGGTTTGGCAAGATGTATCGCAATGGTTATAGTTTGGAGTGATTTAGCCAAAGCGAACAGAGAATACACCGCTTTACTTGTTGCTTTGAATAGTATTTTTCAAGTTCTATCGTATAGCTTTTTTGTTTGGTTTTTCATCAATGTTTTGCCTAAATATTTAGGTTTGGGCAATTTTGATGTAAGTGTTTCAATGAGTGCGGTTACCGAAAGCGTATTGCTATATTTGGGTATTCCGTTTTTAGCTGGTTTTCTTACCCGATATATTCTGATAAAACAAAAAGGAAAAGATTGGTATAATCATAAATTTGTTCCGAAGATTTCGCCTATAACACTGATTGCACTTTTGTTGACAATCGTATTAATGTTCAGCTTAAAAGGGAATAAAATTGTAGAATTACCTTTTGATGTAATTAAGATAGCCGTTCCTTTAATCATCTATTTTGTACTGATATTTTTTGTTAGTTTTTTCATCAATAAAGCAATGAAAATCCCTTACGACAAAAATGCTTCCATCGCATTTACAGCCACAGGCAACAATTTTGAATTGGCAATTGCTGTTGCTATTGCGGTTTTTGGTATCAACTCACCACAGGCATTTGTAGGCGTTATCGGACCATTGGTAGAAGTTCCAGTTCTAATTTTATTGGTTAAGATTAGTTTATTTCTAAAACAAAAATATTATACAAAATGACAAAGAAAATTTTAGTGCTTTGCACAGGAAACAGTTGCAGAAGCCAAATTGCAGAAGGTTATTTACGCTATTTTGCAGGTAAAAAAGCAGACGTTTACAGTTCAGGTGTGGAAACGCACGGAGTAAACCCAAAAGCAATTGTCACAATGCAAGAAGACGGCATTGACATTTCTAATCACACCTCAAACAATATTGACGAATACCGAAATATAGATTTTGATTTTGTAATTACAGTTTGCGACAATGCAAAAGAGCGTTGTCCATTCTTTCCAACCAAAGCAAAAAAGTTTCATCAAAACTTTCCCGACCCTGCAAAATCGATAGGAACAGACGAAGAAATTAGTGAAGAATTTAGAAAAGTCAGGCAGTTAATAAAGGAGTATTGTAAACAGTTTGTTGCAGATAATTTATAGGTAGAAGTAAAGTTTA
This sequence comes from Edaphocola sp., assembly GCA_035444785.1. Lineage (GTDB taxonomy): Bacteria > Bacteroidota > Bacteroidia > Chitinophagales > Chitinophagaceae > Edaphocola. The sequence continues at coordinate 2,777 of DAOMPL010000086.1, read as the reverse complement.
ATAACTGATACATTATTTTGAAAAGTACAGGTGTGTTTACCTGCATGATGATGCAATCACCTTTTTTCAAATTATGCAAATATGAGAACATTCACAAATTGTCCGTAGGACTATATTTGGTTATCCATAGGCGACAGCCTGTGGAAGAAGGGTTAACATACAACACAGCCCGTAGGGCTAAACAAAATCAATCTGTCAAAAAATACTGCTCGTCAGTACCCATTCTTAAATTCAATCTCCAAACTTATTTTCACTATTCCGATTGCATTACTTTTTATTAGAATTTCTTTTTCCCCATTTATACACCTCAAACCACAATACAGAAACCATTGCAATCAGTATTGTAATTCCTAAATCTTTTAAATTCAAGCTGCTTATATGAAAGAAATTTGAAAAGACCGGTATGTATAAAATGGCGAATAGTAGAATTAAAGTTGCTCCTATTACCAATGAAAAGAGGATATTTTTGTTCTTAAAACTTTCAAAAAGACTGTAAGTAAAAGAACGGTTGGTTAGACTTAAAAACACATTGGCAAAGATGAGTGTAGTAAAAACCATCGCTCTTGTTGTTTCTTCATTGCTTCCGCTTTGAACAGCCAATTGATAGGCGAACAATACGCCAGCAGTTATCATCAATCCTTGAATAATGCTGATGCTTAATTCTCTCCAATTTAAAAAGGTTTCTGTCATTTTGCGAGGTTTTTGCTGCATCGCATTCTTTTCTATCGGTTCATTTTCATAAACGATAGAGCAGGTTGGGCCCATGATTAATTCTAAAAATATCACATGTACCGGTGTGAAAATATTGGGATAAATCCAACCTAAAAACAAAGGCAGAGAAACTGTCAAGATGATTGGAATATGAATGGAAATAATATACTGAATGGCTTTTTTGATATTGGTATAAATTCTTCTGCCTGCTTCTATTCCTATAATGAGTTTGTCCAGATCATCGTTGGTGATAACCAAGGCTGCTGCAGCTTTGGCTATTTCTGTTCCTTTGTTGCCCATTGCCACACCAATATGAGCCGCTTTGAGTGCCGGTGCATCATTGACACCATCACCCATCATGGCCACGACCTCTCCTGATTGTTTCAAAGCATTAACAACTAATAGTTTAGCTTCTGGAAACATACGGGTAAACAAGGTGGTTTCGCCTGAAAGTGCCATCAGTTCAGCTTCTGATTGATGCGTTATTTCAGAACCATTTACAGCAGGACTATTGTTTTTGATGCCGGCTTGTTGGGAAATGGCATTTGTGGTATCGGCATTGTCTCCGGTAATTACTTTTACTTTTATACCAGCATCGTATATTTTTCTGAAAACCTGTTGAATGTTTTGTTTTGGCGGATCATAAAACACTGTAAACCCAAGAAAATCGAAGTTGAATTCCTGTTGTTTTTTAGGAAAATTATTTCCTTCAAAATCACATTTGGCAACGCCCAATACCCGATAACCTTGTTGTCCAAATTCCTGAATTTGTTGACGCAAGTTTTCTTTTTCATCTTCAGAAAGTATAGAAACCGCAAGAATAGCTTCCGGTGCACCTTTGGCAGCAATGATTCTTTCTCCCAAATTGTTTTCAAAAATATGGGTCATCATCGGTGGTTTGCCCTCTAACGGATATTCGTGTATCATCTGAAAATCTTTTCTTTGGTCAGAAGTTTGTGTTTCCTCATATACCTTATGCAAAGTTTTTTCCATTGGATCAAAAGGAAAGGGTTCGCTGCTCCACATGGCAAATTGAATGAGCTCCGATAGTTCAGATTTATCAAAACTTGTATCATCAAAAACCTGATTGGATTTAAAATCAAAAAGAGCCTTTAGCTTCATTGAATTTTCGGTAATCGTACCCGTTTTGTCGGTGCATATTACAGTTGTACTTCCTAAAGTTTCTACAATACTGCTTCGTTTGATGATAACACCTTGTTTCATCAATTTCCAAGAACCCAAAGCCATAAAAGTGGTAAAAGCAACTGGAATTTCTTCGGGTAAAATGGACATTGCCAGCGTTAATCCCGCCAACAAACTTTGAACGATATCTCTTGATTGCCAAAAACTATATGCCCACACCGTCAAGAAAACAGCAATTCCAATGAATGCCATCCACTTTACAAACTTTGTAATTTGTAATTGCAATGGCGAAACTTCTTCTTTGATGTTTTGAATGGACTGACCAATCTTTCCAAGTTTAGTTTTTGCTCCAATATTTTCCACTTCAAACACTGCCAAGCCGGAAACTACCAAAGTGCCGCTGTAAACCTTATTATCGTCTGTTTCTGGATTTTTAAAAACCGAAAAACTTTCTCCGGTAAGTGATGCTTCATTCACCGAAAAATCGTTGCTATGTACAATTTTCCCATCGGCATTTATCATTTTCCCTTCTTCAATAATACACAAATCGCCCAATGCAATTTCGTGCGTAGGAATTTGCATCACTTTAGAATTTCTAATCACCGTACTGAGTGGTTCATTCAGTTTTTCTATTGCTTCCAAAGCTTTTTTACTGCGATTATCCTGATAAAAAGAAATTCCAGAAACGGCAATGATAGCCCCAAACATAAACAGCGCTTCGGAATAATTGCCAACAATCACATAGATAATAGTTACGGCTATCAGCAATAACAACATGGGTTCTTTTAGAATGTCAAATAGCAGAATGTACCATGAATTTTTATGGTTTGTATTTATTGAGTTGTAACCGTATTGCTTTTGCGAAGTGAGTACTTCATCATTATTAAGTCCTTTCAAATGGTTGGGGAAATTATACTTCATGA
>DAOMPL010000085.1:0-6349 GCA_035444785.1 Edaphocola sp. | reverse complement strand
CGGGAAATCTTAATAAGAAATCCCGTTTTGAATTTTTTTATCGGACAATAGTGATTTTTTTATTTTCAAATCATTTTTTTTGCAAATACATAGTTAATCCCAGAAAAGCTTTTTTTTAAACCACTTTTCAATTTTTGAATAATATTATGGTTCAGTAATAAAAATTCCAAATATGAAAGGCAAAAACATTGACAAAGAATGCTGGCTCACTCCTTATTAATGCAACGTTTTGATATCATTAAATTCTTCAATCTAATCAAGTGAATTTTGTATTTTCTTTTACAATTTGTTTAAGAAAAAAATGGGCAATCCATACTGACTGCCCATTTTACATTCTATTCAAATATTATTTTTACCCTACCAATTCTTTGCTCCAGCTTCCTATATTAGCTCTACCCCAATGTTCCATATCAGCATAGGCAAAGTCTAACTTATATCTTTCCGGTATTCTTTCAGGGGTTAAGAATTGTCCTACTTCATAAGAAGGGAATATCTCTTCATAAGTCAACATAGAATTTAAAGAAATCCTTCTATAGATATGAGAACGAGTTAGGTCTTCTTTTTCGCCTAAACCTGCCGCACCTATCAATTCAACTACATTTTCCACCGTATATTTATGATATTGGGCTACACGGGTTTTCTTATCATCTACTACCAAACCTACGGTTAATTTAGGATCTTGTGTAGCCACACCTGTCGGGCAAGTGTTAGTATTACATAACAAAGCTTGGATGCACCCTACAGCCATCATCATTGCACGGGCAGAGTTACAGGCATCGGCACCCAATGCCATAGCTCTAACTAAATGAAAACCACTAGTAACTTTTCCGGAAGCAATAACTTTAATATGTTTCTTAATATCTAAACCATTTAGCATATTCACTACAAAGTCTAAACCATCTAATAATGGGGCTCCTACATAGTTGGAAAATTCTTGAGGAGCTGCTCCGGTACCCCCTTCACCTCCATCCACTGTAATAAAATCAGGATAGATATCATAAGCAATCATTGCCTTACAAATACTGATAAACTCAGACTTATGACCTATACATAATTTAAAACCTATTGGTTTACCACCACTTAACTCTCTTAATTTCTTAATAAAAAGCACTAAACCTTTTGGAGAATCAAAAGCAGAGTGGTAAGGAGGAGATGCAACAACAGTATGCGGTTTTATATGTCTGATGGCTGCAATCTCCGGTGTGTTTTTAGCTGCAGGTAAAATCCCTCCATGACCGGGTTTGGCACCTTGTGAAATTTTGATTTCAATCATTTTCACATGTTCATGTTTGGATTTTTCTGCAAATAAATCTTCATCAAAAGTACCATCATCTTTTCTACATCCGAAATATCCTGTACCAATTTGCCAAATAATATCACCACCATGCTTTAAGTGGTAAGGGCTTAAACCACCCTCGCCGGTATTATGGGCAAATCCACCAATTTTTGCACCTGCATTCATAGCCTCTACTGCATTAGAACTTAAAGAACCGTAGCTCATTGCAGAAATATTTAAGATGCTCAAAGAGTAAGGTTGCTTACAATCTTTATTGCCCACCAAAACTCTTGGATTATGATTTAAGGTAGAAAAATCTTTAGGTGCAATGGAATGGCACATCCACTCATAACCTTCAGAATAAACATCTAATTGAGTACCGAAAGGCATGGTATCGTTGTCTTTTTTAGATCTTTGATAAATCGTATTTCTATCAATTCTGTTAATAGGCCTTCCATCAATATCTGATTCAATAAAATATTGATAAATTTTTGGTCTTAAATCCTCCATTACGAATCTCAATCTTCCTAGAACCGGGAATATCCTCATTATGGAATGCTTAGTTTGATACATATCATAGTATCCCACAATGGTTAAAACAATGACAATCCCTAATAAGACCGCCCAATTAATACTAAAAAAAATTGTTAAGCCAATACTTGCTACAATTAATAAAGTTGAAATTACTACAAAACCCTTACGCATAATTTTTACAAAAGATTTATACTTTTTAAAATAATCTGCGAAACTAAACCGAATATATTATTTAATCAAAAATTAGCATCTATTTTTTTTGACTTTTATCAGACAAAAAGAAATTCTTTTGATTTACAGCATATCTCCACTAAAAGAAAAAGGCAATAACAATTGGGCATCCAGCACTTTAATTACTTTTCCTGTTTCACTACACAACAATAAACCAATAGGGCTTGATTGCTTATTTTGGTATTCTAAAATAGATTGCCTGCAAATACCACAAGGACTAAGTACCTTTTCCTCTAAAATATTAAAATTGCTACTTTTTTTATATGCGATGGCTATGGTCTTAATAACAATCCCGGGATAAATGGCAGAAACAGCACTTAATGCAACTCGCTCTGCACAAATACCTGCAGGATAAGCCGCATTTTCTTGATTCCCCCCTTTGATTATTTTATTATTGGACAATATAATGGAAGCACCTACTTTAAATTGTGAATAAGGAGCTTAGCTTAAATCCTCAGCGGCCTCAAAAGCTGCACTCACAATTTCTTGTTCCCTTTCGGTCAATTCTTTCCAGGAGTTGAAAATTTCATACTCAAAAGAAAACTTTTCCATATTAATAAATTATGTATTCATTGCAATATAATAAAAAAAACCAAATAAAAAAAGGTCAAGCAATTTATATCAAACAAAACTTATCTTTGCAAGGTTTTTAAAAAAAATAAAATGAAAGATTTTTTCAAATATTTTCTTGCGTCTTTATTAGCAATTGTAGTTTCTGGTTTATTGTTGGGAATAATATTTTTTGGAATAATTGGTGTTATGGTCAACAGCACCAACTCACAACAAATCCCAATAGTGAAAGAAAACAGTATCCTGACCATAGACTTGAGCAAGCCCATCAGTGAATTGCCTCAAAACAACATTCTTTCTGCCATAACAGGTAGCAGCAGTGGTTATTCCGTTGGACTGTTTGAAACCATTAAATCTATAGAAGCAGCAAAAACAGACAGCAAAATCAAAGGAATCTATATAAAAGCCGGTGCTAATGCCAACTCTTGGGGCACCTCTCAACAAATCAGAAATGCATTAAAAGATTTCAAAACCAGTGGAAAGTTTATCATCTCTTATGCAGACGGTATCAGCCAAGGGGCTTACTATGTGGCTTCCGTTGCAGACAGTATTTTTATCAATCCAATTGGAACAGTAGAATTAAAAGGAATGAGCACCAGCATCATGTTTGTAAAAGGACTTTTGGATAAATTAGAGGTAGAGCCGGAAATTTTTTATTGTGGTAAGTTTAAAAGTGCTACCGAACCCCTTCGTGCCAATAAAATGACAGCCGAAAACCGTACCCAGATTGCTTCTTACCAAGCAGACCTTTGGGATCAGGTGTTAACCGCCGTCTCAGAGCACACAAAGACAGATGCTGCAAGTATCGACTCTATAGTAAAATTAGGACTTATTCAAAATTGCGATGATGCCATAAAATACAAATTAGTTGAAGGACTTAAATATAAGGATGAAGTAGAAGATTTATTAAAATCAAAATTAGGTTTAGATAAAAAACAAGATATTAATTTTGCCTCTCTTTCTGACTATAAAGGCCGTCTTTCACAAAAACCAAGTAATAACCAAATTGCATTGTTGATAGCCCAGGGCAATATAGTCGATGGCAGGGCAGGCGTTTCAAATGAAGCGGTAATAGCAAGTGATGATTTTATTGATGAAATAAGAAAAATAAAAGCAGATAGCAATATTAAAGCTGTTGTTATGCGTGTAAACTCCCCGGGAGGCTCTGCCTTAGCATCAGAAAACATTTTAAGAGAATTACAATTATTACAAAAAAGCAAAAAACTCGTAGTAACCATGGGCGATTATGCAGCATCCGGAGGGTATTATATCTCCTGCTCTGCTGATAGTATTTTTGCAATGCCAAATACTATTACCGGAAGCATAGGGGTATTTGGAGTGATGATGAATACCCAAAAAATGTTCAACAACAAACTAGGAATAACCTTCGATGTTGAAAAAAATGCACCTTTGGCAGACTTAGGAGCTCTCACCCACCCTTTTACCGACAGAGAAAAACAAATCATCCAAAAAGGAGTGGACACTATTTATTACACCTTCAAAAGCAGAGTGGCAAATGGAAGAAAAATGCAAATGGATTATGTGGACAGCATAGGCCAAGGCAGGGTATGGACAGGAACCAAGGGTCTGACACTAGGACTAGTGGATGGTCTTGGAGGCCTAGACCGTGCTATTAAAGCTGCTGCCAACCTAGCCGGCTTAACGGATTACAGAGTAGAGACTTATCCTAAAACTGTTTCTGACTTGCAAAGGTTAATGAAAATTGTGAATAGCAACACTCAAACACAAATGAGTATTGCAAATATCATTAGTCAACAATTTGGTCTGTCGAATACTTATGCCTGGAATCAGATAAATCTAATGGTAAAATATCCTAAGACAACATGGGCACTAATGCCTTTTATTCCAGAAACAAATTAATTAAATATTAAATACAAAGAAAAAAGCAAAATAATTATTCGATAGTCTCAATGATTAATGCTATATTTGGACTTTGAAATTTTCAATAAAATAATAAACACTTAGAATATAATATGGCGGAAGTAGTACGAATGCCTTTGTTAAGCGATACCATGAAAGAAGGGGTGATAGCTGCATGGCATAAAAAAGTAGGCGATAAGGTAAAATCTGATGACGTAATTGCCGAAGTAGAAACCGATAAAGCCACCATGGAGGTGATGCCTTATGTTGATGGTACAATTTTGTATATCAGCGATAAGAAAAAAATTCCGGTAAATGGTATTATGACCATAATCGGTGAGGAAGGTGAAAACGTGACAGCACTTATCAATGAAGATAACACTACCGTTGCAAACGTAGATGCTACAAGTACATCACCAGAAACTGCAACCACAGCACCCGCTACTCCAACAGTAAGCGAACCAGACTCTTCTTTAGCTACAGTAGTGCAAATGCCACTATTAAGCGACACTATGAAAGAAGGTAAAATAGCTTCTTGGTTAAAGAATATAGGGGATACGGTCGCTTCTGACGATGTGATAGCCGAAGTGGAAACAGACAAAGCCACGATGGAGGTGATGCCGTATGCAGATGGCGTTCTTTTATACCAAGGTGTAAATGCAGGAGGCTCCGTTCCGGTTAATGGAATCTTAGCTATCGTAGGTAAACCAGGTACAGATGTTCAGCCTTATATCAATTATTTTAATCAAAAAAGCTCAGGTGGCAATAAAACAGAAGCTACCCCTTCAACAAATGAAGCCAACTCTAAACCTGAAGCTGAAGCACCTAATGTTGCAACCTCAACAACTGATGAAGACAGCAGGATAAAAATATCACCTTTGGCCCGAAAAATGGCAAAAGAAAAAGGTATCAATATCAGTGCTGTCAAAGGCTCTGGAGAAGGTGGAAGAATAATCAAGGCTGATATTGAAAACTATGTCCCTAGTGCTGCCAAGGCAACAGCACCAGTGGCTACCTTTACACCTAACCTATCTGGTCATGAAAGTTACACAGATATTGAATTGAGCCAAATGAGACAAGTGATAGCCCAAAGGTTAGGAGAAAGCAAGTTTAGTGCACCCCACTTCTATTTAACCATTTCTGTAAAAATGGATAAAGCTATGGAAGCAAGAGCTACAATGAACGAAATCTCCAGTTCAAAAATATCTTTTAATGACCTTGTAATAAAAGCTTCTGCAATGGCATTGCAAAAGCACCCTCAAGTAAATAGCTCTTGGATGGGGACTTTCATTCGTGAAAACCACCATGTAAATATTGGTATGGCTGTTGCTATTCCTGAAGGACTAATAGTACCTGTGGTAAAATTTGCCAATCAAAAAACCCTATCTCAAATCTCTGCTGAAGCAAAAGAGTTAGGACAAAAGGCAAAAGATAAAAAATTGCAACCTATCGAATTTACAGGCAACACTTTTACCATTTCTAACTTAGGAATGATGGATATTGACGAGTTTACAGCAATCATTAATCCGCCCGATGCCTGCATACTGGCAGTAGGAAAAATAGAGCCGACACCTGTAGTTGAAAACAATGAAATCGTCATCAGAAATATTATGAAACTCACCTTAAGTTGTGACCATAGAGTAGTTGATGGTGCAGTTGGTTCCGCATTTTTACAAACATTAAAATCTTATTTGGAAAATCCAGTTAATATGCTGGTTTAAACAACAAATATTACATATAAAATAGCCTCAAATAGTTTTGAGGCTATTTTATTTAACAAACACCATATCTACTCAATAAATTTATACGGAAATGAAAAATAAACAAGACCAATATTTGGATATTGGTCTTTTTTGT
>DAOMPL010000084.1:0-6482 GCA_035444785.1 Edaphocola sp. | reverse complement strand
TTGCTCTTAAGTAGTTCTACCGGGGGGGGGGGGTAGCTTATGGGTCTCCGGGGTCTTTATATGCCACTGAAATGGAAGGTTTTAGCCAAATAATTGCCAATGGTTCTTATGGAAATGGTCCGATTTCTTTTACGGTTATTAACCAAAATGGATGGACTTTAACCTATGGCGGTAATGCAAATTCAAGAATTGGTTCTACAAATGGTATTATTTCATGGTTTTTAACAGAGGTTACAGACCAAAATGGGAATAAAATGACCTATACCTATAATAATAATGGTTCAGATATTCCTACGATAGCTACGATTAGCTATAATCAAAATACTACTCAAAGTCTAGGTGCATTAACCTCTATTACTTTTACCTATACCACCAGAACCGATAAGAATTTTAGCTATATTTTTGGCAAAAAGATGGCACAAACGAAATTGCTAAGTTCTATTGAAATCAAACAAGCTCCCAATGGATTACCAATTTCAATAACTAAATATTTATTTGAATACCAAGTTGATGCCTCAAGTCAGAAAACACATCTTATCAAAATTAGGCAATTGGGATTCAATAATCAGGAAGAATTAGGGAGTACACAATTGGCTTATCATAACGATACCCTTCCTGTTAAGGGAATTTCAAATGCACAACCTGAAATAAATTTTATTAGTGTAGTAGATTCTGTTTATGAATATTCCTTTTGCGTAGGTGATTTTAACGGAGATGGTGTTTCAGACGTTCTAACCTACAATCGTGCAAGTGCTTATCATGATTTTCAATTATATTTGAAAAATCCTAATGGTGCTTTTAATTTTACCGGCTCCGGTGTACTTTCTAATGATCCCAATTTTAATAGTGAAACAAAATTGCTTGGATGGCAGCAAAGGGCAGGTAATACTTTTGATTTTAATGGTGATGGAAAAGATGATTTGTTTTACTTTCAACAAAAAGGATATGGAAACAATCAATATTGTAGTAGTGCAAATCGAATAGCGAGAAAATTTTATATCGATATATCAAATGGAACTACTATTACTCCTATTTCAAAGCCAATAATATATCTCCAAAATTCCACATTCGAAACTGATATTGAATCACTTATTGGTGATTTTGATGGAGATGGAAAAACGGAGGTAATGCTAATACCAATTATACCTGGATGTAGTTATCCTAACAATATTGCTTTAACAATGTATATGTTAGGGGGAAAATATTTTTCTGATTATTATTATAATGGAACATCTTATTATAAACCAAAAACTTTGGTTTCTACTAATGTTCCAAATCTTCCTTTTTATTTTAAAGAGGATGAAGCAAGGGCTTTTACAATTGATTATAACGGAGATGGTAAAACGGATATTTTATTTGTAAATGGAGCTACGGCTCAAGTTTTTGAATTAAATGTAAGTTTTGATAATAATGGTAATCCCGTTTTAGGTAATCCTGTTTTTAAACTTATAAACAGTACAGGTTATCCTACCCAATGGCATACAACTATTTTGACCGGTGATTTTAATGGAGATGGTATTACAGATTTATTAACGTGGAATGGAAATGTTTGGGAAATAGGCTATGGCAAAGGAAATGGTTTAATGAATGATATCTTACCTGCACCAAGTGGGATGGCTTTACCTGTTTGTGGATTATTTACTAATCCAATAAGACCAATTGTTTTAGGAGATTATAACGGAGACGGTTTAACAGATATTTTTGATTATAGTGACTCGAATAGTAATTCTTGTTTTATTCTAGATTATAATCCAAGAATATGGTACTCAAAAGGTAATAATGCCTTTAATTTAGAAACCGATGTGGTTTCGGATAGCTTTTTTAACTCTACCATGGGTAATTACAATTGGATTGGCGATTTTAATGGGGATGGAAAACTCGATATGCTGACCAAAAAAAGTAATTTAAGCCCTGATTTACCTTATATTCACTCCTTTCATCCTAACGAGCATAGAGACTATATTGCTAAAATAAGCAATGGTTTAGGAGCATTTACTAAAATTAATTATGCGTCTATCGCAAACGATGGGATAGTGTATCAGCCCGGTACCTTAAGCAATACCTATCCAATTGTCAGAAAAACGCTGCCCTTTAGAGTGGTTTCCTCTATTTTAACAGATAATGGAATAGACTCTATTGGAAATACCATATCCTATCAATACAAAGGATTGAAATATGCATACTGGGGTAGAGGAATTTTAGGATTTGACCAAGTTACCATAAATAATGTTGTAAATGCAGCTATTACAGAAAAAACTTATTCCTTAAATGCCTCTTATTTTATTCCTCATTTAATTAATATAAAGAATAAAGTTAATAATGTATTGATTTCAGAAACAAACAATACTTATAATGTTAAGGATTTTGGTGCTAAACGAATTTTTCCTTACTTGTATTTATCTGAAACTAACGATGCTATTACTAACCAAAATAGTCGAACTACTTATAATTATAATATAGCTTCTGTTCCGGGAGGTTCTACTGGTTTTGACATAGGTAAACCTATTGAAATTATTACTTTAAAAGGATTTAGAGACTATATCCCACAAGGTGGCTTTTTCCCCCAAACCAATCAATTAGAAAAAACAATACAGACTTTTACTTATCCTAATATTATTGGTAATACTTCGCTCCCTTATTTTGGCAGATTTGTTCCTACAGAAATTAAAACCTCTGTGTCAAGAAGTGGTGATGCTGATTATATCCGCCTAAAAAGTTTTACCTATAATTATAATAAAGGGTGGTTGGTAAGTAGTATCGATGATCCTTATAGTGGAAATAATGCCGTAACCACCACTTATACTTACAATGGATATGGCAATAAAATGTCCGAAAGTATCAGTGCTACCGGTTTGCCTACTATTACTACTAATTATGTTTATCATACCATAGACCCTCGATTGCTCCAAAAAAGCTACAATAGCAATTATCCAAATATTTTTACGAGTTATGGATACCAGCCCTGGACAGGTGATTTAATTAATCAAACCGCCCCTGATGGATTGGTGACCAACATAAATTACGATGCCTTTGGCAGGGTAACATCCAAAAGCAATAACAATGGGATGTCTTCTACTGTTCTTTTACAATGGGATAACTCTATTCCCAATGCAAAATATAAAATAATTACCGATGACAATGTTTCAGAACCCTCTGTGAGTTATTTTGACCGCTTAGGAAGAAATATTAGGGAAACAGAAATTAATTTTAATGGGGAAACAAAAATAGTGAATACGGCTTTTAATAATAAAGGTCAGCTTACAAGCCGTTCTTTACCTTATTTTTCCAATAATAGCCCTACTTATTTTTCAAGTAATAGTTATGATGTTTATGGAAGACAAACGGCTATTACTACTCCTAACGGCACAACAAGTTATCAATATAACACTGTGAATGTAGGACAAACAGGCTCTGGCTTGAATTTGAATAGCTATTCTGTTAAAATAACAGACCCTACCGGGTATGAAAAAACAAGCACTACTGATGCTTCCGGTGCGGTTACTTCCACAATTGACAATGGAGGTTCATTAACTTATAATTATGGAAGCAAAGGCTTGAAAGAGGTTAAACTTTCCGGTACAGTAGTGCAATCTGTCCAATATGACGATTTTGGTAGAAAAGTGTCAGAAACAGATCCTAATTATGGAAGTTATCAATATGAATATGATGCCTATAATCAGCTAAAGAAACAAACAGACCCTTCAGGTCAGGAATATCAGTTTGCCTATAATAATTTAGGATTAGTAACAACAAAAACCGGTCCCGAAGGCGTTTATACCCATACTTACAGCTTTTCAGCTGGGCCTAATGTGCTTAAAATGATTTCCCTTTCCGGACCCCAAGGCACTATAAACTACACCTATGGCAAGGGAGACCAAATGCTATCTGAAAGCAGAATTAGTGGTAGTAATACTTTTACCAATTCTTATACCTTTAATGGGCTTGGACAAGTTGCAAGCCGAACTTATCCGGATGGTTCTACCGTAAATTATACTTATAATGCCAATGATGGCAGCTGTTCAAATATAGGAATTGCTGGAGAAACCATAAGTACTAATAATGGACAACAAGCAGCTTATATTTATTCGGTAAACGAGAAAAATGTTTTTGGTCAGGTTACTAAAAGTGGTTTTGGCTCTTTTTACTCAATGAGTACCGGATTAACCCCTTCAATATCAGATTTTAAATCCTATACTTCCTTAGGATTGCTAAATGCTCAATCCACTGCAAAGATGACATCCCAAGGACCATTGCCCCAGATGAGGACTTTTACTTATTCTTTTCAAAATAGTACGGGTCATCTACTTAACAGAAGGGATAATATTCATATTCTCAATGAAAATTTTAGTTATGATAATTTAAAAAGATTAGAAACAGTTACCGGTATTCCATCTACAATACCGAGTTTGGTAATGAATTATGATGCTAATGGTAATATCACCCAAAAATCTGATGCCGGTGAGTTTCAATATGATAATGCTAATAAAGTAACCGAAATCAATCCTTTTATTAATATCCCTATAGAGAGCCAAACTTTAACTTATACGCCCTTTAAAAAAGTGGAAACGATTAATGAAAATGGAGTAGCAGCTACTTTTACGTATTGGCCGGACGGCGAGCGGGCTTCTATGACCATTACAGGCTCACCTCATGATCGTACGGTTTATTATGCTCCAGATTATGAAAAGACAGAGATAGATGGCATCGTTAAAGAATACAGTTATATTACTAATGAAAACGGTTTTATCACCACCATATTAGGAAAAGAAGACGGAAGCTCTATTAGATATTATGTATTAACAGATTATTTGGGCAGTATTACCCATATCATGAACCACAACGGCAATGTAATAGAAGAAAAAAACTATGATGCTTGGGGCCGCTACCGCAACCCTGATGACTGGCAGCCTTATGACCCCACATTTGCTGATATGCAGTTTTACAGGGGCTATACCGGTCATGAGTATATACCGGAGTTTGGCATTATCAATATGAATGGCAGGCTGTATGATCCATTGGTAGGCAGAATGTTTAGCCCTGACCCCTATATTATGGGCAGCGACAATACCCAAGGGTATAACCGTTATACCTATGCTTTAAACAATCCCTTTACTTATACTGACCCGAGTGGAGAATTTGTATGGATGCCAATAATAGTAGGTGCCGCTATTGGAGCATATTTGGGAGGTGCTACAGCCAATAATAATTTTAATCCTATTAAATGGGACTGGAATTCGAGTGCTACATGGAAAGGGATTGGTGTAGGTGCTATTGCAGGTGGCTTATCTGGAGCCGGTTGGTCTGTAGGCTTGGCAGCCTTGGGAAAAACAGGTTTTTGGGCTACGGCTGGGAAAGCTGTTTTAGCAGGTAAGCTTATCAATACCGCCACTACGGCAACCAGTTTAATTTCTAATTTTGAAAATGGAGCAAGGATATTTGCAGGAAGATATTATACAGATGAAAACAGAACTTTTGCTGGACAGTTATTCCAAGGTATAAGTCGTTATACTTGGGAGGGTTTGCAGACATGGGTAGGATATAATTTTACACAAATTAGAAATACTTTTGGAAAAGATGGACAAACATTCTTCCTTGGAGGTGCTACTATATTAAATAAAGAATCTGGCTCAGGAGAATGGTGGGGTGTAACGATGGGGAATTATATTAATACACAAGATGCTATAAGTGGATTTAATAAGCCAATAGGTTGGGAGAATCCTTTAATTCAACATGAATATGGTCATACCTTACAGTCTCGAATTTTTGGATTTGGTTACTTTTTCCCTATAATGCCTTGGAGTGGATTTAGTGCATGGTTATTTACTTCAACTCATGAAAAACGATGGTTTGAGCGAGGTGCAGATAGATATTCCAGAATATATAGACTAAATAAAGGGTTGTAAACAAAAAATTTTTAAAACATGAAAAAAATACTTATTTTACTTCTCATTTTGCCAATCTTAACTTCTTGTCCTAAAAGACGAATCTGGTATATGGTACTTATTTACAATAAAAACAACCAGACTGGGTTAAAGGCTTTTATGAATGAATCTTTTCCTGGAGATTCTATACTTCCAATGAATCAAAGTGAATTTAAATTAAATTTAAGTAAATTAGAAATTAATGGAGGAGCATCATTTCGAATTTGCATGGGAGAAGGAAAAGGAATTAAAGATTGTATCGAAAGCCAACCTGAGAAAAAAATTTATTTATTTATTTTTGATGCCGATACCTTAGCTGCTTATGATTATAGTGTAATCAGAGATGAGAAAAAATACAAAGATAGGATAGAGATTCCTTATACTATGGCTACAAATGATGCAAACTTAATCATCAATTATCCATAAAATTAAAATTATGTCCCACAACGGCAATATAATAGAAGCAAAAAGCTATGATGCCTGGGGTCGCTACAGGAATCCTGATGATTGGCAGCCTTATGACCCTACCTTTGCAGATATGCAGTTTTACAGAGGCTATAC
>DAOMPL010000083.1:0-6504 GCA_035444785.1 Edaphocola sp. | reverse complement strand
AAAACGTTCTGGAAGCATTAACCCTTATCTGTAAAACTTAGACTGAATAGTTACACTTTAATGGACAATAACAAAATATCAGTTATTTCAATATTTTGATATGCTCATTTATTTTTTGAATTTTAAAACTCAAAAGTACATTTGTTTTTTGTTATTTTTAACAAAATAAATAATTTTTTTTATTAGACTATAGATTATTCTTTATAGATAAGAAAATATGGTTAAAAAGAATATCACTTTCATCAAAAAATGGAATTTTTCATAAAACAATTAAAAAAAACTGCTATTTTGTCAGGTGTAAGTCAAAAATTAATTAAATTTGCACTTTAATAAAATTAATCATGTTAGCAACTCAAGATAAACAAATGGATGAAAATCGTCAAGGTGAGGCTTACGCTCCCTTTTCGAATGACCCTAACCAGTATTCAAAGCACTTTTTTATTGAAAGTTATGGCTGTGCCATGAATTTTAATGATAGCGAAATCGTAGCATCTATATTAAATGAAAACGGTTATGGTGCTACACGTGATGTATTGGAAGCTGATGTAATCCTTATTAATACCTGTGCAGTAAGAGAGAAAGCAGAGCAGACAGTAAGAAATCGTCTTACCCATTTCAAAAACTTGAAAAAAGAAAAACCGGGTCTTTTGGTTGGCGTATTGGGTTGTATGGCTGAACGATTGAAATCTAAACTTTTAGAAGAAGAACAATTAGTAGATATGGTAGTCGGTCCGGATGCTTACCGTACTTTGCCTGCTTTGGTGGAAGAAGCTGCCGGTGGTCAAAAAGCAGTAAATGTATTATTAAGTCGTGAAGAAACCTATTCGGACATCGCACCTGTTCGTTTGGACACTACCGGTGTTAGTGCTTTTGTCAGCATTATGAGAGGTTGCAATAATATGTGCACTTTCTGTGTGGTACCTTTTACCCGAGGTAGAGAACGTAGCCGCGATCCGCATTCTATCCTTCGTGAAGTTCAGGATTTGGTGGATAGAGGTTATAAAGAAGTTACGCTTTTAGGTCAAAATGTAGATAGTTATTTATGGATTAAGGAAGATGGCAGTGAAAGTATGAACTTTGCACAACTTTTAGAGGCTGCTGCTTTAGTAAGCCCTAAACTAAGAGTACGTTTCAGTACTTCACATCCTAAAGATATTACTGATGATGTTTTATTTGCTATGAAAAAACATCATAATGTATGTAAAAGTATTCACTTGCCGGTTCAAAGTGGCTCCACCAGAATACTACAATTGATGAATAGAACTTATACCAAAGAATGGTATTTGAAAAAAGTGGACAGAATTAGAGAGGTGTTGCCGGAATGCTCTATTACCTGTGATACCATCACCGGTTTTTGTACAGAAACAGAAGAAGACCATAAAGAAACATTAGAGGTGATGGCATACAGCAGATACGATCTTTCTTATATGTATAATTATTCTGAACGTCCCGGAACGCTCGCTGCTAGAAGGTATGCCGATGATGTCCCTGATGATGTGAAGAAAAGAAGATTGACAGAAGTTATCGAATTGCAAAATAAAATCAGTGCCGAACTATTCAAGGCAGAAATAGGAAAAACACATGAAGTGCTAATAGAAGGCAATAGTAAACGTAGTGACCAACAGTGGTGTGGAAGAAATTCTCAAGGAAAAATGATGGTTTTTGATAAAGGAAATTGGAATGTAGGGAAAGGAGATTATGCAATGGTAAAAGTTAATGATGCCACAAGTGGTACTCTAATTGGTGAAATTACCGCCATAGTTGATTAATAAATTTTTATTTTCCAAATTTATTAGACAATCAAAAACAGAACTTGACATACATTACTAAAAACAATACCCTTTAAATTTTTATGGATATACAGGCAATAAAAAATAGATTTGGAATAATTGGGAACAATCCTGAATTAAACTATGCCTTACAGGTAGCAGCCCAAGTAGCTAATACAGATTTGAGCGTTTTGATAATGGGAGAAAGTGGGGTAGGTAAAGAGGTTTTTTCTCAAATCATTCATAATTTATCCTCTAGAAAACATAATAATTTTATAGCGGTAAACTGTGGAGCCATCCCGGAAGGAACCATAGATTCTGAACTTTTTGGTCATGAAAAAGGTTCATTTACCAGTGCATCAGACCAAAGAAAAGGCTATTTTGAAACTGTAAACAACGGAACTATTTTCTTGGATGAAATAGGGGAATTGCCTTTAGGAACACAAGCCCGTTTGCTAAGAATGTTGGAGACCGGAGAGTTTTTAAGGGTAGGTTCCTCTAAAGTGTTAAAGGCTGATGTTAGGGTGATAGCAGCTACTAATAAGGATTTGTTACAATTAACTAAAGAAGGAAAGTTTAGAGAAGATTTGTATTATCGTTTAAATACTGTTCCCATCAGAGTGCCTGCACTAAGAGAGCGTAAAGATGATATCTATTTGCTTTTCAGGAAATTTGTAATTGATTTTGCTGAAAGATATAGAGCCACCCCTATTCAATTAGACGAGGATGCTCAAACGCTTTTGAAAAATTATCCTTGGCCGGGTAATGTGAGGGAACTGAAGAATATGGCAGAGCAAATCTCTGTTTTAGCCACTGAAAAAATTATTAATACAGAAACATTAAACAAGTTTTTGCCAAAAAAATCAGATGGAAATCAGATGCCAGCTCTGGCACATTTTGGATTGCCTACCTATAATCCTGAAATGCAAGAGCATGGCAGTTCTTCCACTACGGAACGAGAAATACTTTATAAATTTTTGTTTGATTTGAGGAAGGATTCTCACGATATTAAACAATTATTATTTGAAATATTACAACGACAAGGTGGTGGTGGTTCCGGTAGTACTCCTATGAATGAAACTTTCGCCTTAGGAAATTCCGGAAATTTTGCTAACCCATCGGTGAGTAATAAAGAAACTTCTAATAGTACTTATGTGCAGTATCCATCGGGTTCTGATAGTCCTGTTATCATTACTCCCGGAAATAATATTGCCGACCATGAAGAAATAGAAGAATCCTTATCATTGGCAGACAGAGAGAAGGAGTTTATCATTAAGGCTCTTCATAAACATAAGGGTAAAAGAAAAGATGCTGCTCAAGAATTGGGTATTTCTGAAAGAACATTATATCGTAAAATAAAAGAGTACGATATTGAGGAATAATACTCTTTAATATTTTGTTATGACCGTAAGTATTTTTATTATTTTCCTAAATTAATTATATTTTTACGATTCAAAAAAAATTAAAAACCTAAAAATATTTAATATTATGCGTTGGAGAGGCGAACGTCAAAGTGATAATGTAGAAGATTACAGAGGAAGAAGTACCGGAGGTAAACTGGCTATAGGTGGAGGTCTCGGTACTATCCTTATTGTAGTCATTGGATTATTGATGGGGAAAAGTCCATTAGCCATATTTAGTGATGTAATGGATAATAGACAAACTACTTCTGTACAGCAACAAAAAGATACCAGAAGTATTAACGATCCAAATGATACCACAGGTCAATTAGTTAGTATGGTATTGGCAAGTACCGAAGATGTTTGGGGTAAAGTGTTTCAGCAAGCAGGTGCAAGCTATCAAATGCCTAAATTGCAAATGTTTACTGGAACTACACAAACTGCTTGTGGCGTAGGTCAAGATGTTATGGGACCTTTTTATTGCCCTGCCGATCAAAAAATTTATATTGATTTAGGTTTTTTAGATGAATTGAGAAATAAGTTTAAAGCCCCCGGTAATTTTGCTGCTGCTTATGTGATAGCACATGAAGTGGGACATCATGTTCAAAATCTTTTAGGCACCTCTGGGAAAGTAGATCAGTTAAGAGGTCGTCTAAATGAAGCAGAATTTAATAAATATTCTGTAGCTTTAGAATTACAAGCTGATTTTTATGCCGGAGTTTGGGCAAATCATGCTCAAAAGATGAGAAATATTCTGGACCCAGGAGATTTAGAAGTAGCCCTAAGAGCCGCTAATGCTATTGGAGATGATAAGCTACAAAAACAAGCTCAAGGTTATGTGGTTCCGGATGCTTTTACACATGGCACTTCAGAACAAAGGATGTATTGGTTTAAAAAAGGATTTGAAACCGGTGATTTGAATCAGGGCAATACCTTTAAAGCATTAGGATTGGTTAATTAAAATTTTAAGATTTAAGGTGTCCATTAAGGTAGAAAATTTAGTAAAAACTTTTGAAGAGCAAACCGCTGTAAACAATATTTCATTTGAAATAGGGAAAGGTGCTATCGTAGGTTTCTTGGGTCCAAATGGTGCCGGAAAATCCACTACGATGAAAATGCTGACTTCCTATATACTTCCCAATTCTGGTAGTGCTACCATTTGTGGTTTTGATGTGGTAAAAGACAAAATGGAAGTTCGTAAGCGGGTAGGCTACCTTCCTGAAAGTAATCCTTTATATTATGAAATGTATGTAAAAGAGTACTTACATTTTGTTTCCGGTATTCATAAATTAAATAATATAACTTCCAAAGTTTTAGATGTTATCCAACAGACAGGCTTGGAGAAAGAAATGCACAAAAAACTAGGACAACTTTCCAAAGGTTATAAACAAAGGGTGGGGTTGGCTCAGGCTATTATTCATAACCCTGAGGTATTAATTTTAGATGAACCTACCACTGGTTTGGACCCCAATCAATTAATAGACATTAGAAACCTTATTGTTGAATTAGGAAAAGAAAAAACCGTCTTGCTTTCTACGCATATCATGCAAGAAGTGCAAGCTATGTGCAACAGAGTAATAATTATTAATGATGGGAAAATAATTGCTGACGACCCAATAGCAGAAATTCAAAATATAGCTAAAGGTAGTAATACCATTATTATTTCATGGGATAAGCCGGTTATCTTGAGTCAACTGGAAAGTATTAAGGATTTAACTTCTATTAAGCAAATAGACGAGAAAACTTGGGCACTGGGAACTCCATCACCAGAAGGATTAAGAAAACAATTAATGCATTGGTCCATAGAAAACGATTTGAGTATCATGTCCTTGAAAGCAGAATCAAAAAGTCTGGAGGAGGTTTTTAGAATGCTCACTCAAAAATAAAATCTTTTATTAAAAAAGATTAGAATAGCTGAAATCAGCTAATAAAGAGTAGTTTACAAGAACCGAAAGTGCTATCGGTAACGATTTAGTAATGGTGCTTACTGCACTTGCTTTCACTTGATTACCTTGTAAATCATTAATGCAAATGTAATAAATTAAAGGGCAAAGTACACTATTGCTTTACCCTTTTTTCGTCCGGTATGCAGAAAAAAAATTCCCCCACTGGGGGTAATCTGTGGGATTGGTTTCAATATTATTTCCAAATTTTGGCGTATCAACATTAGTTGTATCTCCGAAACAAATAGTGCTAACTTTTAAAAGACTATGCTATGGAAATCGTGTTGAGTAAAATATTATCGCAAATTCGACATCAGGAAGACAAACTATCTTCCCAAATGATGCGAACGGTGGACGAGGCATACCAAATGACCTTGTACTTAAATGAAATGTTGGGAACTATCAAAGCCAAAGTACTACAAGACGGCTTTATAGATGAACGACAGGAGATTGATTTCTTTAAGAATATCAAGCCCCATATCTTGGGAAAACTCATCTACTATAACAAAGTTTTCCGTATTGAAACAACCTGTCCTGTGAGCAACGGAGAAATTCATCAAAGCTACTTTGAAAACCTGTTGAAAACGCTCAAATTAGAATATAAAGAGAGTATCTGTAATGAGGACTTTTACAGGTACTATCGGGCTGGCAGGACGGACCGTGACCATATTTACTTTAGGCTCGGGCAAATCAATTACCACGACGGATTAAAGAGTGGCGTATTTGAAATCGACCTTAGCTTTTCTACCTACTATGATAACAAGATAGCCCATATTATAGCCAATGAATTGCTCTATACTTATCTGATTACCAAAATCAATCCCGATGAAAACCCCGATATGATTATGATAAACGAAGATACAAAAAGGGATATTTCGTGGACAAATTCACAAAATGCACTTATAGAACTGATTTACGCCCTGTATGCTTCAAATTCCGTTGCCTACGGAAAAATTGGCATCAGAAAACTGGCTTTGATTTTTCAGGTGCTGTTCCAAACACCATTGAACGATATACATCACTCTTTCCACAGAATGAAGACAAGGGCAGGCTCTCGAACTGCATTTTTAGACCAACTCAAAATTTCGCTCGAAGAATATATGGATAAAGACCTTTAAATTAATCCTGGTCTTACGTTCAAGGCAGTACATCAAAAGTGTACTGCTTTTTTGTTTGTACCCTTTGCCAATGTATGCCAATTGGCAAAGGGTGGTAAAACTCCATTGCAAAATATTCCCAACACGCTAAAACCCTTATTAAACAAGGGTTTCCACAAATTGCAAAAATTTTCAAAAAACTACCAAACCAATTGGCGAAGGTTGGCGGACAAACACTACCATTTACATTTATTATCTTTGCATTTATCGATTAAAACGGAAAGAAGCTCTGCGG
>DAOMPL010000082.1:0-7365 GCA_035444785.1 Edaphocola sp. | reverse complement strand
GTCGTTATGTATAAAAATTTCATCGTGGTGGTCGTTTCGCTGGGTTGCCTATAACGTTTTGCCGCTTGCCGCAGTGGGGGATTTCGGAGCACTTCACTGTCAACCAAGCGCAAATGTTGATAGAAGCACTGCACTTGATTTAACCACGTCAGCCCCCATTGCGGCAAACGCCTGTTATAAGCCGTTTTTCTTTCAGTTCGCATTGTTTTCTTGTTCTATAAAATTGTCTGGCGTATATGTCACCCTTGCAAAGTTTTTTGTTATTAATTCTGTTTCTACAATTTGTCCGCTTTTAAATTTAAGAATTTTGTTACGCCAAATTTCGTTTTTTCTGTAAAACTGTCCATCTATTTTTAAAAATTGGTGGTCTTTTTCAATGACGTGATAACCATAATCAAGTTCGGTGTCAATGCGAAGTTCGCCTTCTAAACATTTGTCTGTAAACCACAAATTTATTTGAAAAGTGTGGTCGGTATTGTTCGTAAATTGATAGTCACGATAATTATAAAAAACTGTCGCACCACTACCGAAAGGCAAAACTCTTCCATCGTCTGGGAATGGGTCAAACGAATGATGATAACGTTCGGTAACTGTCAAAGGACTGTGAATTACTAACCAATGAATTAGATTTGAAATTTGGCAAATTCCACCACCAATCCCTGCTCTTGCTTCGCCAAAAGTCAGTTCCATCCCAAGTAAATATCCTTTTCGCTTTGTCGGCAAACCAACAAGTTTACAGAACGAAAAAGTTTCTCCAGGTCGAATGAGTATTCCGTCAATTTGTTTTGTCGCAATTTTTAAGTTAGTCACTTTGTTAACCTGCAACTGCATATCGCTGTCGCCAAGTTTTTTTAATAAAACGGATTGATGCTTCTTTACTCTAAAAGCTAGTTTTTCAGTTGTCTGTTGTTTTGCATATTTTTTATTGTCAAAACACCAATCGTAATAACGTCTAACTCGTCTTGTCCAAACGGCTAAGAAATATAAAATTGGATGTCGTTGACTAAGTAATTTTCTTTGCTTCACTTTATGTTATATGTAAATCCACATAAGGACAGGTTTAGAACTAGACTTTAATAATGGGTCAACTATTCTAAAGCTATTGTTAGAAATTGTTGGACATCCCCAACCTTCAGGAGTTCCGTTAGGATAAATTTCCTCATCTGAAACTACTTCCCAAGAATGAAATACGATAAAGCGTTTTAACGCATTACTATTTGTTGATTCTAAACCATGTAAGACATACTTTATATTTACTCCCCAATCACTATAAGCACGTTCTCCAATTTTATATTTTCCTAAAGAAGAGCAATGACTTCCGTCAGTATTACTAAATTTGGGATTTTCTTTTGAAAGATCACTGTTCCAAGAGTTGTCGCAACATCCATGACCAACTAAAAAACTATTTAAAACCGAGTCTTTCTTAAAGTCCCAAACAATAAACCTTTTAACACCTGAGTGTAAACTCATATCAATTAAAATACAAAAATCAATATTGAAGTTTTGAGTTTTACAAAATTCAAATGCTTGTCTTGCTTTCGTTCTTGTAGATTCAATATTTATTGCTGGCTTTTCGGGTGCTATCTTTTTTGGTATAGGGCTATTACATCCGATTAAGAATGTCGAAAACAGAAATAAAATGTTATGTAGTAGTGTCATTTAAAATGGCTTATAACTCATATATTTACGCAACTCCTCACTTTTTTATATCATCTATATCGCATTTGTGTGAAGGGCTTTGTACTTTATTCGCTACAAAGATAAAATTTTTTTATAAAAAATCAAAGAACTTGTTAAATTTTTATTATTGATGCCGATTTCTTTAATATTTACCTCGCTGGTCTTGATGTTGGAATGCCATAAGCATTATTAATTAAAGACTTATTACTTCTTGCTGCTTGCTGGAACGGCAAAAATATACTTGGGATTTGGACTAAAAGGATGAGCAATCTCTACCTTAAGGGAGCTAATCCGGCAACAATACAACCTTATTTTTTATTACAAAAATCAATCTACGTTAAAATGAAAGCCGACAACAAACGCTTATTGTCGTTTGTTGTCGTTTGTTGTCGGATATTCTTTGACCGTTGCATCGAGAATTCTATATTTATAAATTGAGCTAGTTGATTAAAAATATTGATTTAATGTACTTAAATTTCAAAATGAAAAATAAATTTTTCGGCAAAGCAAAAATAGCCTAAATGTTTAAAATGGTATCGAGTGATGTAGTGATTTGGTGATAAAGAGATTGTTGATTGGGTGATTTTTTGGTTTATTTTTGGGCTGCATTAGTCATTTCAATAATAGTTGGAGCATAAGGCTTTGGTTCATCCTTATTGTTTCTCTTTTTGACAATGTAAAAAAGAAAAAGATGATTTAGAATAGCTCCTTTGATATAGGAATGGTTTTTTGGTGTATATTTTGATTACTGTTGTTTCAACAGTAAATCCTAAATAATAAATATTTTTTTTGTTGTATCTTGTTTTCTCTTTATGTTTATAATCCATAAAAGAAATGGGCTGCCCTTTTTTAAAGGACAACCCATACTTGATTTATATATATTAACAACTTGGTTTTCTAATAGTGCTTTAGCCACATTTAGAACTGCCACAATCTTTACAAGTAAGGCAACCTTCTTGGTATTGAAGGTTATTGCCACCACAATTTGCACATTTCGCTTTTGAGGCTATTGCACCATCTGCTACATATTTTTTTAATGCACGACCAACACCGTTTTTCCAAGTATTGATATTTTCTTCTAATTGCAAGCCATTAATGAGATCAACCACTTTCTCAATAGGCATCCCATAACGTAGCGTTCCTGAAATTAATTTGGCATAATTCCAATATTCAGGGTCAAATTTATGAGAAAGTCCTTCTATGGTAGTCTTGTAGCCTCTTGTATTTTGAAATTGGAAATCGTAACGGCTTTGGCCATTTTCCATTCTGTTTTTGATGATTAGTCCCTGGTTTACCCATCTAGGCAATACTATCCCATCTTCATCATCGGCAAGACCAGTAAAAATTTCGTAAGGTTTACCATCTATTAATCCAATAAAGGCTATCCACTTTTCACGATTATTTTGGAAACGTACAACATCTGCTTCCAATACTTCCGGTCTTTGAGTAGGAAAGTTATTATGCAATGGAACAATGGTTTCTATATCGCCATCTTTAGGTTCTTCGATTTTCTTTTCATCGGCTGCCACCAACACACCACTTCTGCTGCCATCTCTATAAACGGTAACTCCTTTACAGCCACTCTTCCAAGCTTCCATATACAATTCGCCCACTAATTCTTCGCTTACATCGTTAGGCATATTGATAGTTACGCTAATGCTGTGATCTACCCATTTTTGAATAGCTCCCTGCATTCTAACTTTTGCGTGATAGTCCACATCGTTAGAAGTTGCTTTATAGTAAGGGGACTGTTCAACCAAATTATTTAATTCGTCCTGACTGTAGTTTTTGTTTGTATCATGCCCGTTTATTTCCATCCATTTTTTAAAGTTGTGATGAAAAACGATGTATTCTTCCCAGCTGTCACCTACTTCATCAATAAAGTCCACTCGTACATCTTTATCGTTAGGGTTTACTTTTCTACGACGCTTATATACCGGTAAAAATACCGGTTCAATCCCACTCGAAGTTTGAGACATTAAAGAGGTGGTTCCTGTAGGTGCGATTGTCAATAGAGCAATATTTCTACGACCATGCTCTGTCATTTGATAATATAATTCGGGGTCGGCTTCTTTTAAACGGTTGATGAAAGGATTGTTTTTTTCTCTTTCAATATCAAAAATAGGGAAAGCACCTCGTTCTTTAGCTGTGATTACTGAAGAACGATAGGCTTCTATTGCCAATGTTTTATGGATCTCTGTTGAAAATTCAGTAGCCTCATCTGTACCATAACGTAAGCCTAAAGCAGCTAGCATATCTCCTTCTGCGGTGATGCCTATTCCGGTTCTTCTGCCTTCTTGAGCTTTATTTGCAATGTTTTTCCAAAGATTTCTTTCTATAGATTTCACCTCCTCGGCTTCAGGGTCTTCATCAATTTTTAATTGAATGGCATCCACTTTTTCGATTTCCAAATCAATGATATCGTCCATCATTTTTTGTGCGGCATGGATATGTTTTTTAAACAAGTCCCAATTGAAGATAGCTTTATCGGTAAACGGATTTTCAACATAAGAATAAAGGTTTATTGCCAATAAACGACACGAGTCGTAAGCACAAAGAGGAATCTCGCCACATGGGTTGGTGGAAAGCGTTTTGAATCCTAGGTCTGCATAGCAATCGGGAACAGATTCATTGATTATTGTATCCCAAAATAAAATTCCAGGTTCTGCAGAACGCCAAGCGTTATGGGCTATTTTCTTCCATAAAGCCTTCGCATCAATATCTTTTTTGAAAAGAGTGTTGTCTCCTTCTATAGGATATTTCTGTGTAAAATTTTCACCTGCTTCTACCGCTCTCATGAAATCATCAGTGATGCGTACAGATACATTGGCACCTGTAACTTTACCTTGTTCCATCTTAGCATCGATAAAAGCTTCTGAGTCGGGGTGTTTAACAGAAACAGAAAGCATTAATGCACCACGTCTTCCGTCTTGTGCCACTTCACGGGTAGAATTAGAATAACGCTCCATAAAAGGTACCAGACCTGTAGAGGTCAAAGCGGAGTTTTTTACCGGAGAGCCTTTGGGGCGAATATGGGAAAGATCGTGCCCCACGCCGCCTCTGCGTTTCATTAATTGTACTTGCTCTTGGTCTATCTTCATAATACCACCATAGGAATCGGAAGAGCCGTCATTGCCAATCACAAAACAGTTAGACAGGGAAGCAATTTGATACGGGTTGCCAATGCCGGTCATAGGGCTGCCCTGAGGAATAATGTATTTGAATTCTTTAATTAAATCAAAAATTTCTTCCTCAGTCATAGCATTTGGATATTTAGTTTCCACTCGTGCTATTTCACCGGCTATTCTGCGGTGCATATCCTCTGGAGAAAGTTCGTAAAGGTTGCCCAAAGAGTCTTTGAGTGCATACTTGTTTAACCATACACGTGCTGCCAGGTCATCTCCATTAAAGTATTTGACACTAGCCTCAAAAGCTTCGTCCTGATTGAAGGTGGCTAATGCCTTTGAAGTGGTTTTTACGTTCATATATTAAATATTTTAAGTTCGGTTGAAATAATTTTGAAATACAAAGATAAATAAGAGTTTACTCTTTAGCAATATCTAAAAATAAAGGTTTTCAAATTATATGTGTAATTAATTAATTGTCAATATATGTTAATAAAAATGTGGAAAAATAGTTTCAAATTATAAAAATTTTATCTTGATGTGTAAAAGATAAATTTTCTAATCTACATTATTCATTTTTGAAAAAAACTTTGTGTTACAATGAAATTAATACCGTACCCAATCAGCGTTTTGAACATTTTTTTCTTTCGTTCAAGTATTAAAAATCAATTCTAAATAATAGTCAAAAGAGGAATTCCCCTGAATTCCTCTTTTGGCATTTGATAGTGTTCGCATTGTTTTTAGAATGGCAAGCCCTCTTCTTCAATAGTGGTGGTTCCATTTTCCGGTACACTGTCTTTTTTGTCCAAAGGCATTATCTGAGTGGCACGCACCTCATAAATGTATTTTTTCTCTCCTTTGGCATCTACGTAAGAACGATTAGTCAGCTTGCCTTCTATAAGAACAAAACTTCCTTTGGTTAATACTTTTTCTGCTTTTTCTGCTACACCTTCCCAGGCTACTATTCTATGCCAGGTGGTTTCGTTAACCCACTCTCCATTTTTGTTTTTAAAGTATTCGGAGGTGGCTACGTTTAAACGGGCAACTTTTGCTCCATTTGATAATGTTTTTACTTCTGGGTTGGCTCCCATGTGACCGATTAGCTGTACGCTGTTTTTTAGATTGCTCATGACTTAAAATTTTAAAATATTAATAAAAAGTTTTATCTTGTGTTTTCAAACGAATTACTTTTGTTTAAGTTTCGATTGCTGATACAAAGGTGCGGTGCAAAAAATACCATAGTCGGTTATTTGTCGTTTGTAATCGATTATAGTCGTTTGTTGTCGTTTGTTGTCGGATAATAATTTTTTAAAAAATTGTTTATGAGTGAATTAGAAAATATTTGTTTAGGATGTGGAAAAGTCATTCGAGGTCGGATTGACAAAAAATTTTGTAATGATTATTGCAGAAACAATTATAATAATCGCCAAAATAGCGATCAAACCAACCAGATAAGGAATATCAATAATATTTTACGGAAGAATAGAAGAATATTGGCAAGTTTGCTAAGTGAGGAGGAAGAGTATGTTAAACTTAAAATAGAGAAACTCTCTAAATTAGGGTTTAACTTTCATTATCATACACATCATTACCAGACTCAAACAGGTAAAACTTATATCTTTTGTTACGAATTTGGATATCTTACTTTAGATGATGATTGGGTGCTTATAGTAAAGAGCAAGGAAAAAGAAAGGTAAAAGAGGGTAAGGATGTTTTTTGGGAAAACTACAATAGGACATGGTGTTTTTTTCTTAAAGCTTGATTTTGGAGTAAATCTCCAAACTAATAAATTTCCCATCCTTAATCTCACAGTCTATGATGGTGCCTTCACATTGGAATTCTAGTTTTTTCATAATTGTTTTGCAATTTTGATTTTCGGTTTCTACAAAAGCTTCTATCCGATGCAAAGACAAGGTATTAAACCCATAATGCAACAATATGGGAACCGCCTTTGCCATAATTCCTTGTCCCCAAAATTCTGGAAATAACCAAAAGCCCAACTCAGCCTTTCGTGATTTTTTATCCAAACTACTCAGACCAATAGCTCCCAAAAAATTATTATTATCTAAGGAGCAGATTGCAAACCAAATCCCTGATTCTTTTAAAACCAATTCCTTATACCAGTCCATTTGTTCTTGGGTTGCTTCCAAGCTGTTGAAGCTGACCCCATAATATTTTATAATATCAGGATGTGAGAGTCCTTTAAAAATATTATGAATATCATCGTCAATAATTGGTCTCAGCAATAGTCCGCTACCGAATAAGCTAGGAGGGGTAAGTTTTTTCATGATACAAAAATAATTAAAAATCGAAGGAAAAATTTATCATCAATCAAAAATATGGGAAAGTAATAGTTGGTGTTACAAGTTAATTATAGCAAGCTTTGATTTCTTGAAAGGGATTGGGTTGCCTATTTCAAATACCAATACACTTTTACAATTAATAGTTTTCTTAAAGCAAATCAACTATCGCCCTAACTTTAGTGGATTGTCAAATCTTTAAATGATACCAATATGAAAAAATAATTAGTCCAATATTTGGTTATTGGATTTTTTTTGAT
>DAOMPL010000081.1:0-7609 GCA_035444785.1 Edaphocola sp. | reverse complement strand
CAACCTTGCCAAAGAGCCACAATTTTGGCTCACCCACGTCCCCACCCACCACCCATAAAAAAGAGGTGTTCAAAAAACACCTCTACCTAAAAATATAGACTAATAGTATTATTTCTTTGACTCTCTATACACGAGTTCCATCACTTTTGCCAAAGCTTCCTTAATAGCTTTTTTACCTTTGGGTTTATTGATGTCAATTTCACAAAACGTGCTACCATTCACTTTTGCATGCATCGTCAAATAATAAATGCCCGAAATCAATAATGCAACAACAGCACGCAGATTAATAGCAGTGTCCTTAAAATCATCATCAGTCAATTTAAACATAGGTTTGCTCATTTTTTCTCTGTTATCAGCAAGTTCTCTGAGTCTATCGTGATACTCGCCAACCTCCCAATTCAAAATTTTAAGTAAATCATCTGAAGTATTTACTTCGTCAAATAAAGTATGCAGGATAGCAGTTATTTCCTCTTTACCAAAAGTATCAGATTGTTCTATAATACTATTGAATTTAGGAGCCACACGGCTCATCCAGTAATCAGCACTATTTAGATATTCCTCTATCAGTATATTTACATCTCCAAAATATAAAGCAATAAGCCGCCTATCCATTTGGGCTTTTTCGACTATGTTTTTCACTGTCAAGCCTGCATAGCCTTTCTCTCTCAAGACAGCACCAACGGCATCAATCCATTTTTGCTTCGTCCTTTCTTTATTCCTTAAGTCTCCATCTACGACTTTTCTTTCTGTTTTAGTAATGGTATATTTTCTTTTAGTATTTTCCACTTGATTAATATGCTAATTCGGTTAATGTTGCAATTTCCAATTTTTCGTTTATAATTTCAAAAGCATTTAAAGTTTTATCCAAATGTTCTTTGCTGTGAGTAGCTAATACACTCATTCTTATTCTCGCATCTTTTTTTGAAACAGCAGGATATAAAATAGGATTGGTATAAATACCCATATCCAACAGCATTTTACCTACTTGTCCTGTTTTTATCGGGTCGCCTATTTTTACAGGGATAATAGCAGAGCAAGTTGTGCCAATATCCAAACCTACTTCCATTAAACCATTCTTGAAATAATTGATATTTTCCCAAAGTTGGGATTGCCATTGAGGCTCTTCATCTATCAAATCAATGGCTTTGCTTACCCCTGCAATGGCTGGTGTGGCTGCTGCCGAAAAAGCATATTGTCTGGATTGGTATTGTAAAAATTGGGTAAGGTCCGGATTGCTGATTACAAAACCTCCAATATTGCCAAACGTTTTGCTCAATGTTCCTGTAATAATGTCCACCTCTTTCAATACATCATAATATTCCAATGCACCCCTGCCTGTATTGCCGATTACACCAATGCCGTGAGCATCATCAACCACCAGCAATGCTCCGTATTTTCGGCACAGATATAGCATTTCTTTGACAGGAGCCATATCGCCATCCTGAGAATAGACACCATCAATAATCACTACTTTATTTCTGTATTTATATTGCGTATCTCTCAATACACGTTCCAGCATTTCAAGATTATTGTGCAGAAATCTTTTTGTATTAGTCAATATACACCCCTCATACACACTTGAATGTACAGCCATATCCAATATAGCAATATCCTCTTTTTGCAGTAAGCATTGCAGTGATGCACTATTAGAAGTATATCCCGTAGTATAGACCAAAGCAGCACCTTTTTCTCGACCAAAGAAGCTACATAGCTTATCTTCCAATACATCATGATAGTCATAATGACCACCAATAAGCGGAGAGGAGCCAGCCCCAGTGCCGTATTGTATTATACTATCAATAGATGCTTGCTTTACTAAAGGGTGCTGAGAAAATCCGAGATAATCATTGCTTACAAAGCTTACTCTTTCTTTTAGCTCTTTTGTCTTTTT
Organism: Edaphocola sp.; assembly: GCA_035444785.1. Taxonomy (GTDB): domain Bacteria; phylum Bacteroidota; class Bacteroidia; order Chitinophagales; family Chitinophagaceae; genus Edaphocola. Next base: position 5,718 of record DAOMPL010000081.1, on the reverse strand, counting down.
ATCTATATGCAATACAGTTGCTCCAGCATTACTTTGATTGCCTAAGCGATAATTGAGCCTATCATTATCATCCATATATTGTAGGAATAAAGACAGCTCCTTTGCCCTTTCATTAATACCATACTCTGGTATATTCTCAAAATCCTTAAAGGACGCTTCTGCATAATTGATTGTAAATTTCATTTTGTTGCTATTTTTTGGCTGCAAAGATAGTTTCTATTTTTCCCAAAACAAAGAATTATATATTTTTATTCCCAAACAACAGAAATAACATTAATATTCAAGCAATTGCAAATATCAAAAAATAATTTTTTTCATTTTTTGGAAATTAACTTTGTTTTTCCAAAATAATAGAAATACTTTTGCACTCGAATTCAAAATCACTCTCGCGCAGGAGTAAAAACAAATTAAAAATTTATTATAAAAAAATGAAAACACATTTAATTAAAATAAGTGCAATAGCACTATTACTTTTAGTAGGTTTTGCTGCTTGTAAGAAACAACAAATTACAGAAACAGAAAAAAGTAAAAATCTTATTGCCATAAAGCCAACAGTTGATGGAATCTCTTACAATGGCCAATGGCTGTCATTTAATTCAATTGAAGCATTCAACGAAACAATTGAAAATCTTAAATCAATTGACGAAGATAATGGCAGTGATGGTCTAGATGCATTTGAAGAACAATTTCATGAATTTACTTCTATCAGAAAAAATGCGAAAAATTTAGACGAAAACGATGATGTCGATTTAGATCGACTCATTACTAGTGGGACTATCCTCTACACACCTGACGACGAATTTGGTTCATTAATATCAAAAGATGGATTTATTCAAATTGGAGATTCAATTTACAATTTCAGAACAACAGAAAATTCTTATGTAGTAAGTAATCAATATGAAACGGCATTGTTGGATGGAGTTTCAATTGAAAACATTGAAGAGGTGACTTCTTTTCCCACAACATTTGCAGTTTTTTATCGTAAAAAGGACTTTGGGACAGGATGGATAGTGACCGATAAAGATCCAGGATACCCTGGCAACCCAATGCCTTGGGGAGGTACTTCTTTTTACGGTAGCCTTTGTAATTTTCAACCAAAAAATCCAATGCCAATGGGAGATTATGTTATTTACTTAGATAAAGATGTAAATGGTAATGAATTACCTAAAAATGGAAGTCAAAAAGTACGTTTTGAATGTAAAGTATTTAGAGAAGCATATGGTATATACAAATGTGTTGGTGTAAAAATGAAAATCCAAAATCAAAAATCAAATGGAAAATGGAAAACTCAGATTGATGCACAAAGCTTGAAAATTAATCTTTGCGCTCGAGGAACTTTTAACAATAGTATAACCGGATGTCCTGACCAAGCTTGGGGTTCTTATTCTCACTATTTATCTGACACAAATGACGATGCTGTGAAAAAGACTATTGAATACTTTGCAGGTTTCGGATGTACATTTAGTGTTCAAATGGATAATATCAATGCTCATTATATTGGTAAATGGAAAGATAAAGAGGTTAAAATTTGGATTATCAGATAATTTAGTTTCAATAATAAAATAACTATTAAAAAGTTATATTATATTGTTTTAAACAATATAGTATGACTAACTTCAAAATAGCATGAAATACAGTTTATTAACCATATTTTTAATATTATATTTGTCGATATTTGCAAATGCACAAAACAGTCATATTGTCCGTGTTGATTTTTTAAGCCCAGGCATTACAACAGAGCATAAAATTAGAAATAACAGCACTATTGCAACTAATATTTCTTTGGCTCCGAGTGTTGCTTTTTTTTCTTCAGGTTCAGAAATGTCCAGCTACTTAAGCTTTAATCCAACCCTTTTTGCACGATATAATTACTTTCTAAACTTTGATAAAAGAAATGCAAGAGGTGCTAATACAGATTATAATAGTGGCAATTATCTGTTTGTTGGATTGAATTGGGGAATCAACGCAGGTTTAACGATTATTTCTCCCAATTTAAATAAGGGCAATGTGGGTAACAGTTATTTTTCCATACCTTTTGGTTTCGGTATTCAACGGAGCTTTGCTAAGAGATTTTACTATAATGGTTTTATCGGTGGCAATTATTCATTCGAAACAGATAATTTATATCATTGGATGGGATTCAAAATTGGTTATACTCTTTTTAATAAAAAATAATGAACATTAAATTATACAAAATATCTGCATTAATTTTTCTTGTATTTATTACAAACCCTTCATTGATATATAGTCAAACGAAGCAATATCAAGACTATCAAAATTTATTTGGCGAAAGCTACTTTTCCTTTAGTGGTTTTAGAACTTATGCGTTTAATAAAGTTACGTTTGCCGACCCTAATATTGTATTAGCTACAGAATCAAAATCTTTTAAAAATGATTTTGATTTAGGAGTAAATATTCTGATATTCAAAGATTATTTTGCTACTGTAAAAGTAGGAAGAACAAGTATTTATGGTTATTTTGAACATAATAGTGGTATTCCCAATAATTCAATGGCAAATGGTTTTAAAATAAGATATTTAACCGCAAATATCGGTGTCAGCAGACATTATGGAATAGGAGTTAAAAATCTATATTGTACAGTTAATCCGAATATACTTCTAATAAGAACATTGTCATCAGAGCACGGGTTATTTCTTACAAACTTGAACGAAAAATTTTTTTCTAAACACCATTGGGCTTTTGGATTTAACCTAACTACAGAATTGGAATATATTTTTGGTAAACGATATGCTCTTTTTATTAAGGGAAAATACAATCATATTTTAAATGATAATGCTTTTATGAAACATACAATTTCCTACAAAGATTTAGGTTTAGGAACGGAAACAATTTATCTACAAGAACATATCAAACCCAAATTTTTCAATTTCGGTTTTGGGTTGAAAATAGCTTTGGAACATCGAACATTTTATAAAAAATAGTAATCAAAATTAAGGGAAGACTTATAAATGATGGATTCAAATTATTAAGGCTATTACATTAACAAGTTAAAACAACTTAACATTTTACATACTATTTTAAAAAATAAATTAATATTATAATGAAATATATAATTTCAATACTTCTAATGCTCATACCTCCCTTTTTTGGGTATGCTCAAAAACAAACAAAATTGGGAATAGGAGCTACTTTAGAAAAAGTCAGTGAAAAAGATTTACTTCTACCAGGAGCCGAAGTAAATGTAGAAAGGGTTTTTAACAACCATTTTTCGCTATCAGCTTCTCTACAATACGGACAGATAAATAACAATAGAAATAATCTAAAAGCACTGACTACAAAGGTTACAGCATTTTATACACCATTCAAATTCAATAATCACAAAATAAAAATTGGAGGTGGAGCTGGATATAGGAATATCAGCAATCAATTTCTTGAAAGTTGGACTGAAAATGGAAGTGGCAAAAAATACAATCAGCTTTATTCAGACAGAAAGTATAGCTCCGCAGGATTTCATGTTCAAATAGAAGATGACTGGAAAATTAGCAATAGGATTATCCTTACTCCTAATATCGGCTATCAATATTTATTCCAAGATTTTCAATCATTTTCTGTAGGTATTAGGATAAGCTATTGCTTATAAAAAGATCACAAAACTTAATTCTTACTGGGTGGTGCAAGGAATGTATATTGCACATATTATAGGTGCAACAAGAAAAATAAGCTACATCAAACTAATAAAATAATACAATATGAAAAAAACCACATTCATTCAGGCTTCCATTTTATTGTTTTTTGCTTTCATGATTAGCTCTTGCAAAAAGGAAGAAAAGAATTGTGACAATAATCTGGACTACAATACATACGCTGATTGCAAATGCCCAGAGGGTTTCATTCAGTTTCCCAATAGCCAAATCTGCCAAAACTTTGCTGATGCCGCAGGTAGATTTATGGTAACAAATACACCAGAAGGATTTTTTGGAGATAACAAGAATCAAATCTATTTTGACATTGGAGGAACCAATTTTCTTCCTAGCCCTTGGGGACAAAGTGAAAATGTTTTAGTTGGACTAATGGAAAATAGCTACACTATATCTCAAAAGATTAATACAGAAGCTATTTCTTATTATATCAATGAGACAAAAGATAGTTTTGTATTGGATTTAAGAAAACTACCCGACAACTTAGGCTTTAACAGCAATGGAGAAGGTATTTTTTTAAACGGAACACTTAATGGAAGCACTCCCAATGCCGATTGGAAATGGAATGTCACAAGTGACGATAGCTCTTTTATACCGCTTCGCACACACCCTGCAAGTGTAATAAACTAAATTATCAACATTTTCAATTAAAGCAAAACAGCCACACTTCAAAGTGTGGCTGTTTTTGCTTTATCATTCCCATTCTTCGGAGGGATTAGGAGTGGCTCTCCGCCCAAGGTCTATAATAATTCTCGCATCTCTATACTCCTGCTTCAATGCAGTACCTTCAAATAAATTAATTAAGCTATCCATTCTATACAGCACTTCACGTATAGAGGTAAGCAATGCTGGTATCATACCCTAATTATACCCCTTACGCTCCACTATCAGCGTTCGAGGTCGCGCTATCAAATCATCAAAAGCATCTATCAGTACTTTCAAATTATCCAAATCACCAGCCACCACGCCATAATCTCCAAGCTCTGCCACAATGCCCTCCAATCTACTATGAATATCCCTCATCTTTGCCAACGTCAAAGTGTCAGGTCTTCTCACCAGCGTACTTTTAGTAACACGCAATTGGTCGTGAAGCTCCATATTGCCCACCTCCAAAGCATACACACTACCACGCTTCGCCAGATTTACAGTCAGCTTTATAGCATCCGTTTCCGCCTGAGCCTTATTGACAGTAGCACCCGTAGTTACGATTTCAGCACCCTCCACAGCCAGTGCCACCTCATCCATCAATCCATTAAAAGTCGCTACTTGATTCTTAAAAGCAACCTTAGATTCCCATACAGTAGTATATTTCGACAGTACATCCTGCACCGCCCTACACATGGATACAAAATTTTCATCCCGTTGATTCATAATTTCAATATTTAAAAAGTAAAACAATCATTATTACGCTATAAATATAACAAAAATACACCATGTCGACAACCACTCTCATTGCTATGTACCACAGCAAAAGTCCTTTGCACACCTGCGAGAAGCCTTTGCATTCATGTAATAAACCTTTGTACACCACACAGACTCCTTTGTATCAATGTAACAAGCCTTTGCACAGCTTACATCTCCCTTTGAATCAATGCAACAAGAGAATACACTACCGAAATAAGCCTTTACACTACCTGCAAAACCAAATGCACATCAACAACAAGAAAATGCACAGCTTCTACAACAAATTGCAACAAAAACAAAACAAAAAACTACCAACAATTTCTCAAATATAAAGCAGGCAGGCACATTGGCAAGGCACACAAAAGCCTTCGCACACAGCCAACCTTGCCAAAGAGCCTGCCCTCACAATCCTCATCAAAAGAATATCTATTAAGCAACCAAGCAACTAAAAAATATGACTGCCACTAACAAGCGGTTTGATGCAATGGCGGTGTACACGGCAAAGGCAACCTTAGAAACCCCTTGCCACAAAGCCATTTTTATTCGCTTTTTTTCATAATTTAGCGAAATAAAAAATGGCTTTGTTCACGTATCAGAAAAGTTTAAGGTTTACCCTCCGCTCTTCCGCCACTGACATCAAGCCGCCGAACCGTTA
>DAOMPL010000080.1:0-7679 GCA_035444785.1 Edaphocola sp. | reverse complement strand
AAATAGGCAATATGGAGTTATTGCAACAATTAGAAACAATTCTGAATATTGAAGATCCTATTCAAAGAGCAGAAATGTATAAAAAAGTATATAGTCTTTGTTGCGATACACCGCAGACACAAATCATTTCTTAAACTTTTAATCGTGTAAAGTTTCTAATGAAACTTTACACGATATTTTTATCAACTATAAAGTTTTTCAATTATGGGTAAGAATATATTTGCAGATAACGATAGTGTACTTGATAGCCAAGACCCAAATGACCCGAATTCGGTTTTGTATAAGGGTGTAGTGGCTGATAACGACATTCTATTGGATAAGGCCTCTTTAAAAGATGCTGTCAATTCGCCAAAACAAAACATTGAAATGTATGTAACGGAGGGTTTTTGGGTTGACAACCCAAAAACCCTTACTCCGATAAACTTCCTTCCATATAAAACCAATGATAATGCGTATCTTTTAGTTAGGTTTAAAAATGCGGCTGTTGGCTCCAAAATTACTGTAAGGGTCTATGATTTAGACCTACTAGTTGACGATTCTATCACTGCCATAAGTAGTGTTATTAATCAAAATAATGTAATATTCACTTTTGATTTAAACGGCAAAGTTTTTTATAAAGGGGTAGATAGTATTCTACATCTTTATGTGTCAATAATAATCGACAACAATGCCAAAGGTGATTTCTGTAAAACTGATAAAACTTTATTAAAAGTTCATGTCGTAAGATATATTCCTCAAATAATGAGTGCAAACCGATGGAACGTAGGAGCATCCTTACAAAAATATTGGTTTAATGCGCCATCCAATAGCGATTATAAAAAGAGATTGGGATTAGATTTAATTCGATTTAGTTATTTTATGCAATTTGAAAGATTTAAGACTTTTATAGATAGTGTGGTTAGCGGAGAGACTTGGTTGAGCAATAAAGCTAAACTAGAATTTATAAATTTAATAAATAATAAAATTAATCAAAATGCAGTAAAGCTCCCTGAAACAATTCTCAATATCTTGAATTTTGGAAATTCATCTAAACAATTAGTACGAAAGGGTAATTATACAGTTCCTATTTATGAAAATGAATACATTCAACATGCTAATTATGTTGAGGATACATTAACAGCACCAATAGACGATATGTTTTGTTGTTTGGGAGATTTTAATATTCACATAACTATTTATGGTTCTATTTATTATACAACAAGCGACAATTACTTAGTTTCCATTAAAAAAATAGGCTTGCATATACAAGATAATTTCGATTTTACAGGTACAGGTATTTCGGGATTTTTAGGTTTCTGGAGTCCTTATCATAACAAGGTAAATAAAATAGACCCTGAAAATAACTCGTACTATTATATGTCAGATAATGACTATAGGGAATATAGAAATTCATCTAACTTGGGAGGTGATTTTAATTTGTTAAGTGATGTTGCGTTCTTTGATGCAACTGCTGAGTATTCACTACATTATTACTATGATTTACAGTCAAAAAAAAGGTTGTTGAAGATATAGGATGAAGAAGATTGTTAAACATTTAGTGTACCAATTTTTATGTATTCTTTTGGCATACTTGAGCTTCTCAATATTGAAAGATAGAAGTAACGGAAGTTTTATGGGTAATGCTATTGGTGATTTGTTTATCCTTATTTCAATATTGATATGTGTAGTGAGTTTGTTCATTTTTATAGGCATTTATAAAATGCCCTCAACTAATTTGTTCGCTACTTCTTTTTGGATAATTATTTATGAAATTGTAAAATTATCAATGTATAGTGCTTATTTTTTTGGAGAAGATTACCTTATGAGGAAATATGAAGATAATCATCCCGCTCCTTTAAATATATATATAATAATTTTTATTATCAATGTATCTATAATGATACTTTGTTTTTATTTATTCATTAAGAATAATAAAGAATAAATGGGAGCTAAGCAGTATTTTACCGATACAATACTAAGATTCTTGATGTTGTTTCTTCTTATGCCAATAATAGAAAGTACAATTGATTCAATTTTTCATTCTTATCAAGAAAACAATATAGAATCATTTGAACTATTAAAAAGCATAATTAAAAATGTACAATTTGCGTATGGAGGATATATTTATGACAATAAACTTTATATAATATAAACGGCATTAATTATTTTAGGAATTGCTTTTGTTTTTTCTGTATTAGGTCGGAAACTATCAGTTTACGACAAACCTATAATTTCAAAAAAAAAACACTTTTGTATTTGACAATTGTCATAACAGGAGTATTTCTTTTTCAATTAATTTTCACTATTTTTGGAGTAAAAATTGCCGTAGCTTTTATCCTAACAGAAACAATTACTACAATACTAATGATTCTCCATTATAACAACTATTTTAAACAAATTATTGGTATCTTTAGACAGTTTTTTAAATCTGATATTTGGAAATAAAACAAAACAAATGAAAAAACTAACCATTCTTATCGCTGCCACTTTACTTGCGGTAGCCAAATTTGCCCAAAAGGCAGAAGTAAAAAAAGATGAAATATTATCATAAATGTGGAAACACCAACTACATAAGGTAAATAACCACATTGAAGTATTACAGTAACTCCAAACTATACATAGTATTACTGATCCGGTACAGCGTGCAGAGTTGTACAAAAAAATATTTGGTACTTGTTGTGATACACCACAAACACAAATTATTCCTTAATCTTATTATTCATCTTATGGGGCATATAGTAAGCCCCATAAGATGTTTTTCTAAATTTCAAAAATATTTTAATTATTGGAACGAATATATTATCAGAAAGCAATAGTGTGCTGGATAGCAAGAATCCTAATGATGAAAATTCGGTAATTAGCAGAGAGGCGGTGAGCGGGAATATGCTGGGAATCAAAGAATTGAACAAATTAATAATTTCAAAAATTGACGGTCCATTTATAGATAGCCAAAAACAGACAAAATATGTAAGTAGAAAACATACTTACACCTACTATGCAATTATAAATAATGAAATTGTTGAAAAAGAAATAAAAAAAGTAAAATGGGCTGTAAGTTATGATGATAGTACAGCAAATAATTCTTTTTATCTTTTTGCGGGAGGTTTTGTTGAAAATGGTAGAATAAAAGTAGACATTAAAATAAGTGAAGGAGTTGAAAAATTCAAAATATATGCCTATACGGGTGACTATCCTGATAAAAACACCCCATATATTGAAGTGTTTTTCAAAAAAAGTATTACTTTTTTTATAGGAGGAGCAGGAGATAAAGAAAAACATTTAGGATTTGGTCCTTCTTATATAGTTAGAGATGAGGCTTTACGCCCTTATATTTCAAAGTTATCTTCAACAGACTTATTAAATCCAAACAACGTTCTAATTTCAGAAAACGATGTGTATTTGGGGTATAATGAAATATACAAAATGGATAGAATACGCAAGAATATTCTATCTAAAATAAAAGACAAAAAAGGAGTATCTGTAAATATTGTAGGGCATAGCTTGGGAGGGTGGAATGGTGCATATCTATCTACAATCCTTTCAAATTTGGGATATAATGTGAATTTATTAATTACATTAGACCCAGTTGGAACTAAATATGGAGTTACATTAGTTTCCGATATCTATTTGGAATATCCAGTCCCTAAGTCCAAGTACTGGGTAAATATACAAACTAATCCCGAAATTTATGATGGAGATGACTATATTGCTTGGCTTGGAGGACAATGGGAGCCTGATAAAAGAATAACTAATAATTATCTAGTTGTACCATATCATCACAGGGAAGTTGATAAAATGTTTTCTTATATAATTGCAGGAAAAAACACCACAGAAGATTTTCTACTCATCTTCACAGCTGCATATTTAAACAGTAAATGATGCGCTTTTCTAATATAATATCGTTAATATATAGATCACTTAGCTACTTTATTTTGACGTTAGCAATGGTAATCATACTTGTTGTATTGGGAGTATTCCTGTATATTAAATACGGAGGAAATGATAATTTTGCGGAATTTCGTTTTGAAAATACAGATTATAAAGTGATAACACATAATGTAAAAAACCAATTAACAATAAAACCAAATGACACAATTTATTATATTACCGTGAGTACAGAAACAAATATTGATTCTGTACTCCAAAAAAGGAAAGATGTTAATTTTTATATGGTATGTCCTACCGAAAATAAAAGGAAAAGTAATCGGATAGATACCGACATTTATCCAAGAGTATTTGGAGATTATTGGCAATGGAAAAGCAATAAAAAATCCCAAAGCCATAAATTAGGGAATAGATATTTTTATACTTTTGAGATGAGTTTTGAAAACTCACCAAACAAGAAAGGTAGTTTTACAGATTTCCAAAATAAACAAATAGAATGTTTACCTTGCAGGATTTTTATGGTTTACTATTTTTCAAAACCAAATGACAAATCCAACGTATTTAATATAACATTTACTAAACCTTTCCATGAGTCACATTAGAGGGAAATGATAATTTATATAAAATGAAAAAATTAACAACCCTAACTACTGCTGGTTTATTATCGGCAGTAATATTTGCACAAAAACAGATGTCAAAAAAGACGAAACCTTTTCAGGTGGCAATCCAATCGCCAAAATAGAGAAAAACGGTTGTGGTGCATTATCACCTACTTGTAAATTTATAGTAAAAAGTTTAAAAGACGAGCCACTTTGACTGAATACTGTAAATGTCAAGCACTATGCAAAGGCACACAAAGTCACCACTAGAAGCCAATCTTTGCATAGAGCTTTTACTTTTACGAATATCATCAGCAAAAAATAATTAATCAGAAAAATAGTGAGAGAAAAATTATGGCTGCATACAACAAAAAAATTGGCAAGAGTGGCAGAAACTTCTTCGATTGAACATTTAAGTAAAATCAAAGTTTTTGCTTCGATTGAAATTCACGATAAAAATGCCACCCTCGCCAATTTTCGAAACGTTACCTGCTATGTTAAAAAAAACGACAGTGCATATAAACAACGACACGTTTTGACGTACTGACATTTTAATTTTGCAGGGAAACGGGGAAGCTGAAAACCGATTAGAGTAGGCACTAACAATTAAATCTATAAAATATGGGACAAATGATTAACAGGGGCAAAGAAATAATCCGTATAAGCCCAAAACAACAAAACAAACTTGAGTATTCCACCAATGACGGTAGGACTTGGAACACTCGTTATTCAGGCAGCTCTTATGGAGACTTCCAAGACTTGACAGACAATGGTAAAGAAATTTTGGCTCAAACAACAAAAGGACTTTACTACTCTACAAATGACGGAAGAACTTGGAACAAGAGAAACTAAAAGACATTATATAAAAGCGGTGCAAGCACCGCTTTTATATTTTTCATTTTTAAACGGACTAACAAATAAATTAAACAAATGAAGAATAAAAATCTTTGGCTTTACGGAATAATAGCCTTCACGTTCATTTTTATAGCAAGTTCTGTAATATTCAGAATTTTCGATGTTGAGATTTTACCCTCTCAATTTTTTGGTGCTTTAATCGGAGTTGTTATTACCGCAATAATCACAGTCTTTCTTTTAAACGGTCAAACTTCAGCAGAAGAAACCAAAGAGAGAAACGTAAAAGTATTTGAGGAAAAATCCGCTAGATTCAACAACTTCATAAACAAACTTTGGGAAATATGGGATGACAGAGTTGTAGAACTTGAAGAATTGAATGAACTCATAAAATTAGTTTCTCGTGATATTGTGCTTTACACAAAACCTGAAACAGTTGACAAAATTTTATCCAACCTAATAATCATTGCTGAACAGGCAAAGCCAGATAAAACTTCAAAAAAAGATGCGGAGGTTACAAAACTCATTCAACAATGTATTTTTGACATTATAAACGAATTAGCCAAAGAAATTGACCTTGGCGGTGAAATCAAACCCGAAATTAGAAGTAAACTAAATCAACTTGAAGAAAAAGTTGTACCATTTCTAATTCAAAAGGACTTCAAGAAAAATTACATTCAACAATTCAAAGACACAATCGAAAATTCAGAAGAGGAGATTGATTTTTCAAACATTGAATACAAAAATAAATTTTTGTGGTGTCAGGTAAAGGACTCTAATGTATTTTTCAGAGTTGGACCTTTAGAAAGAGAAAAAAATCACGGTGCTATGATTGGGGCTTATGTTGAGTTTTGGAGAAACAGAAATTACCAAAAATTCCGTGATGCTGCAAGAGGTTGGAGAAAGGATTATTTAAGAGGTATGCGTAACCATTTAGGAGCAAAAGATATAATCAATTTTTCTGATTATGAAGTTGTTGAAAAGATGTACTACCAACTAAATAATGACGGTGAGGAAACTCAAAACGAGTTAGCTAAAAAAGTAATTAACCTATATAAGACTTGGAAAATTGACGGCAAGAACATTGAGGAAATTATTGAAGAATGTAACCCTAAAAAATAAGAATAATGAATTATTGGATTCACAGAATTTCACACATTGCTGAACTTTCATACCCTTTACTTAACAAAGGATTTTTGACAATTGGATTTTCAGATTTTACGAATGATGAAATTATTGAAAAAGTCAAAACAGGTGATTGGGCATATTTCAATGAACAATTTAGAGAAAAATGGGGATCAATTCCTCGAACTCGACACAACTTGTGGAATTTTCTAAGAATGTCAAAAGGTGACATTGTAATTGTTCCAAGTTGGGGTACTTTTTTCGTTTGTGAAATTGAAAGCGAAGTTCCTTTGAAAATTGGCGACACATTTTCAGAAGGTTTAAAAACTTGGGGAGATAAGATTGTTTCAAGAAACGGAAATTTTCTTGTTTCGGAGCAGGGTAAAACTTATGATTTGGGGTTTGCTTGGAAAGTAAAAGTGCTTCATAAAAATATTTCAAGAGACAAATTTGCAGATGCAAAGCTAACCTCAAGAATGAAAATTAGACAGACAAATGCTAATATCAATGACTTGAAATTGAGCGTTGAAAAAAGCATAGAAAATTATTCAATAAACAAGCCAATTCATTTACATTCTATCATTATAGACAAAACGTCAAATCTCGTTTTGGATGCAATTAAAGATGAGTTGAATCCAGACAAGTTTGAAAAGTTAGTTAAAACTTACTTTTTGACAATTGGGGCAAATTCCGTATCTATTCCAGCAAAAAATGAAAGAGATAAAGAGGGAGACGCAGATATTGTTGCAGTATTTGAGAACATAAAACTTATTATTTATACTCAAGTCAAGTTTCAAAAGGGTCAAATAAGTGAGTGGGGAGCGACACAAATAAATGACTACAAGACAAATAAAGAGAGTTTAGATGATGGTTATAATAAAATAGCTTGGGTAATTACGACAGCAAACACGTTTAATGAAAAAGCTGAAAACTTGGCAAAAGACAATGAAATACAGTTAATTAACGGTCAATAGTTTTCAAAAATGCTTCTTAACGCAGGAATTAACTTATTGAATACCTACCTATAATGACAAGAAACACAGCAGGTAACAGGCGTTTGGCTCAATGGCGGGTGAAGTGGTTAATTGAACATTCTACCTCGCATCAACTTTTGTGGTGTATTGACAGTTTTGTGCTCCGAAATCCGCCACTGCGCCAAGCGCCAAACCGTTAGCAGTAAGTGTAGAGGACTTCTAAAAATTAACTCTTTGATATTAAATTGATTATACTTATATTTGC
>DAOMPL010000079.1:0-7944 GCA_035444785.1 Edaphocola sp. | reverse complement strand
AACGTAAACAATCCACCAGTGGGATTTTAAAGAAAACTCGAAAACAAGCCGCAGAGCTTTGTGAAAAAGCTGATAGTAGATGCATAAACCTTTTGCACAAAAGACGAATGTCGCGCCTGCGGCAGCGTTGCAAATAACGTCAGGGCTTTGCGTAGTGGCGGATTTTCAGCACAAAACTTGATACGAAGCACACAATTCAAATTTAGCAATAATGTTCATACGAAGCACTTAACCAGCCATTACGCAAAACCGCTGTTATGCCTTCGTTGTTCTTCGTCCGTCTTTCAGCGTTGGGGAAGCCATACTCTTTGACAAGTTTTGGTTTGCGTGTCGGATGGTGCGACTTGGCAATGTGTATGGCTTTTGTGAGGGCTTTAATAATTCAAACTAAGTCCAACTCCAAGTCCCATATCGCTGTCGTAATGCGTTCTAATTCCTATGTTTTTATTTATGATGTATTTCAATTCTGCCATATATTCGAGGTCTGTGTTTACCATAAAACCTGCTCTTATTCTTTTGGATATTGGAATGTCTTCACGCATCAAAGTCAATCGTACAATTCCATCGTGATAAACTTCTGCCTGAAAGTTTACCAGCATTGGCAAGGTGTACATAAAACCTAAACTAAAAGCCCTGCGTGTGTCTTTTTCGTTTTTCTGTCCGAATAAATTTGTTTCGTGTTCATCCATGCCCATTTTGCGGTAACGCCAGTCAAAACCAACAAAAGGCATTAACCATTGCATTTTTCCAATGTATCTTCCAAAATGTGTTTCTACTTCGTAGCCGTGCATATCGTTATACCCTAATCGCCATTCTGTGCCTAAAGACCATCTTGCATTTTGAACCATTGCTTCACCATCATTTCCATTGGTCGCAAAATCATTTTGAATCATAAAATGTGGCATATTGCTTTCTCTTTGCAATTTATTGTAGGCTTGCTTATTGTTTGGTAAATAGGAGTTTTGGTAATTATCTACTGCAAAAACTCTGTTCATTCCACCCATCATATGATATAAAATATGACAGTGGAAAAACCAATCTCCTTCTTCGTTTGCCAAAAATTCTATGGTATCGGTTTCCATTGGCATAATATCCAACACATTTTTGAGCGGTGAATATTCGCCTTTACCATTGATTACCCTAAAATCAAAGCCATGCAAGTGCATTGGGTGACGCATCATTGAGTTGTTGTAAATGGTGATGCGTAATACTTCTCCTTTTTTTACAGGGATTTTATCCACTTCCGAAAGAATTTTATTGTCCATACTCCACACATAGCGGTTCATATTTCCGGTAAGGGTAAACTTTAATTCCTTTACTGGTGCATCCTTTGGAAGTGTGGTATTGTAAGGCGATTGCAACATTGCGTAGTTCAGGGTCTTTATTTCTCCTAAAGCATTAGCATTGTAACGGTTGGGGTCGTTGTCCATATCCATATTATGCTGACTATGGTCTTGCTTTTGTTTTGCATCACCAGTAATTTCGGGATACATTACCACGTTCATATCCATTTGGTTCAGGCTCATTTTCATTCCCATATCGTCCAAATCGCCATTCATTTTCATCATATCGTTCATCATTTTCATTCCTTCAAAATATTTCAATTTTGGAAGTGGTGATATTAACTGTTTGATACCATTGCCTATAAAATAGCTTGCTGATTGTGTGCGGTCTTCGGTTGTGGCTAAAAATTCATAGGCAACGCCTTCTTCGGGAATGGTTACTACGATGTCATAAGTTTCAGAAACGGCAATGATTAATCTATCTACTTCCACAGGCTCTACATCATTGCCATCATTGGCTACTACGGTAATTTTTCCGCCTGCATAGCGCAACCAAAAATAGGAGGAAGCTCCACCGTTTGAAATCCGTAAGCGTACTTTATCGCCTGCTTTTAGCGTTTTACCGTCCACCGTTTTTAAATCGGAAGTATGATTTCCATTGATTAAAATTTTGTCATAAAACACATCGCTCACGTCCATTGCCAACATTCGTTTCCATTCGTTGGTTAGCTTGGTTTTAAAATGTCCTTCTCTGATGGCTTCTGCGTATGATTGTGTTGCATTTTTTTTGATAGCTGCCCAATCGTTGGCATTGTGCAACATACGGTTGATATTATCTGGATTAAGATTTGTCCATTCGCTTATGATAATCGGAACGGTTGGCAAATCATCTATTCCTTTCCTGAATGTTTTATCGTCATCTCGTTTTTTCATTATAAAACTTCCATACATACCAATCTGTTCCTGCAAACCTGAGTGTGAATGATACCAGTGTGTTCCGTGTTGGATAATGGGAAAACGATAAGTAAAACTTGTACCTGCCTCAATGGGTTTTTGTGTTAACCACGGCACACCGTCTTCTTTGTTCGGCAAAAACACTCCGTGCCAATGCAAAGAAGTACTTTCTTTTAATTGATTATGTACTACAATTTCTGCGGTGTCACCTTCGATAAATGTTAAGGTTGGCATTGGAATTTGACCGTTTACGGCAATGGCTCTTTTCTCTTTTCCTGCGTAGTTTACCAATGTGTCTGTTACATATAAATCATAACGAACTACTTTTTGGGCGAAAAGAGAAGTTGTTGCCAATAACATTAGGGCTATCGGTAACAGTTTTTTTTGAAAAAAGTTTTGTATACCCATTTTAAGATTTTCATTTTTTTATCTTTTGTTCAATAATTGTTTTGCATTATCAGAAGCACAGATTAATCCTGCCCCTAACATAATTATATCTTTGATTACAAGTCGCCCAACTCCTGACAAATAAGGAAAACCGAATTGAGGCGTGCGAAAATCGCCACCCAAATTGGGAACATATACTTCGGGGGTGGTTAGCAAAAATGACAAGGTCACTAAAGACATTCCAAAAGTTAACACACCTCCAATAAAACCAATTTTTGCATACCAAATTCCCAATAAAGTAAGAATGCAGATAATCACAATTACAGTTCCTAAACCATAGGAAAAAATGTATGTATTGTTTTCCTTATGCCAGTCAATGTTCTTCTGAACTTTTTTGCCTTCAGGGTTTTTATATTCTTTGTATTCAGGAGCTTCTTTATCATAAAAAGAAACTCATTAGCGGACTATTGGCAACAAAAGGAACGATCCCGTCTGCTTCATATTGAAACGCTTTCAATCCGCCAATCCAAGCCATCACAATAAAAATTGCTATGCGTGTCAGGTTGATGAACTGTTTTTGACTGTTGGCAAATAGTTTAATTAATTTTTCCATTTCTATTCGTTTTTTTTGGTTTGTTAAACCGGTCTATAATTTTTTATATTTTAATACTTCTAAGCCTAAGCGCATTTACAATTACAGAAACTGAACTAAAACTCATTGCCAATGCAGCAATCATAGGTGAGAGCAATATTCCGAAAAACGGATATAATACACCTGCTGCAATTGGGATGCCTAATATGTTATAGACAAGGGCGAAAAATAGGTTCTGCTTAATGTTTTTCATTACAGCATCACTTAAATTTCTGGCTTTTACAATTCCGTGTAAATCGCCTTTTACTAAAGTTATCATTGCACTTTCAATGGCTACATCCGTACCTGTTCCCATGGCGATACCAACATCACTTTTTGCTAATGCCGGTGCATCATTAATTCCGTCTCCTGCCATTGCCACCACGTTCCCTTTTTCTTGTAGCTTTTCCACTTCTTTGAGTTTATCTTCGGGCAACATACTTGCTTTAAAATCTGCCAGTTTTAGCTCTGAGGCTACTGCTTGAGCGGTGTCGTGATTATCGCCTGTTAGCATTATAACTGCTATTCCTTTTTCTTGTAATTCTTTAATAGCCTTGGCACTCGTTGCTTTTATTTTGTCACCAATAACCACATAACCAACCACTGAATTATCTATTGCGAGATAAGAAACTGTCTTTCCTTGTTGTTGAAATGCTTTGGCTTCATCCTCCATTTTAGAACTGATTTCAGCTTTAGCATATTCCATCATTTTTGGATTTCCCAAAGCAATGTTTTTGCCATTGATAGTAGCTTCAACACCTTTTCCTGTAACCGCATTAAAATTTTCCGATTTGATTATTTCGGCATTGTTTTCTTTACCGTATTTAACTGTTGCTTCGGCTAATGGGTGTTCGCTATTTGTGTTCAATGAAGCGATGTATTGAAGTACTTCGCTTTCGCTGAAACCATTATTGAAAGAACCGATACTTTCTACGGTTGGCTTTCCTTCCGTAATCGTTCCTGTTTTATCAACGATTAAGGTATCTATTTTGTGAAATTTTTCAAGTGCTTCGGCATTTTTAATCAACACGCCATTTTGGGCACCTTTGCCCACACCTACCATTACAGACATTGGTGTTGCTAAACCTAATGCACACGGACAAGCAATAATTAAAACGGCTATTGCATTGACCAAAGCATAAACATAAGCAGGTTCTGGTCCCCAAACCGCCCAAACAATAAATGTGCTTATCGCAATGAGAACTACAATCGGCACAAAATATCCCGACACTCTATCGGCTAAATTTTGAATAGGCGCACGGCTTCTACTGGCATCATTTACCATTTTAATAATTTGAGAAAGCAAGGTATCGCTCCCCACTTTTTCGGCTTTCATTAAAAAGCTTTGATTGCCATTGATCGTTCCGCTGCTAACTTTATCACCCATAGTTTTATTTACAGGAATCGGTTCTCCCGTAATCATAGATTCGTCAATGGTTGTATCACCTTCGGTGATCACACCATCAACAGGGATTTTTTCACCGGGTTTTACTTTAAGAATATCGTTTAATTCTATTTTGTCGATGCTGACTTCCACCTCTTCGCCATTAACCATTTTTGTGGCTTTATTGGGTGCTAATTTCAACAATTCTTTCACTGCCGAATTGGTTCTACTATGTGCACGGGCTTCTAAAAGCTGTCCCAACAACACCAAGGTTAAGATAACGGTTGCTGCTTCAAAATAAACGTGGACTGCTCCATGATGTGATTTAAATTGATCGGGGAAAAAATCCGGAAAAAGCATACCCACCACACTGAATAACCAAGCTACACCAGCACCAATTCCGATTAGCGTAAACATATTGAGATTCCAGGTTTTGATGCTTCGGTAGGCTCGTTCAAAAAACATCCAAGTGGCATAAAACACGACAGGAATGGATAGAAAAAACTGCACCCAGTTCGATTGTTTTTGTCCCATCAGCTCATATAAAGGATTGTTTGGAATCATTTCGCTCATTGCGATGAAGAAAATGGGCAATGTAAATGCGGTTGCAATCCAAAACTTCTTTGATAATTTTTTATAGGTCTTTTCTTCCGAAGAAAGGTCGGCTTGCATGGGTACTAAATCCATTCCACAAATGGGGCAGGAGCCAGGTTCGTCTTGTACAATTTCAGGGTGCATTGGACACGTCCACTGTTCTGTATTGGAAGTTGATAGATTTTGTTCCTCCACCAAATCCATTCCGCAGACTGGGCAATCACCAGCTTTGTCGTATGTTTTATCGCCTTCGCAACGCATCGGGCAATAAAATACGCCCGTTCCTTTTCCATTTGGTTTGTCGTGCTGTTTGGGTTCTGAATGGTGATGATGTTCTCCTAAATTATGGATACTATATCTTCCACCATCATTTTTTAAGGCTTCCTGAAATGTTTCCAAGTGAATATGTTTTTCCATTTCAATAGTCGCTTCTGCTTTTTCTAAATCAACAGCAACTTTTGAAACGCCTTGTACTTTTGAAAGTGTTTCTTCTACGTGCTTACGGCAACCGTTACAGGTCATTCCGTGTATGTGATATGTGTGTTTCATTGTTTGTAAAGTTTAAACTATCAATACTATGGCACAAAGTTCTGCAATATGCTTAATGATACTATTGTGGAATTTTGGGTTTGATTTGTAAGATTTATAAATCCTCAATCTGCCTTCGCTTTTTATTTTTCAATTGTTTAAAGTGCGAAGGGGTTAAACCTGTTACTTTCTTGAATTGATTACTTAAATATCCCACACTGCTGTAATTAAGTAAAAAAGCGATTTCGCTCAAGCTCATTTCATCGTACATCAAAAGTTCTTTCACCCGTTCAATTTTTTGCAGAATGAAATATTTTTCAATGGTTGTGCCTTCAACTTCTGAAAATAGGTTGCTTAATGAGGCATAATCAACAGCTAATTTTTGGGAAAGAAATTCTGATAAATTGATGCTCAGTTCATTGTTTTGATTATAAATAAGCTCAATAATCAACGTTTTAATTTTCTCAATTGTTTTACTTTTTTTATCATCTATCAACTCAAAGCTAAATGATTTCAACCGTCCTGCTATTTCCTGTTTTTGGGATTCCGTAATGGGCGAAACTACTTCTACTTCGCCCAAATCAACAGAAAGCAGTTGAAGTCCGAGTTTTTCTAACTCAGACTTCACTACCATTTTGCAACGGCTGCACACCATATTTTTAATGTACACCTTCATTATTTTATCGTTTCTACGGTGCTTCCACAAGTCAACATTTGTGAACCGTAATAAGGATTTTTAATTGCGTTTTCTTTGCTCAACCAATTAGCACCTTTGCCACCGTTTGCCATTGGGCAATGCTGATAATAAACAGGTGCTTCAGATTTTGAAACCTTTATTAGTTCGTACATATTTTTTGACAAGTTCATAAAATGGTCTCTTTGATGCGCTATATCTTTGGTGTCTGAAATATGCTCTGCATCAGTTGCCAAGTCTTTCATTACTTTCATCCAAACGTTGTGTTCGTCTATTGTTAATGTTTCCATTTTTACTGCGGAAATTGCGTTGCTTAAATCCTTTGCTTTTGCAGAAGCTGTATTTCCGTCTGTTTTTACCAAAGCATCTTTTAACGCAAAATAGCTTTCAAAAACAGCTTTCAGTTGTTTTGTTTCCTGCTTTTCGATTGTTACCGTATGGTTTGAATGGTCGTGTGTTTCCGTTTTCGGTGCTGCTTTTGAAACTGGTTTATTCACACGTTCGTATTGACAACATTCAGGAAGTTTTGCATAAACATCAGTAGGCGCAAGAAATTTGTCGCTGTCATAACCTGCCAGTGCAATACGTTTCAAGATTTCGTCCTGATTTGTTTTTGTTGCATCGTAAGTTATGGTAGCCATTTTTGTGTCTTTGTCCCAATCAACATTGGCTACTTTTTTCAGATTACCTGCTTTTTCAATGGTGCTTTCACACATGCCGCAGTTTCCATAAATTTTTACGGTTTCTGTTTTTGAATTTTTAATTTGAGCGTTACACGCTGTGGCTGATAACAATAAACTAATTGCTATCAATATTTTTGTTATTGACTTCATTGTTTTGAAAATTTTAATTTTTATAAAAATATTAATTTTGAAAGCATTTATTTGCTTTCGATTGGACAGATTTATGGCTGTCAAGACAAGAATTTAGCTTATTTTTGGCGGTTGCCAAATAGAACGGAAACCCGAAGAAATGTGGGTTTCTGTATAAAAGAAACTCAATTTTTCAGCGTAGAAAACGCTATGATTCAGTTCGGGAAAAAAAGGTAGTGCAATAGTGATGTTTATAGTCGGGCAATGGCAGGAATGATTTCCACATTGTCCGTTACAATCGTCATCGTTTTTGTCATCTTGTGAATGACTTTTACAACAGTCTTTCTTTTCTGTTTGAGAAGTTTCTTTTTTGCAACAAGACTTTTCCGTTTTTTCTGCTGGTTTACCACACGCATAAGTCAGCGTTGGTGTCAAAAAGAAACCAAGCATCACAATCAGCAATATGGAAATTTGTCTTGTCATAAATTCAATAACGCAAAGTTACAAATTTTATTCAGTCGAGCGTTGGCAAAATTCAAGCTCTTTTGGTTTTTTGTTTTGGCTTTGCGCATCGGCAAAAACCAAATGTGCTTGAATGTGCGGTCGGCTTTTTACAATGAGGCATAACGTCAGGGCTTTGCGTAGGCCGGGTAAATAGTACCGCAGTCTGCTTGGCC
>DAOMPL010000078.1:0-8374 GCA_035444785.1 Edaphocola sp. | reverse complement strand
AACGGGAAATCTTAATAAGAAATCCCGTTTTGAATTTTTTTATCGGACAATAGTGTATTAAAATATTAAAATGCAACTTAACTATTTTATATTAGTAAGTTATATTTTATAAAATAAAAAATATAAAGAAATATCTTTTGATTGAGTTTAACAGCAAACCCTATTTAAATTGGTTTAATAACAAACCGGACAAAACGCTTTGAGCATCACCGGAAAGACTGCTGCCACCACTTAAATTACCTAATAGACCGGCTAAATTAGCACCTTTGCCGCTTCCGCCCAATCCTAATAATTTAAGATATTGTGCACTGTTTAATAAACCTTTTAATTGACCAAGAGTATTAAAATTAATATTACCTAATTGGCTCAAATAAGATTTTTTGTTGCCTAATAAAGACGCAATACCATTGGTTTGACCAATATAACTGGTTAAAATACTTCCTAAGCCTGACTTTTGAGCACCACTCAAACCCAAAGTATTGGTCAATACTCCTGATAATTCGTTTACGGTAGAAGCCACATTGCTGATTTGATTAACCGTTTGCATGGTCTTTAGCATAGTGCCACAAGAACTCATAGAGGTAATTGTTGTAGGAACTGCTACTCCTAATGCTAGAACAAATAATAATTTTTTCATACAAAAATATTTTTAAGGAAATGAAATTTGTACAAAGTTAATGGGTATGTTTCAAAATCTTTTGATTTTTAGGTTATTGAAATGTAAAAGATTATTTTAAACTTATAACATCTTCGATTGACAACACACTTCCTACATTCTTATTATCAAAAAAACCTTTCAATTAATGCTTTATCATTATTTTTTAATGCCTTTAAAGGCTCTGACTGTCTTTCCAAATTTTTCTTTATGATACTCTTAAAACAAGATGCCAGTTTCTTTGTCCAGGGACGTACTTGAGCTTTGGTTTGGCTAAAATAATCCTCCAAACTGTCTCTCCTAAATTTTAAGATGTTTTCTAAATCATCACCATCAGAATAATATCCACAATGAAAATTCTTTTTAGCAAAGCTATTTTGGGCAAAATCTATGTTTCCTAGTCCATAGATTTGAAAGGAGCGATTTAGAAATTCTTTATATGTTGTGGTGCATTCCTTCCCTCCGCCCAGATTAAATATCTTATGGTTCAATGCTTCTTTATGAAAAATGGCTTTTACAAAAGCTCTAGCAGTATCTTTGGGGGTACAAATTTCAATTGTAGTTTCTAATGGCATGTGAAACATTAGTTTTGATATTTTGTGATTTCCCATAATTGCTGCCAATCTAAAGATAGTCCAATCCAGTTTAGATGCCCTAATCATCTGTTCACATTCAATTTTTGTCAAGGCATATTCATCACCTACGCTGGCTTGCAAAAGGTCGCCTACTTTGATATTTGGCCGCAACACTCTATCCCCATAAACAGAAATAGAGGAGCTGTACAGCAAAAGAGCCTCAGGTGCAAATGTTTCCATCGCCTTAATAATGTTCTGTGTTCCTTTTACATTGACAGTATATGCCAATTGTGGATGTTCATCTGCTAAAGGTGGAATGATGGCTGCCAGATGAATGACAATATCTTTATCTTTTACAGTACGTTCCACTATATTTTCATCGCTAATATTTCCATAAATAATAGTAGCTTTTTTTGCGAACGGATTTAGTAGTTTTTTGCTTCTTTTGCTTTCCAAATCAAAAATGCTTAATTCGACATCGGGCAATGCCAAGAGTTGTTGTGCCACTTCATAGCCTACTGTTCCGGATGCTCCTGTTAGTAAAACTTTTATTTTTTGCTTAATATTGTTTTCGAGATGCATAATTTTTTTTGAATTGGTCTTTTTTATATAACGTAAAAGAGTAGGTTTTATTTTGATAATCTGAGGTTTTCAACACTTCTTATTTATTGACCAAATTTCTATTTAAAATAATTGAGTTCATTCCAAAAATAAAAGTAACTTTATACTCTTTTTTAAATTATTAAAAATTATTTATCATGGCAATCATTATTGAACCATTTAGAATCAAATCGGTAGAACCTCTTAGTTTTACCACCCCGGAGCAAAGAGTGGCTTTTTTAAAGGAAGCAAATAACAATCTTTTTTTAGTAAAAGCAGAGCATGTCTTAATAGATTTATTGACAGATAGTGGCACTTCTGCTATGAGTGCCAAGCAATGGGCGGGCATAATGGAAGGTGACGAGTCTTATGCAGGTTCTAAAAGCTTTTACCGCTTTCAAGAAATGGTGAGCAAGATTACAGGCTATAAGAATATTATTCCTACCCACCAAGGACGTGCGGCAGAGAAAATTATTTTTTCATTATTAGGAGGAAAAGGCAAGACCTTTGTCAGCAATACTTTTTTTGATACTACAAGAGGTAATATTGAATATTCCGGAGCAGAGGCTTTTGATTTTCTAACCGAAGAAGGGAAGCAGCCCTCATTGATAGCAGACTTTAAAGGAAATATGGATACTGTCGCTTTGGAAAAATTTATTCAAGAAAAAGGGGCACAAAATATTCCGATGTGTGTGATGACCATCACCAATAATTCAGGTGGAGGGCAACCGGTCTCTATGCAAAACATGAAGGAGACAGCTGCCATTTGCAAAAAATATGGTATTCTGTTTTTTATTGATGCTTGTAGATTTGCAGAGAATGCTTATTTTATCAAGCTTCGTGAAAAAGGCTATGAGCAAAAAAGTGTTTTAGAGATAGCCCAAGAAACCTTTGCATTAGCTGATGGTTGCACTATGAGTGCCAAAAAAGATGCTTTAGTTAATATAGGAGGATTCTTAGCTATTAATGATGATGCACTGGCTTTGGAAGCAAAAAATTTATTGATTATTACCGAAGGTTTCCCTACCTATGGAGGTCTTGCAGGTAGAGATTTAGAAGCTATGGCACAGGGATTGGAAGAAGTTTTGGATGAAGACTATTTAAAATATCGTTTAAGAAGTATAGAGTATATGGGAGAGAAACTGACTGCTGCCGGAGTACCTATGATATTGCCTACCGGTGGTCATGCTGTCTATTTAGATGCTAAAGCTTTCTTGCCTCATATTCCTGCAGCAGAGCTTCCGGGAGTGGCATTAGCTAATGCTTTATACATTCAAGGCGGAATAAGAGGGGTTGAGATTGGTTCTTTAATGTTTGGCAAGTATGATGAGCAAGGAGCTCATATTGCCCCGCCTATGGAGCTGGTAAGATTGGCTATTCCTAGAAGGGTTTATACCCAAAGTCATATTGACTATGTTTGTGAGGTAATCATTGAAGTATTCCAGAAAAGGGAGCAAATTAAAGGCTACAAGATTAGCTATGAATCGCCATTGTTACGCCACTTTACAGCACACATGGAAGCTTTGTAAGATAAAAAAATATGGAGTAGTATTCTTTTATTTATTGTTATTATCTCCCAAAAAAAAGCTACCCTATCCGGGTAGCTTTTTTAAAATGTATTTCTATTTTTTATTAATGAGCATGATGATGATGTTGCTCATGGGCAGAAGGTAATTTTTGGAAATCTTCTAAGGAGATAGATTGCTCTTTTACTTCTAGTTTTTGAGCGGTTGCCTCAAATATTTTATCACTTAACAAACGACGATAAGTTTCATTTAAAGTCTTTTCGTCTTTGGTCATTTTCTCAATATAATCTTCTAACCAAGGAGCATCAGTAGCACTGTTACCAAAATAAGCCATTACTCTGTCTTTCATTTCATCTTTTATTTCGTCCAAAGTAACTTCAAGATTATTGTCTTTAATTAATTTGTCAGAAATCAAAGTCCAACGCAATTGATGTTCAAAAGAAGGCCATTCTTGTTCTACTTCCTCATCTGTTCTTGATTGTTCTTGTTGTCCTTTTTTCAACCAAGATTTTAAGAAAACTGTTGGAAGTTCGATATTGGTATTGTGAACCAACATTTCAAACAATTCGTTTTGTAAACGCTCCCCACCAATTCTGTTAATTTCTTTGCTCATTTCTTCTTTGATTCTTTCACCAAAAGCAGCTTCATCTTTAATACCTTGACCAGGGAACACCTCTTCAAAGAAATCTTCATTCATCTCTCTGGCAGCAATTCTTCCAATTTTGGTCAAAGTTAGTTGATAATAGCTGTCAGCAGCTTCTTGGCTTTCAGGATCTTGTTTTAAGGCATGTTTCAACAGCTCTTTTAGTTCTTCATCGGTAGCAACCTCTGAAGCTTTAAATACGGTTGTAAACCCAGACTTTTGACCTCTTAATTTTTCTTCCAATGCTTTAGGCATTTTATCCAAGGTAACCACATCTTCAGTCGTTTCGGCACCTTCAACGATATTACCCTCTGCATCACATTTTTGGTAAGCAGCATAAACCATATCGCTATCTTGGTCTAAAGTGTCAGGGTTTTCCACCTTGCCTGCACGCTTGCGAATGTTGTCAATCTCTTCGTTAAGCATTTTATCGTCAATTTCGATAACATATTTAGAGATTTTACCTTTTTGGGTTTGAAGTGCATCAATTTCAAACTCTGGTTTAAGTCCGATTTCAAATTCAAAATTGAAAGCTTCAGGGGCATTCATGTCAAATTTAATATCGGCGTTTTCCAAAGGAAGAGGTTGTGCAAAGATATTTGGTTTTTCGTTGGTCAAAAAAGAATTCAATTCTTCATTTGCTTTGTTTAAAACTGCATCAGTAAATACAGATTGGCCAAACATTTTTCTTACTAAACCTGCAGGCACATTCCCTTTTCTGAAGCCAGGTATATTAGCTTGCTTGCTATATTGTTTAAGGTTTTTTTCAAAAACCGGCATGTAGTCCTCTTTCTGAATGTTTACAATGATCTTATCATGTAATGTTGCAATCGATTCACGCGTTACAGCTGCCATAATATGTATTATTTATTTGAGTTTAAATTTTTTTAAAATTAAAATGCTCCACAAATTGCGGAGCATTTAGTGCGGGTGGAGGGACTCGAACCCCCATGCCTCGCGGCACTAGATCCTAAGTCTAGCGTGTCTACCAATTTCACCACACCCGCATTTTTTAGGAGCACAAAGGTAAAGCTATATTTTTTAATAACCAAATTTTTATTTTATTTTTTTTAAATCAGGTTTTGAATCGCTTATATTTTAGGTTTAAGCAAGAACAACAATTCTCCGAATATATTTTTTAAAAATGATAAGAAACATGTTTTTTAATGATAAAAAATAGTTGTATTCTTTGAAGAGAGCACTAATTTTACTTTATTGATAAAACAACAAAAATGTATTAATCATGGGAAGATTAGCAAATAAAATAGCCATCATTACAGGAGCCGTTGGAGGAATAGGTTTGGTTACTGTAAAAGAATTTCTAAAAGAAGGTGCAAAAGTCGTTTTTACAGACCTTTATGGGGTAAAGGGGAAAATACTTGAAACGGAACTGGGAGAAAATTCATTTTTTATTAGGCAAGATGTTACCAAAGAAGAAGATTGGGCTTATGTGTTGGAACAGACTGAAATGAAATTTGGCTCGCCAGATATTTTGGTAAATAATGCAGGAATCGTTAGTACCAAACTCATAGCCGATTTAAGTTTAGAAGAATATCAAAAAACAATAGATGTTAATCAGACCAGTGTATTTTTAGGAATGAAACATGTCCTTCCTTTTATGAAGAAGAAACCAAAAGGAGCCATAGTAAATATTTCTTCTATAGAAGGATTGATGGCAAGTCCTATGGTTGCGGCATACGTCGCTTCTAAGTTTGCAGTACGTGGATTGACAAAGGCGGCAGCTCTCGAATTTGCACCCTATAATATCAGGGTAAACTCTATCCATCCCGGTATTGTGGACACTCCGATGATTCATCAGCCTGAAGTAGTTGATGCAGTAAAGGCAATGCTGGAAATGGTGCCTCTAAAAAGAGCTGCCGACCCTAAGGAAGTTGCTGCCATGATTGTATTTTTGGCATCAGACGATTCTGGTTATAGTACCGGTTCTGAGTTTGTATTAGATGGTGGCGTTACTCCTTTTTAATACTAATTGTTCTCTAAATATTGAGCACTCCAAAGACTTTGATTTTTGGAGTGCTTGAAAATAGGTGGCTTTTCCCATCTTGGTTTAAAAGAAGTTGGTTCAATTCCAACAAAGCAATATTAATATTCTCAACTTCTTTTCTTTATAAAATCAAGCTTTGAAATAAGCTTTCAAATGTTTTGTCCAAATCTAAAGTTCTTCCCGGATGAGGTCTTGAGGACTGCAGTACTGAGCTTTTTACAGCAGATAACCATCGAAAGCGTTCAGATATTTCTAAGGCTCCAATGGCACTTCCCGGAAAGCCTTTTGCTATTTTTTCAAAAGCTACTAAATGAAGTTCCAATTCTTCCAGAGAAATTTCTGATGGAAAACTCTTAAACTTTTCAGTGTTGATATGGTATCGAAAAGCAAGAAACCTGGAAGCTTTGCAATACAGCAGTAAACCTACATTGATAAACTCTTCCCGCTCTACCTTTGGCACAAATCTAATTATAGCATATTCATATAAGTGCATGGTGTGCCTTTTTAGCTTCGTTTACAAAAATATTGGCATTGGAAAGTCTCTTTGATAAAAAACCGGCATAAATAGACCTTAATACCTCCGGACTCAATTCGCTATCCGGCCATTGCAACCATTCGTCCGGTATTAACTGAACTAAATTATTGAAAAAGTCAAAATTTAATATTTTGACAAATGCCTCATTTACCTCGTCCAATTTAGATGCAAAAGGTAAAAGAACATGGTTTTTTATCAAAGGAAAAGGGCTTAATGCTTTTTCTGCCCAACTGTCAAAATTGTGTTGGAAATAAAAAGCTGCTCCATGGTCTATTAACCATAATTCATTTTTCCAGATAAGCATGTTGGTGTTTTTATAGGTTCTGTCCACATTGGTAATAAAAGCATCCAACCATACAATCATAGAAGCTAATGCCGGGTCTATAGGCATGGCTACCGGGTCGTATGTAAATGCTCCCGATAAAAAATGCAAGCCTAGATTTAATCCTTCGCTAAATTTTAAAAGATCTTGAATTTCTTCATCTCCTTCTGTTCTTCCAAAAGCCTCATTTAGATTTGCAAATACCAATTCCGGTACTTTTAGACCTAAGTATCTTGCTATTTCGCCTCCTAACAATTCGGCAATTAACATTTTCACCCCTTGACCTGCTCCTCTAAATTTAACCACATATTGAAATCCGTCATCGGCATCGGCAAGAGCGGGCAAAGAGCCGCCTTCACGCAATGGCAAGACATATCTGCTAACGGCAACCGTTCTTATCTCTAATTTGTTATTCATATTTAGCTTTTGTTTTTTGCTAAATCGGTTTTCTTTTTCTTTTTAAAAATTGCTTTAAAGATAGATACCAACAATAAAACTACCCCACCCACAATAATTCCAATAATTAATTCTTTAATAATGGTGGGGATATTAGGGTAAAGATGGTGTAAAAAATCAATATTATGAACAAAGATACCTCCGGACACCAAAATTAAAGCAATGGTTCCCACAATACCTAAAATTTTTATTACAACCGGCAAGGCATTTACCAAGAAGTGGCCCATTTTAGAAATACTACCCTTATCCTGTGAAACACGAATTAAGCGGTAGCCCGCATCATCCATTCTTACAATAAGTGCAACGATGCCATACACACCCACGGTAGCCACTAATGCCACTATGCAAACTGTAATAATTTGAATACTCATAGCCTTCCCCAAAACACTGCCTAATGCTATTATCACTATTTCTACTGAAAGTATAAAGTCTGTGGTTATTGCAGATTTTATTTTCTGGCTCTCTGACACTTCTCCCTCAGAACCTGTTGAGGCATGACCTTTAGCATGGTTTCTGTGAAAAAGAAATTCAAATATTTTTTCTACACCTTCATAGGCAAGGTAGCAACCTCCCAACATTAAAATATAACTAATAGCTGTTGGTAAAAAGGCATTCAGTAAAAGAGCTATTGGAACAATAATCACTTTGTTCAGCAAAGAACCTTTGGTAATAGCCCATAAAACCGGCAGCTCTCTGGAAGCTACAAAGCCGGTAGCCTTCTCGGCATTTACAGCTAAATCATCGCCTAATATGCCGGCAGTCTTGCTGGTAGCCACTTTGCTGGCAGTAGCCACATCGTCCAATAAAGCACTGATATCGTCTAAAATTGCGAAAAAACCTGAAGCCATTGTTTAAATTGTATATTTATGAATTGGTGCAAAATTATTTATTTATAGAATACGGAAATGCTATTTTTATTGATAATGATGGGAATAAAAGATTTTTAATTTAATTTTATGATTTAAATCGTTTTCTAAAAATTTAGTGTTTCCGCCAAATCAAAATGTATCGTCCTAAAAAAAGTTTACACTTTTTGCTTTAATCCTAGTACAAATTT
>DAOMPL010000077.1:0-8521 GCA_035444785.1 Edaphocola sp. | reverse complement strand
TCATTTTCTTACTGTCAATGTCGTTGGTTGTTGTCTTTTAAGCTGCCGCATAACGGTTTGGGGCTTGCTGTCAGTGCGGGAATAAAAAGCACAAAACTATCACCCAAGCACAAATGTAAATAAAAAGCACTACCGTTCAATTAAGCACTTCACCCCGCATTGCAGCAAGCCCCTGTTAGCAGATGCGCCTCGTTTCTTGTCCGACATTATCACAATTTTGTCAATAAGAAATTCGTGTCTCTCGGCTGACGGTCGGTGCGTGGGTTGGTGGCTCTTTTTGCTTTTTTGTAGTGTGGGTTTGTGTATGGCAAAAAGCAAAATGTGCCACCAAATGCGTTGCTTTGCTGTGTCTGTCGGGTTGAGTTGTTACGGTGTTGAAAATGATTTGTCCGTTTCTCTTGGAATAAAGAATCCTTTAATACAGTTCGGGTTTCTGATACAGATTTGTATATGATTTTTCTCTTTGAACCCTGCGTTTTCGTATAAGTCGTTACCTTCCCAAAACACACCTCTCACAGAATCAAAAGACGGCAGATTGTTTTTCTCACTGTATTTATGAAGCGTTTCAATCACTGCACAGTCAAGATTTCGGAAAACCAAATCTTCTCCTCCTCTCAATGGTTTGTTTTGCGGAATTACAAGCCCTGAATTAGCAAATTCACCACACAAATTTTCATACCCGATTTTCAAAAGTTGTAGTGATTTTGCGCTCACCAAATCCAAACAAATTCCTAAACCGATAATTGCTCCAACAACCGAAGGTTTGCTTATGGGTTGTGCGCCTGATTTCGGATTCTCTTTTTTGTATTGAGCAAACTCTAAAGCGCGGTCGGGGTCGTTATCCCAAAAATACATTCCATGCCCCAGCCAATCGTAAGTATTTTCACTTTTTTTGAAAGCATTTTTGCTGTTTACAAGCGCATCTCTTACCGATTCATCACAGCCATGAAAACCAATTATCAGGCTTGTTCTTTGGGAATACATAAATTTTTGTAGGGCTTGGCTACCTTTCCACTTTTAGTGAGAATTCCAACAGAACGCAAGAAAGCAATAGATTCTTCTTTTGTTTTCGTTGCGATGGCTTCTTTTTCCTTTTCAAGAATTTTCAGGAATTTGATAATGTCTTGCTCGTTCATAATGCAAATATAGTTATCGTTTTGATTAAAACGAAAAAGGGTTGGCTTTAGTTTCCAACCCTTTTAAATGCTTTATTTTTAGAAAATTAGTGTGCTATAACTATTCGTTTATAGAATGATTTCCTATCAGAAGTTATTCTAAGCAGATATATTCCATTTGCTACATCTGGAAGTTTTACTTCTGTTTCTAATTCACCATTCTTACTTTCAAAGTGAGAAGAATAAAATACTTCACCTAACATATTCAAGCACGAAATTTCATATTGAGCCGCAAATGACGATTTTACCGCTACTACAAATGTTCCTGTATTCGGATTAGGATAAACATTGAACATATCCAGTTGGCTTAACTCGTAAATGCCAGTCGTTACTGCGTAAGGGTCTGACAATGTTCTACAACCATAAGAATTTATAGCTTCAACCGTGTAAAATCCACTGCCAATAGTGTCCGCGTTGATAATCTGTCCTGTGGCAACAGGAACATTATTCAGATACCATTGGTAAGTGCTGCCCGATACAGTTGATGCTGCAAGCAATCCACCGCTAACCTGAATGGTTGGTTGTGCAGGTTGAGGCGATTGAGTTATCACAATGCTATCAACATTTGAAAAGCACCCGTTGCCGTCAGTAAATGTTAGTTTGTAAGTTCCGGGTTGGCTGATAGTAATACCCGAAGTCGTTGCGCCTGTTGACCAACTGTATAAGTTGAAATCATCGTCAAAGTAGTCGCTGATTGTATCAGGCACTAATATAGAAGCATGTAGCTGTAAACTTTCATCGCTGCAAATGCTGTTTTTGCTTGCTGATATGGAAACATTAGAACTGCCCACTTCATTTACGGTAATAGTTTGGGTGGCTATTAAGTTGCCCGAACCGTCATTTACAAGCACCGAATAAGTGCCCGCCTCATAGATTGTAACAGTTTGAGTTGTATCGCCTGTATTCCAGAAATAGCGATTACCCTGAACTGCCGTCAAATTTGCAGATGAACCCGAACACAAAACAGTTTGAGTAGAAACAATTGCGGGATTTTCCTCAATACCGCCACCAGAACCGCCAATTACAGCATCAAATTTGAAGTTAGCAGCCCAATTGTTAGCATTTCCTGTAAAAGTTAAACTTGCACCTGCTTTTAATCTTTGAATTACCGAATAATTTACTCCACTTATTGCAATAGTGGGGTAGATATACACATTTTTGTATAACGCACAATGGGCATGAGACCCTGTTCCATTGCCTGTCATTCCAACTGTTCCAATCACATCGCCAACATTAACCTGTTGATTATTGCTTACAAAAACGTCATACAAGTGAGAAACCCTAAAGGCAAAATTTGAATCTTGGTCTGATTGTATTGTAACAGAATTGCCAAAACCATTACCACAACATTGTCCGCCACCAAGCGAGCAGTTTGCAAAACATTCAGGATTACACGTCCCAAAGGCGTAAATAACCTTACCTGATATTGGAGCCAGAAAAGATTTCTGACAATCATAGTTGCTTGATATATGCGAATTTTGATTCCAGTCCTGAGCGTGCCATTCTCCGCCTTTATGTCCGCCTTGTCCTTGTTGAGAACCGCCACCGCCTTCGTCCCCGTCTTTCCAACCATCTCTGTCAGGGTGCGAAGGATTGGTATTCCAAGTAGAACTTAAATATGGCCAGTATAAATGAGAAAGCGTTTGATTTAAGCCAAAACCGATACCGTTGTTAGGTGCGCTTATGGTAAAGTTAGCATTGCTAATATCTGAAACCGTGCCACCCGAATATAACGCAGAAACTCTTATTCTGCATTGCTGACTTACCGTATTCGGCACAATCCAAGTAAAATTCAACGTAGGGTCTGCTGTTGAAATACCCCAAATAAAATTCCATGTATTGCCTCCGTCAAAAGAATATTCAATCATTTTGCCCGTAATATTTCCTGTTATTGTAGCAGTAATATTTTGCTGACTGCCCACCGTCCAAGTTTCTCCACCGTTTGGAGAGGTTACAACCACTTGTGGAGTTGATGATTGGTTTGTAATGGTTATGTAACCTACTTTTGTTTCAATATCCGAACCGTAAGCATTGGTGGCAGTTAGCGAAACATCATAAGTTCCTGCGGTATTGTAAGTAACCGTTGGATTTTGTTGGGTAGATGTTGAGGGTGTGCCACCCGAAAAATTCCAACTCCAAGAGGTGGGATTATTGGTTGATAAATCTGCAAAGGTAGTTACTAACGGAGCGTTGCCGATAACATTTGTTGCAGAGAAATTGGCAACAGGCGGATTGCCTGTTTGCGAACACGCAGCAAAAACCCAACCCGAATTACCGCTTGTATTTTGGCTGTTAGCTGCATAAAACGAAGCCCCGCCTGTGGCTGTTGAGTTGGTAAGGTTTACATAATTTACGCAAACCGTTCCTGATGTTTTGCTGATTGTTCCTCCTGAAATAGCAGTTAATCCTCCTGAAACTCCATTAGCGGTAAGTGTTCCCGATAAATTGGCAGTTCCCGAAAAAGAATAAGATTTAGAAGTTGCCAATGTCAGGTTGTTAACGGAGTAAGTTCCTCCACCGATATTGCTGCCTCCGCCTGCAAAAATAATGTTGTTGAACGATGAATTATTTGCACTATAAAAACGAGCAGAAGTGCTTGACGTATTTTGAAATGTAACGTTGTTAAACGTTAAACTACTGCAATCCATAGTGGCATTTGCACCAGTCAAAACAATAGTAGATGTTCCTGCTGAAAATGTTGTATTTGAACTGCTGACCCACCAAGCATCGCTACCACCATAAGAGAGCGTAACGGTAGAGTTCCCAAGACTTAATGATTTAACCCCTGAACCCGTTGCATTTAGTCGGTAAGCCTGAACATTCACTCCGTTCGTATTTAAAAATCCACTGTTCAAATAAATACTTCCGTTACAGGTAAGTGCATCTTGCAAAGCCCATGCACCGCCTGTTCCGTCAAAGTAAATTGTTGAAAGTGTTTTGCCAGTTGTGGTAATGGTGCTGTTGCCCGAATTGGATTTAAAATAAATGCTACCTGTGTAGGTAAGGTTCATGGTTGAAGAAAGCGTGAGTGAACCGTAAATGTCAAGTTGATAACTACCCACAAGCGTTGGCGAGGGTAGTCCGCTTGTCCAAGTCATGTTTTTACAATATGCCTGTGCATTGACGGTTACGGTTTGTCCGCCTCCTGTAAACGAGTTGGCATCAAATACTACGTTATCGTATTGCGTAGGAATACAGTTAGCCGTGCTGCCTCCTGATGTTGCCGACCATTTGGCGGGGTCAGTCCAGTTGCCGCTATTGCCAATCCAGTAAAGCGTTTTTGGGGTTGGCGTATTTAATGTCCAACCTGTATTACCGCCAAAGTCCGTAACATTGTTGGCTGTAAAGGTTGCTCCACCCTGTGCAACTACATTTGTCAGTTGCACATAATCAATAGTTACGCTTCCAGTCGTTTTATTCAAAGTTCCGCCCGTAATAGTCGTAGGAACAGCACAAGTTCCATTAGCGGTAAGCGTTCCCGATAAATTAGCAGTTCCCGAAAAAGAATAAGATTTAGAAGTTGCCAATGTCAGGTTGTTAACGGAGTAAGTTCCTCCACCGATATTGCTGCCTCCGCCTGCAAAAATAATGTTGTTGAACGATGAATTATTTGCACTATAAAAACGAGCAGAAGTGCTTGACGTATTTTGAAATGTAACGTTGTTAAACGTTAAACTACTGCAATCCATAGTGGCATTTGCACCAGTCAAAACAATAGTAGATGTTCCTGCTGAAAATGTTGTATTTGAACTGCTGACCCACCAAGCATCGCTACCACCATAAGAGAGCGTAACGGTAGAGTTCCCAAGACTTAATGATTTAACCCCTGAACCCGTTGCATTTAGTCGGTAAGCCTGAACATTCACTCCGTTCGTATTTAAAAATCCACTGTTCAAATAAATACTTCCGTTACAGGTAAGTGCATCTTGCAAAGCCCATGCACCGCCTGTTCCGTCAAAGTAAATTGTTGAAAGTGTTTTGCCAGTTGTGGTAATGGTGCTGTTGCCCGAATTGGATTTAAAATAAATGCTACCTGTGTAGGTAAGGTTCATGGTTGAAGAAAGCGTGAGTGAACCGTAAATGTCAAGTTGATAACTACCCACAAGCGTTGGCGAGGGTAGTCCGCTTGTCCAAGTCATGTTTTTACAATATGCCTGTGCGTTGATGGTTACGGTTTGTCCGCCTCCTGTAAACGAGTTGGCATTGAATACTACATCATCAGCATTTGTCGGCACACAATTACAGGTTGAGCCGCCTGAAGAGTTAGACCATTTAGTAGCATCGTTCCAGTTGCCTGAACCGCCTACCCAATAAAGTGTTGCAGCATGTGAAGTATAAACTGTAAATGCCGTCAGAAAGAAAAGTAATTTTTTCATGTCGTTTATTTAATGGTTTAAATTGAGTGTTTTTTTAGAAAGCGTAAAAATATAATCTTTTGATATTTGTTCTGTCAAAACGGGATAAGCTGTAAATTTTAGGGACGAGCGGTTGGCGGTAGGGGCAGCTTGGGCAAAAGCAAATGTGAAGCAACTTGCGTTTGCCTTATGCGTAGCGTTGCTTCTCTTTTGCTTTTGTGAAGCATAGCCAAACGGCTTTGCCGAAGTTTTTCGTCCGTTGCTATTTACACTACCTTTTGCTATGTGCGGTGTCCCCATGGCGTTTCTGCTAACGTTTTGGCGCTTGGCGAAGAAGCGGATTTCGAAGCACTAAACTTTCTGCTAGCACTGAACTTGATACGAAGCACAAGGCTTCATATAACCAATGAACCCGCTTTTTTGCCAAACGCCTGTTAGCACCAGCTTTTCTTATTTTCTCTTCGTTGTCCAATATGTTCTTAGTGTTAAGTCAAATGGGTTCCATTTCCCAAAATAACCTTCTTTGTCTCTATAATATAAGTCAAAGTTGTCAGAAAGTGATTTATTACAAGTAATTTCAAGTTCAATTGTTGTCCAAGAACCACCAACATTTTCCAAAATGAATTTTTCATTTGGATATTTTTTCTTTATTTCCGCTTCAATTGATTTGAAAATCTTTTCGTCTTCGTCCAAACAATCTTTCGTTCCTTCTTTGCACTTGTAGGTAAATCTAAAACTGCCTTCGTATTCTGTCCAAAGTGGTACAGGGGTCATTATGAGAGTTGAGTCTTTTAGTATGCTTGTTCTGAATTGTCTTGCTTCCTGAATTGTCGTGAAAGAATGTCTTTGGCTATGTGGCTTTTTTAGTTTTCCGTAAAACTGTCTTAATAAATTAGGGTCAAAATAGAAGTAACCTTTGTCTGTTACAATTTCTTCGCAATTCAAATTAATTGAGAATGATTCAAGAATTTGTCCCTGTCGGCAAACGAAAACTGTGTAGTGATAACCACAAGCATATTTTTTTCCGGGCTTTTTAAATGTCCAGTCTTTTTTGAACTTGTTTAAAAGTGTAATGTCATCTGTGTAAAACTCTCCAATGCTGTCCCCAAGTGAATTTTTGTCGCTCTCAGAAAATGTCCCGAGCAAGTAATAACCACCTTTGTTAAAGTCATAGTCTTTTAAAAGTTGAGTCTGTCCAAAAGTCGAAACCGTCAGAAGCAGAAATGTGATATGTAGTAATGTCGTCTTCATAAAGTTGGTGCTAACGTTTTGCCGCTTTGCGAAGGCGGGGATTTTTAGCACTAAACTTCATTAGATGCACAAAGCTTGAATTTAGCACTTCACTGTCATAGAAGCACGAAACCCCCGCTTTTGCAAAACGGCTGTTAGCGGCTGGTTTATTTTCAATGTTCATTCGTCAACAGTTTTAAATTCTTCTACAAAGTCATATCCGAGTTGTCCTTTTTGAGTGCAAAGAACAACAAGTCCACCCTCGTTTACATTATTCCAAAGATTTCTCGAAACATCAAATCTCTCTTCGTGTCCGTTAATTTGGAGAAAGAGCCATGAGGATTTTTGTCGTTTTCCTCCTGTTGATTTTCTTACAATTTTATATTCTTTGCAATTTATTGTGCTATCGCTGAAATAGTGATTAACAAAGCTTGCTGTCGCAGGAACAATTAAGAAAAAACCAAGGAACAGTCCGAAGTGAACAGTAAATCTTCTGCTACTCTCAAAGTAAACGGAAGGACTTTTAAATTTCAATATTGCTGTCACTGCTGCTGCGATTAAAATACCTATTAAAGCATAAGTCCAAAAGAATTTTGTCCCACCGATTGTGTTGTCCATTCTTCTAATCTCAAAAATTTCAAACACAAGTCCTACAAAGAAAAATCCTGTTGCGAAACGATAAATAAAATTGTCGAACGGTTTGGTTTTTGTTTCGCCATATGTCTTAGGTGGAAAGAAATCGTCAATGATTAGTTGTGACATGGCAATAATCATGATAAGTTGATACATTCCAAAAATAAAACCTGCAAGTCCAATAAATCTTTCTGGTCCTTTTTGCTCCCAAACAAAAATGATTGGAATTATTCCGAGTCCAATGTATGCTAGTCGTCTAAAAAATTCTTTACGAATGGGTGTCATATTGTCTGTTAATTGTTTGTCAGTTTCGGGTTAGCAGTGCCGCTCAAAACTTGCCGCTAACGTTTTGCGGCTTTGCGAAGAAGCGGATTTCGGAGCTCAAAACTTTCAACATAGCACAAAAGTTGATGCGAGGTAGAATGTTCAATGACCACTTCACCCGCTTTTTTGCAAAACCGCTGTTAGCGGGTCGTTGTTCTAGTTTATTTGTTTTTCGCAATTCTAAATCCAAGGTCGTCAATTTTAAATTTTAATGGGTGACTTCTTCTGCGTGTCGTTGCCATTACACTCCTTTCTATGTCACAAAATCCGCCACCACGAAAAATGCGGTAAGAACCATAAACTTCTGTGTCGTATAGGTCAGAACACCATTCCCACACGTTTCCCAACATATCATAAAGTCCCCACGCATTTGGTGTCTTTTGTCCAACGTTATGGGTTTTATTTTCCGAATTGTCTTTGTACCAAGCAATGTCATTAAGTTCTCCATATCTTATTCCTGTTGTGCCTGCTTTACAAGCATATTCCCATTCTGCTTCTGTAGGCAAACGAAAACCGTTCGCTGTTTTTTCAAAGATTATTTCTTCGTTTTTATCTTGGATTAAATAGCAAGGTGTCAAGTTAAATTGAGCAGAGATTTTATTGCAAAAAATTACTGCTTCTTTAAAAGTTATGGTTTCTACAGGAAGTAAATCTCCTTTAAAAGTGCTTGGATTTTCATTGGTTATTTCAAAATATATGTCTTGCGTAATAGGAAACTTGTAAAGCAAAAAAGGTTCAATTTCTACAGCCCATTTTTCTTTTGTTCTGTCATCACGTAATTCAATCCTTCCTTTCGGTATTTCA
>DAOMPL010000076.1:0-8748 GCA_035444785.1 Edaphocola sp. | reverse complement strand
TTTTGTGCGAAATAAAGTTAACATTTCTGTCAACCTATTTCAGGACAAGTCATTCGTTACTCCATTTAAAAGTGCGGTGTGCAAAGTGGATTTTTACGTTGTATTTGCTAATCATTGGTTCCCACAAAATACTCGTTTGCTCACCTTGAACAATTGAATTTGTTGAAACAAAAGCAACTTTAATTTTTGTGTTTAGAATGTATTTTGCAGC
Organism: Edaphocola sp.; assembly: GCA_035444785.1. Classification (GTDB taxonomy): domain Bacteria; phylum Bacteroidota; class Bacteroidia; order Chitinophagales; family Chitinophagaceae; genus Edaphocola. Next base: position 8,537 of record DAOMPL010000076.1, on the reverse strand, counting down.
TTTGATATACCAACCTGATACATAGTCTAAAACTCCGCTACCTTCTACATTGTCAAATTGTTTTACAATTTGGTCTCGTTGGTTTTGCTTCATTATTTTAGAACCAATGAAAGGAGGGTTTCCAATGATAAATGAAAGTTCATTTTTTGAAACTACATTTTCCCAATCGGTTTCCAATGCGTCTGCGTGATGTATTTGTGCAGCCTTTTTTAATGGAAGTCTTACAAAGTATTGTCCAAATTCATTGCTTATTAGCATATTCATTTGGTGGTCAATTAGCCACATTGCTACTTCGGCAATTCTTGCAGGAAATTCTTCGTATTCAATACCGTAAAATTGGTCAACATCAATTAGAATAATGCTACTTACATCAATTACTCTTTGTCCTGACTTGTTTAATGCTCTCAGAACTTCCAATTCAAGCAAACGAAGTTCTCTGTAAGTAATGATTAAGAAGTTACCGCAACCACAAGCAGGGTCAAGAAATTTGTATGTGCTTATTTTCCTATGAAATTCACCGAGTTTGTTTTTGTTGTCTTTGATGTTTTCAAACTCTTTCCAAAGTTCATCAAGGAAAAGCGGTTTAATAAGTTTTAAAATGTTGGTTTCGCTGGTGTAATGTGCTCCAAGATTTCTGCGTTCTTTTGGATTCATTACACTCTGAAACATAGAGCCAAAAATTGCAGGGGAAATTTTACTCCAATCAATGTAAGTGCAATCTAAAAGGGCTTGACGCATTTTGCTGTCGAAACTTGCCGTAGGCAAGTTTTCTTCAAACAACTTTCCGTTCACATACGGAAAGTCAGCAAGTTGCTCGTCAAGGTTTTTAAATCTTTTGTCTTTTGGTGTGTTTAGCACCTGAAAAAGTTCTTGCAGTTTCGCTGCAAGGTCGCTTCCGTCAATGTTAGTGCGTTGTTCAATGTATTCTTGAAATTGTTGTTTTTCAAAAATGGTTGTGTCTTCGGCAAACAAGCAGAAAAGCAAACGAACCAAGTAAACTTCTAAAGGGTGTCCTGTGTAGCCAATTTCTTCAAGTCTGTCGTGAAGTTTGCCCATTAACTCGGCTGCTTTGATATTAGCCGGGTCTTGTTCTTTGTAAACTTTCTTTTGATAACCAAGTAAGTAACCGAAATGCTGAACATTGTTTACAAGGTCGTTGAGTTTAAACTCAATTGTCTTTTTTTCTTCAAGGTCGTGTAAACGGAAATTTTCAAAGTCAGAAATTAGAATGTATTTCGGTAATTCGTGTTCTTTCAGTCCGTGTAAATAGTCTTTGGCTTGTTCAAATGCTTTGTCAAGGTTTTTTCCCCGACTTTTCATTTCAATTAAAATCGTCCCTTTCCAAAGTAAGTCAATGTATCCGTCTTTGTCGTCAAGTTTTTTAACTCTGTGTTCAAAGGTCGAAACACGTTTACTGCTAATACCAAACACGTTAAAAAACTCAACTAAAAATGGCTTTGCGTCTGCTTCTTCGTTTGAAGTGTCAGCCCATTCTTTTGAGAACTTTAATGCTCGGTCTTTTATTTCGTTCCAACTAAGTGTCATTCTTATACTGTCAGCTTGCTAATTTAAGATTAATATTTTCTGTAACGTCATTTAGTGCGTTGGCAAAAAATGGCTCTTTTGGTTTTGCGAAGGGTCGGCTTGTGTGACGGGCAAAACCAAATGTGCCATTTGTGCGGTGGCAATAAAATTGAATTAAAAAAATGTGCGGTGGGGAAAATAAAAAATACAGAAGGGTAGGCAATGAGTGTCGGCTTACAAGTTGTCCGATTGTTATATGGTCTGTATGTTTTTGGTCACCTGTCAAAATGGTTTACTTTTTTGTTTCTTGTTCCTGTTTCTCTGTCGGGTTGTGTCGTTCGTTACACTTGCAGCCAACGTTTTTCGGCTTTGCGTTCGGGCGGTTTTTTTAGCACTGCACTTGATACGAAGAACCGCACTTCAATTATACAGAAAATTGTCAATAGAAGCACGTCACCCCGCCTGACGCAAAACCGATGTTGGCGGCTGTGCCAACATTAATCGCGTGTCTATTTATTCAAAGTCAGTCTATACAATGATGTTGGAAGTTGGGAAAAGGAAAAGTATTAGCTAAGTTTATAAATATTTTAAAACAACAAGTATGAAAAATTTAGTTTGTCATTTTGTCTTTATTGTGACACTGTCGAGTTGCTGTAAAGACAACATTGAGGCGCCACGAAACTACAATAGTTCGTCAATAATTAGTTCGAGTGATTTACATTTTGGAGGAGGTTGTGTAGATGTCGAGGGTAATTTAATCGTTTTTTCTCCACCTACTTTTGAAAAGCTTTCAAATGGCATTGGCAATTTTATACGTCAACCATCTTTCAAAAAGTTTGGCAGTAGTGGTCTGCTACTACAGGAATATTTACTCCCTCCGATTAAATGGCACTATGCTCAAGGTTCTCACACATGGGATACTTTAAATGGAGTTGTCGAAGCTTGGGACCCGACCGTCAAAGTCACATTAGCTGTAAACAAGCATGGGAATATTATCAACTCTAATTCTATGACTGGACTAATTTCAAGTTACGCTAATGGAAGCAATAATGGAATTGTTCAACTTCAAAGAGCGTCAGGAATATCTGTTGATGCTGATGATACTATTTTTGTTCTATTATCAGCAGTATATAATCAGGATAGAAGTTTAAAGTCGCCTCCTGAAATTTGGAAAATAAATTCGGATGGTTCAACAGTTCCCTTTTATACTTTTCCTTCTTACTACAATTATCCTGTCGGCAACATGTGGGGTAATGGTCAGGATAATTTTCCTTCGGAAAAACCTGATGATATTCATATAGGGAAAGATGGTTTTGTATATGTAGCTATGTGTTCAGCAGGTAAAACTTTTAGGATTTCAAAATCCGGGCAAATGGAAGAACTAACTAATGATATCCCTGCACCAATTAGTATAACTACAGATAAGTTTAGTAATATATTTATTGCATCATCACCATTAATTGATTCAATTGATTTTAATATTGTAAAGCCATTGGAAGTAATACAGATTACAGTTGATAAGTCACGTAAGCTAATTTATCAAGGAATTAATGGAGGAAAATATAAAGGTGGTTTGGTTAGTGGTAATATCCCTGGTAAATGGATTGGATTCAGATGCACTATAGATGTAAATGTAAATTCTGTCGGGGACGTTTTTTTAGTTGACCCAATAGAGCGCAAACTGATTCGTATTTATTAATCCTAATTTTAAACGATGCTTTAACACCATTTGTTTTTCGATCGTCTGCTCATTACTAAATACGAACTGTCGCGCAGGCATTGCCGCTAACGGGCCTCGTATTGGCGATGGGCGGGATTTTTAGCACTGAAGTTGATGCGAAGAACAGAAGATGAATTTTGCACTTCCGTTGATACGAAGCCATTCAGCCCGCCTATTGCCAATACGATGTTGGTGGCAGTTTTTTTGTCAGTTGTTAGTTTCACTTCTCTTTTTTATCACTTCCAAAATCATTTCGTTAAAGTCGTCAAGTATAAAGTCTGCCCAAAGTTTACTGTAAAAATTCAAGTTTGTAGTTACACGATAAGTGCAAGTTAAAGTTACTTTATTTTTAGTTTGGTTTAACTGTTCAATTTTGTAACTACCATGTAAAACGTCAAAATATTTTCCACCAATCATAACGTGTTCGTCAAGTGTTGTTGGCGGAATTGAGTTTGGGTCAACGTTTATGTCGTAAGTAAAGGCATTGCTGTCGTCCCAACTTGTAATTTTCTCTTCAAACTTAATTCCTTTGTCCCAAGTAATATGTCTTATTCCACCAACGCCTTCTTTGTCAAGTTCACCGCTTAGTGGTTTCGGTATTCCAATTAAGTGAACAAAGTGTGTTTCGATTTCGTTTGACTGAATGTCTTTTATATTTTTCACGTTGTCCCAAATTTTCGATTTTTCCGCATTTATTTCAATCGTTGTCGAAACAGTATGAATTTGGTCTGTCGCTTGAAAATTTGTTTCAATTCCAAGCATTAGTAACGGAATAAATAAAGAAACATAAAGTTTTGTCCCGTTGCCTTCGTTTTTCAATTTAATAAGTCTAAAAATAAACGCTCCAAGTGTTCCAAGTAAGAGAAATGGTGCAACAATGATTACAAGGCAAATCATACCTTCAAAACCTGTCACAAAACTGAGAATAAAAAAAGTGAACGTGATAATCCAAGGCAAAAGCAAATAAGTCTTATATGCTCTTAGTTGCTCCTTTGTCGAAAATAAAACAGGAATTGCACCTAAAATTATTGGCAAAATGAAAATGTATGAAACCGAAACGTTTTCGTGAAAATGAGTTACGATTAACATTGACAGAAATGCGTAAACAACTCCTGCTGTCAGTCCAATGAGTAATGTTTTAAGTCTTGAATTTATCATATCGTTCTGTCATTCGGTAGTGGTCTGCCAAAATTGCCACCAACGTTTCGCAGCTACCCGAAGGTGGCGATTTCGAAGCACTTCACTGTCAACCAAGCACAAACTTTGATAGAAGTACAAAGCTTGATTTAACCACTTAACCGCCACTTTTGGGTAGGTGCTGTTATAAGCCGTTTTTCTCATTGTTGTGATTCTGGAGTTACAATATTCTTTGTCAAAATCTCTTTCAAAGTGTAATAGGTAAACTTTGCATTGTTTCTTTGTGGTTTCGGTTTTAAACTTAAGTCGATACTTTCTGTTTCGGAAAGAATATAAAACCTTTCGTCATAGTTAATAGGAGTGTTGTAATTTGTAGCTGATAGGTAGTTTGAAATTCTTGTCTTTACAATGTCTGGATAAGTTGAGTCTTTAAGTGACTGAATTTCATTTGGATTTGTCGGATTTAGTATGATTATATCTTCAATCTTATAAAGTTTGTCCATAACACCACCATTAGCTTGTCTAAATGTCACAAATAATGGTCTTTTGTAATTATAATTTTTTGTGTCTGGGCAAACATAAATATTGTGTTGTTGAACCAAAGTCAAGCTCTTTCCTGCGGGAATGGACAATACTTCTTTTTCGTAATATTTCATTGATTTATCTATTTGAGTAAGAAATTTTAGGTATTGAGTTATTATTTCATTTTGGTTTAATTTTGTACAAAAGTCCCAAAGTAAGTTGGATATGTTTTCCCAACTAATATTAACAACATCTGGAATACTTTGGCTGTATTTTGTCAGAACTATTCCAATCTTTTTGTAATCGCTCAATTCGGGAAATTGTTGGTCGTCCAAATAATTTGAAATTTGAGCTGCTAATGATTGCTGATTTACATTTGTCTTTATGCTCTTGGCTTCTATAATTAGTGCGATTAATGGCGATTTATGGGTATCGATTTTTATTACAATATCTGCCCTTCTTTTATTTAACGTTAATCTCTCTGCACTAACTTCAATTGAAGATATATCTTCATATTTTATGGTTGAGTTTAAACACTTTTTTATTTTGTCTTTTACTGGCTTAAATTCAAGAAATGAGAACAAAAAATGTTCATATTGTGAAAACACATAAGCAAGCCCTTTTGTCTGTTTCGTTTCTTTGTCACCGTTTATTAGGTCAAATATTGATGACTGGAAATCGGTTTTAGTGTCAGTATATAATCTAAAGTGTGTCTTCATAAAATGGCTTATAACGTTTTTCGGCTTTGCGTTCGGGCGGGCTTTTTAGCACTGCACTTGATACGAAGAACCGCACTTCAAATATGCACAAAATTATCTACGAAGCACGTCACCCCGCCTGACGCAAAACCGATGTTAGCGGCTGGCTTTTTCTAATTTAAGTTCTCTACTTACCAATTCAAGTATGCCTGCTTCCATCGGGTCTATATTTTTGTCAGCATTAGCAATGTCTGTAATGTATTCTAATATTTGAATTCTGTCTATCTCAGATTTGTCGCTGATAGTTTTTAATGATTTTCTAAAGTCGGAACTTTCACAATATGTTCGTCTAATTTCATCGTCCAATAACTTTTCGTCCAAAGTTGAATTATACCTGTGTTGTATATAGTCCGCGATAAGTTTTCTCTCTTTCTTACGAAGAACTCCGTCTGCTCTTGCCATAAAAGATAAAACCAAAATCTCTGGCTCATACTCTTGAAAGCATTGTGTTATATGTCCTATTGGAGAGTCCATAAACCTGTCGATAAAATATTTACTTGGGTCAGAAAATACTTCACCCGTTTCCATGTCAACAAGTTTGTCAATACGCGAGAGCTTAAATGACCGTTGTGCTTGTTTTTCATGACAGTATGCTGTGATTATGTAATCATCGTCATAAGTTTTCTGTATTGCTTTCATTGTTATTCTTCTTTCACTTCTTTGTCCTTTAGCGTCACTATATGAGATATGAGCAAGTGTATTTAGTTTTAAAATATTTATGTCATCAGGTAAGTCGTAACTCTCATTAATCTCATCTTTTGCAACGCTATACTTATTTAAGTCAGTGTTAGGTAACGGTCTATCCTTGATTTCTCCCTTTAATATTTTAGCTGCTTCCTCGTCTGAAAACTCGTATTTGCCAGTTACTTTGCTTTGTTGTCTGATTTTACTGAAACAATTATTGCATGCCCCGTTGTTTTCTCCGAGACCCCAATATGATATAGTGTTTACTAAGAGTTGTATTTTGCAAACAGAGCAATGTAAACTTAAATCATTGTTGTATGTGACTTGAAAATATTCTTTACTCATCAGTGCAAATACAAAGAAGTCATATAGTCCAATTATTGACGGTATAAACGTCCAACAAAACAACACTGAAAGAGTGCCTTTCCCTGTTTGTCCGAGATAAAACCTATGACCCCCAACTCCACCTAATAATAGAGCCAATATTGCAGCTGTCTTTTTATTTTTCATATGCCCTTTGAATTTGAAAATGTATCATTGGAATAAATTTGTCAAACAATATTTTAAAGCCTTCAGTATTCCAAAATTTACGGTCGCTGTAAACAAGCTCGTCAATTTTGAATTCATAATGAACAAACCAGTCCTCCTTTGACATTTCCTTTAACGAACCATCTTTATTGTCTGTCAATATTTGCAGCACTTCAAGAGCGGACTTATGTGTCTTACTGTCCAAGTGTTTTCCTATCTCGTCAATAATTGACTTGATGTCATAATTAGCATATTCTCTCATATGAGTGTCTGTGTTTTTTTTAAGCTTGCCGCTAACGTTCTCGGGCTTGGCGGTCGGGCGGGAATTTCGGCACGAAATTTCAGCCGTGAACGTCAGCCCGCCTGACGCCAAACCCTTGTTAGCAGCTTGTGCCTTCACCCTGTATAGTCTTTCAATTTCAATTTATCTGTAAACTGCTTGATAAGCAATTTTGAAACAAATGGCAAAAACATTAAGTCTACTACCACATTTCGCAACCATATTCCGAATTTACTTTTGGGAACAAATTGTTTGGCGAACTTTTGTGCCAGCAGTTGCTTATCGTCTATAAATTCCTTGAAAATGTTTTGATATTGCTCAAACGCAACCTTGAAATTTCCGTTTGCATTTTTCAGTTCGCCTGCCAGAATATACGCGCCAACCATTGCCAGCGTTGAGCCTTGACCCGAAAGCAAAGATGGACAATCGCAGGCATCGCCAACCAACGCCACACGGTTTTTTGACCAGTTTTTCATTTGAATCTGACTTACGACATCAAAATAAAAATCGGGTGCAGTATCTATTTTTGAAATCAAATCTGCACATTTCCAGCCGATGTTTTCAAAATGATTTCGCAGGATTTGTTTTTGCGCTTCAATGTCGTGATGATTGTAAGATAATTTTTCGGGCGAAGCAAAAACGTAAAGCACAGCCGATGTATTTTCGTTGGTAGGATAAAGCGCAACCTGCTTGCTCGGGACATTGTACATTGAAAATTCTTTGTCGCCTTTCGGGTTCGGAATAGTATAGGAAGCTGTGTAATATCCATAGTATTTTTCAAATTGCGCTTCATCGCCAAACACCAAATTCCGCATGTTTGAGTGCAAGCCGTCTGCGCCAACGACCAAATCAAAACTGCGCGTTTTACCGCTATGGAACGTTACCGAAACTTCGTTTTCGCTTTGTTCTACTTTGCTGATTTTATCGCCAAAAATAATTTCAATGTCTTTGTCGAGATGATTGTAAATGGTCTTTGCTAAATCACTGCGAAGCAAGGTAAACGCGCGCCCGTTCATCCACTTAATTATTTTTTGGTAATTCATTCCGCCTCTGCGTTTGTTGTTTTTATCAACAAAAGTAAGTTCCGAAAGTTTAAGGTCAACTTTACTGAGTTCCGGCAGTATTTGCATTTTTTCCGCTACGTCAAATCCTGCGCCCCAAAAGTCAATCGCGTAGCCGCCTTCGCGCAGCTTTGGCGCAATTTCTACAATAGTCGGATTGAAGCCGAATTTTTTCAACCAAAATGCAAGAGCCGTTCCCGCTATTCCTGCTCCCGAAATGAGAATGTTTTTGTTTTCCATAGTTCTTTATTTGTTTTGGTGTTGTTTGGCATTCTGACTAACGTTTTTTATTGTTGTTCATAATCAGGTTGTTGCCAATCCTA
>DAOMPL010000075.1:0-8856 GCA_035444785.1 Edaphocola sp. | reverse complement strand
CTTCACACAAATGCGATATAGATGATATAAAAAAGTGAGGAGTTGCGTATATATATGAGTTGTCCAAAATTGTTAGGCACTCGATCACCGATAAAACATTCGGTAAAAAGATTGGTAGGATTATGCTTAGTGCAAAATGTAATTTTGCTTTCAAAGCTTTGCAAATGAGATTTGCTGAAAGGCTTGCTTTCAAAGCGAATCGCTTAAAAAGCTTTGGCTAAGTTACAGAAAAAAAAGGATAAATCCAAATTTTGCTGTAACGGTGCATTAATCCTAAAATATTTAAAGCCGAATGATCCTATTAAAATACTTCGGAAATCCCAAGATTTTCGCAATTTTTTAATAGGTATTTATCAGGGGTTCGAGACTACAACTATCGGACAACTGGCAGTTTTGCAAGATAGCGGGCTCTGTACTTCATTTCAAAGTTTTTCGTATATTTGAGGTATCGGCTTCGAATGAAAGTTAGCACTAAAATCTGCTACCTCGCAAAGCTGCTGGACGTTAGCAGTAAGCCTATTGGACGACACAACACAACAGAAACAGACGACTTAAACGAGAAAAGAAAACAAATTTTGACAGGTGGACACAGACATACAAACCATATTATAAACGGACAGCAACTGAGCCGACACTCATTGCCTACCCTTCTGTATTTTTTATTTTCCCCACCGCACATTTTTTTAATTCAATTTTATTGCCACCGCACAAATGGCACATTTGGTTTTGGCCGACACACAAGCCAACCCTTCGCAAAACCAAAAGAGCCATTTTTTGCCCACGCACTTGTGACGACAATGCAACTATAAAACTTAACTTAGCAGACATTAAAAATTTTAAATATTGACACCTGAAAAATGGCGAAACAGAAGAAAGAACTAAAAGAAAAACCTATTGAAGTTACCCTTTGGGAAGCTGCCAATAAACTGAGAGGAAGCGTTGAGCCTGCGGAATACAAACACGTGGTATTAGGACTGATTTTCTTAAAGTTTGCCAGCGATAAGTTTGAAGAACACCGAGCCAAACTCATAGCCGAAGGCAAAGAGAAATACATTGAAATGCCTGAGTTCTACAATATGAACAATGTGTTCTTTTTGGAGGAAACCAGCCGTTGGAGTTATCTGATAAAAAGAGCCAAACAGAATGATATTGCATTGCTCATTGACACCGCCTTGCACACCATTGAGAAAAACAACAAAGCTTTAAAAGGAGCATTGCCCGACAATTACTTTTCTCGTTTGGGTTTAGATGTAACCAAATTGGCTTCTCTACTTGACACTATTAACGACATTGATACCACCAAAGACCCTAAGCACGATGTTGTTGGAAAAGTGTATGAATACTTTCTTTCAAAATTTGCATTGGCTGAAGGAAAAGGCAAGGGAGAATTTTATACGCCTAAAAGTATTGTAAATCTGATTGCAGAAATGATTGAACCATACAAGGGAATTATCTATGACCCTGCTTGTGGTTCTGGTGGTATGTTTGTGCAGTCTATCAAGTTTATTGAAGCCCACCACGGTAACAAAAAAGAAATTTCCATTTACGGACAAGAATATACCAACACCACTTACAAACTGGCAAAAATGAATCTTGCCATACGGGGCATAAGCGGAAACCTGGGCGAAAAAGCAGCCGACACATTTATAGACGACCAACACAAAGACCTGAAAGCCGATTTTATAATGGCAAACCCACCTTTTAACCAAAAGGATTGGCGTGCAGAAAATGAATTGACAGACGACCCACGTTGGAGAGGTTATGATGTGCCACCAAAAAGCAATGCCAACTATGGTTGGATTTTGAATATGGTGAGCAAACTTTCTCAAAACGGAATTGCAGGTTTTATACTGGCAAATGGTGCTTTGAGTGGTGGTGGCGAAGAATACAAAATACGCAGAAAACTGATTGAAAATAATTTGGTGGAAGCGATTTTGATTTTCCCAAGTTCAATGTTTTATACCACGGACATAAGTGTTTCGCTTTGGATAATCAATAAAAACAAAAAAGAACAAGTAAGAGCAGTAGGAGGCGAGAAGCGTCATTTCAGAAATAGAGAAAAAGAAATCTTGTTTTTTGATTTGAGAAAATCGGGAATACCCTTTGAAAAAAAGTTCGTTCAGTTTTCAGATGAAACTATCCAGCACATTGCAGGAACATTTCACAAATGGCAACAAGCAGAAATTGAAAACGTCCCTGAATTTTGCTATTCAGCAAAAATAGATGAAATCGAAAAGAAAGATTTTTCATTGGTGCCGAGCAAATACATTGAGTTTGTAAACCGTGATGAGAACATTGACTTTGACGAGAAAATGCAAACTCTGCAAAACGAGTTTGCCGACCTACTGAAAGCCGAAGCCCAAAGCAAAAATGATTTACTAACTGTGTTTAAGGAATTAGGTTATGAAATCAAATTATAAGCGGCTCGGTGCATACATAGAACCCGTCAATCAATTGAACGATGGAATGGAAGTGAACGAACTTTTAGGGATTAGTAACCAAAAGTTTTTTCAGAATTCGCACACAAATACGATTGGAATTGATTTATCGACTTATCGAATTGTAAGGACTGGACAGTTTGCTTACAACAGAGCCACAACAAGAAATGGCGATAAGATTTCCATTGCTTTAAGACAAGGCGAAGATTGTATTGTCTCACCTTCATATAGAATATTCAAAAGTAAAGACGAAAATGTTTTGAACTCTGAATATTTGATGATGTGGTTTCGCAGACCCGAATTTGACCGCTATGCACGATTTAAAAGTCACGGAAGTGCACACGAATTTTTTGAATGGGACCAAATGACAGAAGTTGAATTACCCATTCCCCACCCCGACAAACAAAGAGAAATCGTAAAAGAATACAACACCATACAAAACCGCATAGCCCTTAACCAACAACTTATCCAAAAACTGGAAGAAACCGCACAGGCAATTTATAGGGAGTGGTTTGTGGAGGGAATTGATGTGGAGAATTTGCCCGAGGGGTGGGAAATGGGAATACTCGAAGATTTAGTTGAATTCAAAAACGGAAAATCGAAACCTAATGAATCTGGGATTTATCCTGTTTATGGTGGTAACGGAATTATTGAGTTTGTAAATGAATTCAATAATGAGAATGTAATTGCAATTGGCCGTGTTGGTGCCTATTGTGGAAGTCTATACAGAGAATTAGGTAAATGTTGGATTAGCGATAATGCTATATCTGCAAAGTCAAAAATAAGTTGCAATATGTTTACCTTCTATCTCTTAAAGGATTTGAAACTTAATGAAAGAAGCGAGGGAACTGGTCAGCCACTTATTACTCAGGGATTATTAAATAACATAGCTGTCCCTAAACCAAAACCTGAATTGATTGAAGCGTTCGAAGTATTTGCAAAAAAACTTTTTGCTCACGAAGATATAATTGAAAAAGAAAACCAAAAGCTAACGGAATTGAAAGAGTTGTTGCTTTCTAAGTTGGCGACTGTAAATTAAAAATATGTCAGAAGTTAGATTAAATTCAATATCAGTTAAAAATTTTCGTTCATTTGGAGAACGGCAAGATTTTGTTTTCCCAAACGCTGATTATAAGAAGCCTGTTGCAATTGTAGGTTATAACAATGCTGGCAAAACAAATCTTATACATTCTATTCTTTTTGGAATTGGAGAGAAGTTTTTAAATGAGAAAACGTTTGAAAAAATTGATTTACACAAACTTGATTACAAAAATCAAATAGAAATTATTTCAAAAATTAGCGGTTCTGATTTTGCTCCACCAAAGTTTAACAAACAACAAACAATAGCAGGAGAATACACAATAAAAACATCGTTGGTTGAAAATGAAATTAAAGCAGAAATAAGTAAATCATTTTTTGGTGCAAACAAGCACTACGGCATTTTCTACATAAACTTTCATACCATAAAAGAGGAAATCTCCACTCAAAAAACAAGTTGGGGTAATTTAAAATCATTTTTAGGTAAACACATTCAGAAAATTGTGGATTCAGATAATATAATGAATCAGAAAAAGAATGATTTTGAAAATGCTGTAAATAATGCAACTTCCAAAGTCCTTGAAGAATCAAAATTGCAATCATTCATAGAAGTAATAAGAAAAAATTATTCTACCAATTTAAGAAATGACAACTGTATAGTGGAATTCGGGTTACCGAATTACGAAGATATTTTCTTGAAAATGTTGTTTAAAATTGGATTGAATGGAAATACCGAAAATTTAATACCAATTGACCATTTCGGTGATGGGTTCATTTCAATGTTTGTTATGGCAGTTATTCAATCTGTTGCAGAATCTAACACTGACGATAAATGCCTTTTCCTTTTTGAAGAACCTGAAAGTTTCTTACACGAGAACCATCAAGAATATTTTTATAAATCTGTTTTATGTGGCTTGGCTGAAAAAGGACATCAGGTAATTTACACTACTCATTCCGATAAAATGATAGACCCTTTTGATACAAAAGGGCTGATTAGATTGGAAATGGACGAACAAAATCAAACGGTAAAAAAATATAATGATGTTGGAGAGTTTAACTGCGAGCAAGTTGATGTTGAAACTGGTGAATTAATTAATTATTCGAGATTCAACGAATTCATCAAGACGATTGAGCCTAACTTAAATCGAATACTTTTTAGTAAAAAAGTTATCTTGGTCGAAGGTCCTAATGATGTTTTGGTCTACAAATTTGCTATTACTAAAAAAGTGTTAGAACACTTTCAACACGATGAAAGCATTACTGATAAGAACAAATATGCTGACACATTTTTGAATTTCGAGAACATCTCAATTGTTTGTCATCACGGCAAAACCACAGCACTTTATTTGATTGAGTTGTGTAAGCATTTTAAGGTAGATTATTTCGTCATAAGCGACTGGGATTTTGAGCAAGACGAATTAAGCATCGATACTCTAAATATTTTCAATAGCTTAGAGGAATTGCAAGCTGATTCGGTTTATGTAAATAGTGGAAAAAAAGCAATGATTACAAATAATTGGAATCTTTTGAAATCTGCTGAAAATGAAAAAATTCATTTCAATATCAAAAAATTAGAAAATGTCATTGGATATGCCCTTGATGATAAAAACAGTTTAGGAATTTGGAATATTTTGAACTCCCAAGGATTTAACATAACCGACAATCTATTTCCCGAGAAATTGAAACTATTCATTGGTTTAAAAAGCAATGAACAACAATTAACCATAGAAGAAGATGATTTACCATTTTAAAAGTTAGAATGAAATTCACCGAAGAAAAATTAGAGAAAGCGTTTACCGAGTTGTTGGGGCAAGAAGGATTTCCCCACCACTTGGGCATTACAATAACCCGTAAGCCCGAAGAAGTATTGATTGAAGAAGATCTGCAAAACTTTTTATTAACTCAATACGCTGGGCAAGGCATTACCGTAAACGAAATTAAATCTATCATTCTTCAACTTAAATCACTTTCATCTTCTGACCTTTATGAGAGCAACAAAACATTTTTAAAAATGCTTTCAGACGGGTTCATTCTCAAACGAGAAGACCGCAACCAAAAGGACATTTACATTCAGCTAATCAATTACGCAGGTTTAAATAAACACCGTCAACCCAGCGAAGATGAAGTAATTTCCATTGCAGCAGAACCGTCAGCACAATATCCGCCAGACAACAACATTTACAAGTTTGTCAACCAATTGGAAATTGTGGGTTCAGAAAAACGCATTCCTGACGGTATCGTTTACATCAACGGTTTGCCTTTGGTGGTATTTGAATTCAAATCTGCCATTCGTGAAGAAGCTACCATTTATGATGCTTACAAGCAGTTAACGGTTCGCTATCACAGAGATATTCCTGAACTTTTCAAATACAATGCTTTTTGTGTAATCAGCGATGGTGTAAACAATAAAGCAGGTTCATTCTTTGCTCCGTATGAGTTTTTCTATGGCTGGAGACGTGTTGTAGGACTTGCTAAAGATGTTGATGGCATAGATTCAATGTTTACGCTGATTCAAGGAATGTTTCATAAAAACCGTTTGCGTGATATTATTCGCAACTTCATTTACATTCCTGACAGCTCCAAGAAAAACGAGAAAATAGTTTGTCGCTATCCGCAATACTATGCTGCACGGGCATTGTATGACAATATCAAGAAAGCTCAAAAGCCCGAAGGAAACGGCAAAGGCGGAACCTACTTTGGTGCCACAGGTTGCGGAAAGAGTTTTACAATGCTTTATCTGACAAGGCTTTTAATGAAAAGTGAATACTTTGAAAGCCCTACCATTGTATTAATTACGGATAGAACAGATTTAGACGACCAACTTTCAGGGCAATTTACCAATGCCAAAAATTTCATTGGCGACAACACAGTAGTAAGTGTTGAAAGCAGAGCACATTTGAGAGAATTAATTCAAGGCAGACAAAGCGGAGGTGTTTTCTTAACCACCATTCACAAGTTTACAGAAGATACCGAACTGCTTACGGACAGAACCAATGTAATTTGCATTTCAGACGAAGCACACAGAAGCCAAGTAAACCTTGACCAAAAAGTAAAAGTGACCGAGAAAGGAGTTACTAAAACTTATGGCTTTGCTAAATACTTACACGATTCATTACCCAATGCCACATTTGTAGGTTTTACAGGAACACCAATAGATGCAACGCTTGATGTTTTCGGAAAAGTAGTGGATGCCTACACAATGACGGAATCGGTGAAAGATGAAATCACTGTGCGAATTGTGTATGAAGGTAGAGCAGCAAAAGTGTTGCTGAACAATTCCAAACTTAAAGAGATTGAAGAATATTATGCCAAATGTGCTGAAATTGGAAGCAACGAAAATCAAATTGAGCAAAGCAAAAAAGAAATGGCTCAGATGTACGCCATTATTGGCGACCCTGACCGTTTAAAAGCTGTTGCGGAAGATTTTGTATACCATTACGAGAACAGAATATCAGAAGGTGCAACCGTAAAAGGAAAAGCAATGTTTGTATGTAGCACCCGTGAAATTGCTTACGAGTTGTATAAAAACATTCTTGCGTTAAGGCCTGAATGGAACGAAATAAGAGCAGCCGAAGAAGGTGCTATTCTGACGGACAAAGACAAACGTGAACTCAAGCCTATTGAACGAATCAAACTCATTGCCACTAGAGGACAAGACGACCCGAAAGAAATGTATGATTTGCTTGGCACTAAAGAACAACGCAAAGAATTGGACCGCCAATTCAAAAACGAAAAATCGAATTTCAAAATTGCTATTGTAGTTGATATGTGGCTTACCGGGTTTGATGTTCCGTTCTTAGATAGTATTTACATTGATAAACCAATTCAACGACACAATTTAATTCAGACCATTTCAAGAGTAAACCGGAAGTTTGAAGGAAAAAACAAAGGTTTGGTAGTGGATTATATCGGCATCAAAAATCAAATGAATTTGGCGTTGAAGCAATACAGCGAAGGCGACAAAGACAATTTTGAAGACATTGCAGAATCCATTATCATTGTAAGAAATCATTTAGATCTTTTGGCAAAACTGTTTCACACTTTTGACAGTTCTAAGTATTTCAAAGGCACTACCATTCAGCAATTAAACACCTTGAATTTAGCTGCGGAGTATGTGCAGCAAACCAAAGAGCTTGAAACTCGTTTTATGGGATTGGTGAAGCGTCTGAAAGCCGCTTATGATATATGTGCAGGAAGTGAACAATTAACGCAAACAGAAAGAGATTACACCCATTTTTATTTGGCAGTTCGTTCCATTGTTTTCAAACTCACTAAAGGCAATGCACCCGACACGGCACAGATGAACGCCAAGGTTCGTGAAATGATAAAAGAAGCTTTACAGAGTGACGGAGTAGAAGAAATTTTCAAACTCGGTGACGAAGCAGAAACCGAACAAGACATTTTTGATGAAGATTATTTGGCGAAGATTGAGAAAATCAAATTGCCAAATACGAAAATCAAATTGCTTCAACAGCTATTGGCTAAGGTAATTGGAGAAATAAGGAAAGTAAACAAGGTGAAAGGCATTGACTTTTCAAAGAAAATGCAAGCCTTGGTAGAACGCTATAACAACCGAGATGCCAACGACATTTTGAGAAGTGAAGTATATGAAGAAATGGCAAACGCTTTGACAGACTTGATTTGGGAAGTTCACAAAGAATTTTCGGCAGGTGATGAATTAGGTATTGACTTTCAGGAAAAAGCATTTTACGACATTCTGAAAGAGCTTTGCATCAAATACGACTTCAAATATCCTGACGACAAAATGATTGAATTAGCAAAAGCTGTAAAAGACCTTGTTGACGGTCAAGCCAAATTCCCCGACTGGAACAAACGTGACGACATCAAATCGGCTTTAAAAGTTGGACTTATTCTCTTACTTGACGAGTATGGTTACCCACCAGTTGAGAGAGACGAAGTATATGTTGAGATATTTGAACAAGCAGAAAACTTTAAGAAGAATCAGAACTAATGAACCCACACAGCAGTCACACACATTGCCAAGTTGCACAAGCCGACACACAAGCCAAAACTTGGCAAAGAGTGTGTCTGCCCCACCCTGAAAAAATTGAATTAAAAAAATTTTCCCTCCCTTCTGAAAATAAAAAATACGCAATCGCACAACTCGACACGACAAAGAAAGAAACAGCTATACTCAATAAGGACAAGGGTTTACAGACACGGAAGACAGAAGGCCTACTGCTAACAGCCGTTTGGCGTAATGGCGGGGGACGTGGTAAATTGAACAGCAGTTTTTCAAATCAACATTTGTGCTTGGTTGACAGTGAAGTGCTCCGAAATCCGCCACTGCGCCAAGCGGCAAAACGTTGGCTGCAAGCATAACAGAACCCTACGACACAACAGACAATGAAAGAAATCA
>DAOMPL010000074.1:0-8863 GCA_035444785.1 Edaphocola sp. | reverse complement strand
TGATAATCAATTACATAAACAAATTTATTCTAAATAAATTACTGACAATTAGACAAATGCAATGTTGAAGGTTTTTAGACAGTTTGACGTTTCAGGCAAAGCGTAGAGACGAACGCACTTTAAAGATAATTACTAAAATCAAAATAGTTTTTGTTTTATTTTTTTTCAACGCTCATTTAGCACATTTGGTTTTTGCCAACGCACAAACCAATCACAAAAAACCAAAAGAGCTAAATTTCCGCTTCGCTACAAATTCACAGACACAAAGACTTTTCTATCGTATCAAATTCAAAATAAAATCTGGTGCTTTCTAATTTTTCGTTGCTGACTTTTGAACCTTCTAAAAGCATAACCGCCATTTCGCCAAAGAGTAAACGAATGACAAAAGCTGGTGCGTTGGGTAAGAAACTTTTCTTTCCATAAGATTTCAATAAGACTTTTGAGAAATCGTTCATTGTAATTTGTTCAGTGGCAACACCATTGAAAATTCCTTTAAGTTGAGTGTTAGAAAGAATAAAATCGTACAGTCTTACTAAATCCCGAATGTCTATCCAAGGTAAATATTGTTCGCCTGAACCTAAAGAAACATTTATTCCGAGTTTGGCTAATGGGCTTAGTTTTTTAACCATTCCACCCTCTTTTCCAAGAATAACGCCTTTGCGTAAAATAACAGTACGAACACCTAAATCCTTAAATTCTAAAGCAGCATTTTCCCATTTCTTACAAACAGAAGCTAAAAAATCGTTTCCGCTTTCAGAAGTTTCTACAAATCTTTTATCCGTTGTTACCGCACCATAAAACCCAACAGCAGAGGACGAAATAAAGGTGTTGATGTTGAATTTATTTTCCGAAATATATTGATACAATACATCAATGGAATTTATGCGACTGTCAATAATTTCCTTCTTTCGTTGTTCTGTCCATCGTTTTTCGCCAATGTTTGCACCGGTCAGATTAATGAGAATTTCTACTCCTTCAAATGCTTTTTTGTCGATGTATTGTCTTTCGATTTCCCATTGAAAAAAGCGAATATTTTTTGATGAATTAGCACTTGGTTTTCGGGTTAAAACATGAATTGAATATCCTTTTTCTACTAAAAAAGGAATGAGCTGTTTTCCAACAAAACCAGTTCCGCCTGCTATTAATATTTTCTTCATTGTCTTTCTTTTACTGCTTCACCATAAATTTTTAAAGCTCTATCTCTGGCAAAATGATGTTCTACTATTGGTTTTGGATATTTATCAGTACCAAATTCGGGTAACCATTTTTTGATGTATTCAAAATTTTTGTCGAATTTTTCGGTTTGCAATGCAGGATTAAACACCCTGAAATAAGGTGCAGCATCGCAACCACAACCTGCTGCCCATTGCCAGTTTCCATTGTTGGCAGACAAATCGTAATCATTCAACTTTTCAGCGAAATACGCTTCGCCCCAACGCCAATCTATCAGCAAATGTTTACACAAAAAACTGGCAACAATCATCCGAACCCGATTGTGCATATAACCTGTTTCGTTGAGCTGTCGCATTCCAGCATCTACAATCGGATAGCCTGTATTTCCAGTATACCACAACTCAAATTCCTGCTCGTCATTCCGCCATTGTATAAAATCGTATTTCGTCTTAAAAGAATGACTGACCACCTTTGGAAAATGATACAAAATCTGCATAAAAAACTCCCGCCAAATCAATTCGCCTAACCAAGTTTGATTGTGTTGCAAAGCAAAATCCACACATTTACGAATACTGATGGTTCCAAATCTTAACGCAATCCCTAATTGAGTTGTTTTTTGAAGTGCCGGAAAATCTCTGTATTTATCATATTCATCAATGATTTTTGCTTCTAATTTTGGCGTTTCAAAATGAAATTCTGTTTTCTTAAATCCAATATCTTTTAAAGA
Organism: Edaphocola sp.; assembly: GCA_035444785.1. Classification (GTDB taxonomy): domain Bacteria; phylum Bacteroidota; class Bacteroidia; order Chitinophagales; family Chitinophagaceae; genus Edaphocola. The sequence goes on along the minus strand of DAOMPL010000074.1, from coordinate 6,963 downwards.
ATGAATTTCGGTGAAATCTTGTTTCAAAAAGTGATTAAAATCTGCTTTGTGAATTTGATAATCTTTTTCGGTTAAAATCTCTTTCCATTTTTTAGCATAAGGCGTATAAACCGTATAAGGCGTTCCGTCATTTTTTACAATCTCGTTTTTATCAAAAATCACCTGGTCTTTAAATGCTTTAAAAGGAATGTTTTGGGTTTTGAAAAAGTTGTAAATTTCGGTATCTCTTTCAATGGTTTGTGGTTCATAATCTCGGTTGCAAAACACCGCTTGAATGTCGTATTCTTGGGAAAGTTGTTGAAATATTTCTAAAGGTTTTCCATAAAAGGCATTCAACTTTGAATGATGATTTTTTAATGCTAAGTTAATGTCCGAAAGTGCCTGATGAATATAATCTACTCGCCTATCACTTTTATTTTCTAACGCATCTAAAATAGCTGTATCAAAAATAAAAATCGGCAATACCGGAAATCCCGAAGCCAAAGCCCGACACAATCCAGCATTATCTTCCAATCGCAAATCCCTACGAAACCAGAATATGGAAAGTTTAGTTTTCATTCAAATACGGACTATCTGTTTTATCGTGTTTTACCCAAATCAATTTGGAAGTGTCATAACCGATTTCTTCCGCTATTTTCAAGTACTTTGTTTTTATATCCTCGGGAATAGTTTTTGTGCGGGATAAAATCCATAGATAATCCAAATTCTTTCCGGCAATTAAAGCATATTGGTAATTTTCGTCTAAAGCCACTACATTGTAGCCTGAATAAAATGGTCCGAAGAAGCTCACTTTTAAAGCAGCCACATTTTTATCTCCTCTAAATTTTGCCAATCCATCGGCCTTACTCCATTTCTTTTTCACGAAATTGTAACCGCTGTTCAAGACCATTACATTTCCTTTTTTATCCAATTTATACTGTGCTGAAGTGTTGTCTAAATCCTTTTCAAAACGGAAATCAAATCGTGCAATTTCGTACCAAGCACCTAAATAGCGATTGACATCAAAATTCTCGACTGGTTTTGCATTTTTAGGAATAGATGCGCAAGAATTTAAAAGTAAAATCCCGCAAGCGATAAAAGCAGTTCCTATGATTGTTTTTCTTTTCATTTTATTTTATTTAAAATTATTTTGTTAATATAGATTAACACTCTTAGTATTCCTCACATCAAGCTCATTGATAAATTTCAGTATGTATTTAATTTGTTTTTCATCTGAATTTTTAGATTTTATTTCTTCAATTATTCTTTTTTTTTCGTCCTCAGTCAAACTTTCAAAAACCTCTAAAACACCTGACTGGGAAAAAGTTTCTAAAATTTCATCCTCAGTTATTTGTTCATTTGAAGTCAACAAATAGAGTGTAATTTTTACTTTGTCGCCACCGGTTTTATTTATTGCTTTTCTGATTTTTTCGTTTATGGAAATCAACTTATCTTGTCCTGAAATGGTAAATAGATTGACTTTTTCAAGAGGATAATTATCAATAGTACCAGAAGCTTTCAACGAACCCCATTTTCCTACAAGGTGCTTTGTATTAGGTATTTGAATATGGTATGTCCACGCACCTTTTCCGGGTTCATACTTCAATTCAAGCTGTTTGTCTTTTACTAACAAGTTCATTTTTTATTGTTGATTTTTAAAACTGATTATATTATTTTGAAATACAGAACAACTTATTATTTATGTTTATTTTGCTTTTGATAATTTTTTGAAAAAATAAAGCACTAATAAAAATTGAGAGTATCCATAAACTGCATCTTCAATAGGAATGGTAAACATTCGTATTCCCAAAAAATCTTTTGGATTATAATTAACAACCGGATTTTCAATAAAACTACCGGTTAATACTCCATTAACCGGAAAAAATCCAAGCATAAGAAGCGTGAAAACCAAAGATGCTTTAGTAAGCCAATCTACTTTAGCAATAAAATGTAAATAAATCAATGTAAGTATCGTAACTATTGTTGTAATGAGAGTATAAATTTTGTCTGTATGCAATAAACCTACAACCGACAAAATAATAATGCTTACAAAGACCAATAAATTATTAAAAGCCCCTAAGACTTCCCATTTGTAGTATTTATCAATAGTGTAATAAGTAAAAATGCAAGAGAACGGAATACAAATAAAGAATAAAATTTCTTCCAAAGGCAAACCAAAAAACGAAATTCCAAGGGTATAATCTGTATTAAACCACCATACTCCATGAGCTGTAAACCATATATCCCAAGCGATAAAAGGAACAGCTACTAAAATGGCAGCTTTTAGGAATGAACCAAAATAATGATTGAATTTAATTCTTCTATCAAAAGATGCAACAAAGCAAACGATGATGGTGAAAAATAATATGAGTGCGTAAGTGTAAGTCATCATGATTTAACCGATTTAAAATACATTCTAAAATACTTCAACGGCACATATAAAAACCCAAAACATTCGCCTTCTTCTTTTCCTAAGTGTTTGTGATGTTGTTTGTGTGCTCTGCGAAGTGCCAAAAAATAACGGTTTTTCGTGTGAGAGAAAAACTTCATTCGTTGATGGATAAATATATCGTGCACAAAGAAATAAGCCATGCCGTAGAGCATAATTCCCAAGCCAATAAAAAACAAATAATTGAAATTTTCTAATGACCCGAAATACATCAACGCAATAGTGGGCAGTGCAAAAATCACAAAAAACCAGTCGTTTTTTTCTAACTCGCCTTTATTGCTATGATCGTGGTGGTCTTTGTGCAAAAACCATAAAAACCCGTGCATAATATACTTGTGAATAAGCCAAGTAGCTCCTTCCATTAGTATAAAAACAAGTATAACCAGTAGTACTTTCATTTTAATTTTTGTTGAATAAGTTTTCTAAAATTTGAAATCGGTAATTAAATATTTTTTCTAATTTCTTTTTTACAAATAAAGCGTGGGCTATATTTCCTAAAAGTCCGAAAGGCAATTCATAATCGACTTTATCTATCATGAACACACCTTTTTCGTTGGGTATAAATTCGTGGCGATGGTTCCATAATTTGTAAGGTCCTTTTTCCTGAAAATCCGTAAAACTCTTATTGGGAATTACCGATGTAATCCTTGTTTTCCATTTTAGCGGAATGCCGAGCAAAGGCGAAACCGTGTAATCAATTATCATTCCTTCAAATATTTTATTTGTTTTTTGTTCAGACAACACGGTAAATGCCATATCTTTTGGGGTTATTTTTGGCAAATTCATCGGTGATGAAAAAAAATCCCAAGCGGTTTGTAAATCACAATTCAATTGTTGTTCTCTGTATAATTCATGTTTCATAACTAATTACTTTAAGAGTGTTTCAATATTTTTTTGAACAAAATCTGAATTGATGTTTTTTTTGTTTTTAACAAGAAAATCCCTGTCTTCTTTTAAGTTGTTATTGTATCCCAAAAAAGAAGGTGCATTTTTCTGAACCGAAAACCGGATATATCTAATTTCAACATTTTCAGGTTCTTTACTAATGGCTAATTCAATGTTATTCTTTCCTTTCTTAAAAGTAGCAAGTTTGCTCAATGGATTAAAAACATGATTTGCCCAAATCGTTTGATAAGCACCAAGATAGGCTAAAGCTATCGCCGATTTTTGTTTAGAAAGTTCCAATTCCTCAATCATCTTTTCACACAGTTTTTTATCCAGAACGGCTTTGCTGTAACTCGACCTAACCTCGTTCAAATCTGAATTATTAAAGGAAAAATTCATCAATAAAACGGTTAAAAATAACATCAAAATTTTCATTACAAAAACGCTATTTTATACCTTACATAACTTTTAAAAGCCACAAATATTTTTTGAGGATTGGAAACCCGAATCCTATTATTTAATATTTCGGAGGAAGTCTTACTTTTTATTTTCTTAAACAAAGAAATGTAATACTTATACGCCAAATACACACCGAACATAGACGAATTAGGAAGTTTTTTTATACCGATTAATGCTTCTTTAAATTCCTCTTCTATCTCTTGTTCAATTTGACATTTTACACAATTATCAAACACGCACATATCTACATTCGGAAAATAAGTTCTACCTAAAATTTGATAATCGTCTTTTAAATCTCTTAGAAAATTTATCTTCTGAAAAGCAGAGCCTAATTTCATTGCATACGGTTTTAACTCTTGAAATTTCTCTTTGTTTCCTTCCGTAAAAACCTGTAAACACATCAAGCCCACTACTTCGGCAGAACCGAAAATATATTCATCGTACAATTCAGAATTGTAATCAATTTTTTGCAGGTCCATTTCCATGCTATTAAGAAATTGCTCGATAAGAATCGTATCAATTTCATATTTATGCACTGTTTCCTGAAAAGATTGTAAAATAGGATTCAATGAAATCTTTTCTTCTAAGGCGTTTTGAGTTTCTACCTTTAGTCTGCTTAGCAATTTTTCTTTTTCATATTCATGAAAACTATCTACAATTTCGTCAGCTAGTCTCACGAAGCCATAAATAGCATAAATTGCATTTCGGATAGAAGGCTTTAAAGCCAAAATACCTAAGGAAAAACTTGTGCTGTATTTTTGTGTTGTTATCTTACTTACCGAATAAGAAAGTTCGTCAAATAGCTGTTTCATATTACTCAGTTTTATATTTTGTTACTTCATTTGCTACTATTTTACCCGATATAATGGACGGTGGAACGCCAGGACCTGGAACGGTCAACTGACCGGTATAAAATAGATTATTTACTTTTTTATTTCTCATTTTCGGCTTCAAAACCGCTGTTTGATTAAGGGTGTTTGCCAAACCATACGCATTACCGCCATAGGCATTGTAATCTTGTACAAAGTCCGTTACGCAATAACTTCTTTGGTACTCAATTTTTGAAGCCAAGTCTGCAACGCCAGTATGTTTTTCAATTCGGGAAAGCATTTCTGCCAAGTATTTTTCCCTATTTGTTTCATCGTCTTGAATACCAATTGCCAAAGGCATCAACAAAAACAGATTTTCTTTTCCTTTTGGGGCAACACTCTTATCTGTTTTAGAAGGACAACAAGCATAGAACAGTGGGTTTTCTGGCCATTTTTTTTCTCCATAAATACAATCAATATGCTCGTCTAAATCGTTTTCAAAAAATAGTGTGTGGTGTTTGAGGTTCGGAATAGTTTGATTTATACCTAAATAAAATATCAAACTTGACGGTGCAAAAGTTCTGCTTTGCCAATATTCTTCGGTATAATTTCTTAATCCTTCCTCTAAAAGTGTTTCGGTGTGATGATAATCTGAAGAAGCGATCACGGTATCAAAAGCTATATTTTCTCCATTTATTTGCAAAGAAGTTATTTTGTTATGGCTGGTATTGATTTTCTCAACCGTTTTATTAAAGTGAAAAATTGCTCCTTGTTTTTCTGCAACCTGCTGCATTGCCAATACCAATTGGTAAAATCCTCCCATCGGATAATGCGTACCCAATGCGTAGCCTCCATAATTCATCAGACTGTACAATGCTGGAATATTTTTGGGCGATGCCCCCAAGAAAATCACCGGAAATTCCATCAGCGTTCGTAACTTCTCATCTTTAAAGTAGCTACCAACATAGCTTCTAAAGTTTGTGAGCAAATTTAATTTTAATGCACTTTTCGCAATTTTGGGAGATACAAATTCTAACCAACTGTGGCTAGGTTTTGTAACGAAGTCTTTCATGCCTACCTCGTATTTGTACTTTGCCGACTGCATAAATTTTTCTAATTGAACGCCTGCACCTTTTTCTATCGTTTCAAACAGTTTTTTTAAGTCTTCGAAATTTTCAGGAATATTCATTTTCTCATCAGAAAAAATCATTTCAAACTGAGGATTTAAGGAAATTAAATCAAAAAAATCAGAAGTTTTATAGCCGAAATCAGTAAAAAAATCTTCCATAATATCAGGCATCCAATACCAACTTGGTCCCATGTCAAAAACAAAACCTTGCTCTGTGGTAAATTGTCTGGCTCTACCGCCCGGCTGATCGTGTTTTTCAAAAACATGAACTTCATGACCAGCTTTTGCCGCATAAGCAGCAGCCGACAATCCGGAAAATCCCGAACCTATTATGGCAATCTTGTTTTTCATCTTTTGATATTTTTAAGTGCTTCGCTTAGTAAATTATCCGTATCAATATTTCTATCATAAATCGGTTGATGAAAATCATCGAGCTTATTGAGTAAGCGGATTAATTCCATTTTTTCATGTTGTGATAAATTTCCGGTAACGATGGAAGTAGCTTGTCGTATTTTATCCATTTGGTTCCCCAAGGCTTGAAGACCTGTTTCAGAAATTGAAATCACTTTACTTCGTTTATCCGTTTTAGATTTCCGCTGTTCAATCCATCCTTGATTGATTAAACGATTGATAATCTGCATTCCAACCGGTTTTCCGTGTACGTTTTTTTTTATCAAATCCATTTTTGACATTTCGCCAAATGCTTTGAGATTTATTAGATAAATAAAATCTTCCTGCGTAGAAAAATCCGACCCAACAATTGCCGATTTGGAATAGCTTTTCGCATATCGATTCATGTGAACAATCAATGTATTAATAACGCTTTCGGCACTTCTTCCGTTTTCTTTCCCTTCCCAATTCGGTTCATTAACGATAGTGTTATTGTTTGTCGAAATCCAATTTTTAAACCCTTCAACAGATGTGTCAAAATGGTTGTTATTGTTGGTTTCAATCTCAAATTCCTGAACTAAATCGAGTACATCTTTAATTAAACCATAATTCATTTTAAGTGACTTTAGAATACAAATATACTATTTATTTTTAAATAAAGTATATAAATAGATTTTTATTTGAAATATTAGTTTACTTTTGCACTAATTAATTACTTTGTAGTATGAAAAAAATACTTTTAGGATTGGTTTTCCTTTTGATTGGAAATAATATTTTTGCCCAAACAATAGGTACTATCAACGGTGTCGTAAAAGACAAAAACACACAAGAAGTTTTAATTGGAGTTGTGCTTAAATTTGTCG
>DAOMPL010000073.1:0-8945 GCA_035444785.1 Edaphocola sp. | reverse complement strand
ATTTTTTTTGAAAAAACTTTTTTAAATTTTAATCAACATCCCTCGTTTCTTTATCTCCCTCTCTTTACCGCTTTAAGAACTGTTCCCGTTTCGTTTGGGAGTGCAAAGGTAAAAGCTTATTTTTTATTAACCAAATTTATTTTGAAAAATTTTTTTCGCTGTTTACTACCGCACCGCTCTCCGCTCCATCTCCTTTCTTAAGAACTACCCCCGTTTTGTTTGGGAGTGCAAAGGTAATAGCTTACTTTGTATTAAACAAATGTTTTTTGAAATTTTTTTAGTGAAATCGGCTGAAAGGTAACATGGGTAGGCATTTTGGGTTTAATGGGGAATGAGGAATGGTGAATGGTGAATGGGGAATGGGGAATGGGGAATGGGGAATGGGGAATGGGGAATGGGGAAAAGAAAAAAAATGAAGGAATCTATGCTGTCCATCAGTCAAAGTTTCCTAAAAAAAATAGGATAACTCCAAAGAGCTATCCATTTTTTACAGATATCCAATTTTTCTTATTATCTCCAACCTCCACCTAAAGATTGATACAATTGTATCATCGCTGCCCACCTCTTATAATGAGTATTGGCTAAAGCTAATTCGGTAGAAAGTACATTTTGCTGTGCTGACAACACTTCCAAATAACTAGCTAAGCCATTAACCAATAATTGTTGAGAATACTTAACAGCAGTCTGCAATACTTTATTTTGCTTTTCTTGTAGGTCTAATGCTTCAGATTGAGTTTGAAAATCAAATAAGGCATTAGACACATCATTACCGGCAGCAAGCAATATTTGTTGATACCTTAAATATGCTTGTTCTTCTTTAGTTTGGGCTACTTCTAATTGGGTTTTCAATTGTCTTCTATTAATAATAGGTTGCAACACTCCACCTGCCACTTGTGCAAAAATCCCTTCAGGAGTCAGCCAGTCTTTAATATCAACTGCTTTAAACCCAGTGCTTGCGGTAAGCACTAATGAAGGATAAAAATTTGCTTCGGCTACATTGGTTAAAGACAATGCCTGCCTCAAAGCATATTCCGCTTGTTTCACATCGGGGCGATTTTCTAATAACTGAGCCGGCACTCCCACTGCCAAAGGAGTATTTATATGTTGCTTTTCAAAAGAGCTTCTTCTAATGGCACTAGGTGGCTCACTTAACAAGAAACAAAAAGCATTTTCAAGAACTCTCCGTTGATTTTTCAAATTTAAAAGAATATTTTGTGCTTCATACACTTGAGCCTGGGATTGTTGTATGGCAACTGCTGTCAATTGCCCGGCTTGCATCAAAGCTTTGGTAGTTTGTAAACTGGAGTCTCTGGTTTGAATACTCTTTTGGGCAATGCTTTCTTGTTTATCCAATGCGATAAGCTGGAAATATATATTTGCAAGATTAGCAACCAGTCTTGTTTTTACCATATTTTTTGCTTCAACGGTTTGCAAATAGGCAGCTTCAGTTGCATTTTTTTGATTTTTAATTTTCCCCCAGATATCGGCCTCCCAAGAGAGGTCTGCACTCAACTGAAACTGATTTACATTGCCTAATCCTGTATATTTTGGGTTGTGGGCAATTCCGTAATTTAGGGTAGCACTAGCCACCGGGCCAAAGGCTGACTGGATTTGTTTAACATAAGCAGCTGCCGCATCTATACTTTTAATTGCAATTCTAATATCAAAATTATTGACCAATCCCTGTTCTATATAATGTTGGAGAATGGTATCAGAGAATACCTCTTTCCAATTAACAAGAGCCATAGAATTGGTATCCTGTGAGGTATTGCCCAATGCGTCCATTCTAAATAAATTATTCACTGCTACACTAGGTCTCTCATATTTTCTTCCTATAAAACAAGAAGACAAGGTCAATGTTCCCACCAACAAGAACATAAGTGAAATATTATTTCTATTTTTCATTTTCATTTTCTTTAATCGTTTTGTGCTTGTTTTTTTATCTCAACTATAGGAGGTTTAGTCGTTACTTTTTCTTGTAACCATTGGAAGAATACATATAAAGTGGGGATTACAAAAATCGCCAATAATGTTCCTACCAGCATTCCACCTACGGCACTGGTTCCAATAGAGCGGTTACCTACCGCCCCCACCCCAGTTGCCAAAGCCAAGGGCATCAATCCCAAAATAAAGGCAAAAGAGGTCATCAGAATAGGACGTAAACGAGCCTTAGCTCCATCAACAGCAGAATCCCACAGTGTTTCCCCATGCTTTCGTCTTTGCACTGCAAATTCTACTATCAAAATTGCATTTTTGGCCAAGAGTCCTATGAGCATTACCATTGCAATTTGGAAATAAATATTATTTTCCTGACCCGTAATCCAAGTAAAGGCATAAGCCCCAAAAATCCCTAAAGGCACCGAAAGCAAGATAGAGAAAGGTAACAAATAACTTTCATATTGTGCAGCCAATAGGAAATAAGCAAACACAACTACCAATAGGTATATAATCCAAGTTTGTCCAGATGATTTCACTTCTTCACGCGTTAAACCAGAGAAATCGATAGCAAAACCTTTGGGTAAGGACTGAGCCACTTCCTGAATGGCTTTAATGGCATCACCAGATGTGTACCCTTCAGCTGTAGCCCCTGTGATTTTGGTTGAAGTAAAAAGATTAAATCTACTTACAGATTGTGGACCAAAGACCTTTTCCAAACTTACAAACTGAGTTACCGGAGCCATTTCACCGGTTTTAGTTCTCACATAAATTTTATTTAAATCTTCAACTTGAACCCTATCTTCCGGTGGAGCTTGAATATAAACTCTAAATTGCTTTCCAAATCTGGAAAAATCAGAAGTATAAGAAGACCCCACATAACCCTGTAAGGTTTTGAAAATATCATTAACAGAAACCCCTGCTTGTAAAGCCAAAGGCACATTGATATTCATTTCGTATTGGGGAAACTTAGTACTAAAGCCTGAAGAAGCATATTTTATTTCCGGCCTTTGATTTAGTGCTTTAAGAAAATTTTGATTTTCTTTGTCCAAATTTTCAAATGTACCTCCGGTTTTATCTTGAAGATTGACCTCAAAACCTCCACTAGCACTAAATCCCGGAACACTTGGTGGAGCAAAAAATAAAATTTCGGCTTCTGGAAACTGAGCGGCTATTTGGAATAGTTTTGCTGTAATTGCTTTTACAGAATGCTCTTCTCCTTTTCTTTCTGTCCAATCTTTAAGGCTAACAAAACCTAAACCATAATTAGACCCTTGACCATTAATCATACTATAACCTGCTGTGATAGCCATAGACTTCACCTCGGGTAATTTTTGAATAGCCTCTGACAATTTCTGATTTAAGGCTACTGTAGCATCTAATGAAGCACCAACCGGCAATTTTACATTGGTCATAATCACTCCTCTATCTTCATCAGGAATAAAGCCTTTTGAAACATTGGCAGAAGACCACCAGATACCAAGACCAGAAAGGATAATGATAAGTGGCGTCAACCATTTGTGTTTAAAGATAAAATGTAAGGCATGTACATATTTATTCAGGGTGGCATTAAACCCGGTGTTAAAAGCTGTATAAAAACGTTTCAAAACATTTTTCTTTGCTTCAGGGTCATTACTATGCGATTTTAAGAAAATGGCACACAGTGCAGGGCTTAATGTTAAAGCATTGATTGCCGAAATTACAATTGCCGTCATTAAAGTAACCCCAAATTGCTTAAAGAAAACGCCGGTAGGCCCGCTAATAAATGTTACCGGAAGGAAAACCGCAGCCATTACCAAGGTAATAGAAACAATGGCTCCTGTAATTTCACTCATGGCACTATGGGTAGCTTTTTTTGAATCTTTTTCCCCCTCATCCAGCTTAGCATGCACGGCTTCTACCACTACAATAGCGTCATCCACTACAATTCCGATAGCTAAAACCAAGGCAAAGAGTGTCAAAAGGTTGAGTGTATAACCAAATAAATTTAAGAAGAAGAAAGTACCTATGATGGAAACCGGTACAGCAATAGCCGGAATCAAGGTAGAGCGAAAGTCCTGCAAGAATACAAAAACTACGATAAACACTAAAATAAATGCTTCTATCAAAGTACTCACCACTTTTTCAATAGAGGCATTCAAAAACTTATTGGTATCATAAGGAATAGAAATTTCCATACCCTTAGGCATATCTTTTTTTAGTACTTCTAATTCTTTATGAATTTGATCGATAATTTTTTGGGCATTAGAGCCTTTCGTTTGGCTGATAGACATGGAAATACTAGGATAGCCATTACTTGTAGATTGTACTCCATAGTTTTGAACACCCAATTCAATTTCGGCAATATCTTTTAACCTTAAAAACTTTCCATCACCCATGGATTTGATAATAATATTTTCATACTGCTCTACCTCATTTAGTCTTCCAGAATATCTGATAGTATAAGAAAAAGACTGGCCTGAGTTTTCTCCTAAGGTACCGGCAGCCGCTTCCTGACTTTGAGCATTAATAGCTGCAGCAATATCGGTAGGCACCAAATTATAAGCAGCTAATCTTTCCGGCTTAATCCAAATTCTCATGGCATAAGTTCTGGAGCTATATACGTTTACATCCCCCACTCCGGAAATACGTTTCATTACCGGAGTTACGTTAATGTTCAAATAGTTAGCTATATACTTAGAACCAAATTCAGGGTTAGAGCTATAAAAATCAAGGTACATCAAAGCACTACTCTGGCTCTTTTTTGTGGTTACTCCAATCTGTCTTACCTCTGCAGGTAATAAGGGATTAGCAAGAGCTACTGCATTTTGAACGTTAACAGCGGCAATATCAGGATCTGTATTTTGATCAAAATAAACAGTAATTTGAGCCATACCGCTATTGGAAGAGTTAGAGGTAATATAAGTCATACCTTCTACCCCATTAATTTGTTCTTCAATAGGCGTTACAACACTCTTCATCACAGTAGAGGCATTAGCACCCGGAAACTGTGCAGTAATATTAACTGTGGGTGGGGCAATATCCGGATATTGGGAAACCGGCAAAGAAACCAAGCCCAAAACACCTAATATCACCAGTAATATCGAGATGACCGTAGAGAGTACCGGCCTTTCAATAAATATTTTTAGCATTTTATTTTAGAATTTTATTTTTCGAAAACCGGATTATAAGATTGAATTGCAGAGTCAAAAGGCATTAATTTCCCTTTCACTTTGCTTCCATCCTGTATTTTATTGGCACCGATAACTACGATTTCGTCACCTACCTTTACTCCAGATTTAATTACATAAACGCCGGTAGCTTTATCACTAATTTCAATTGATTTTGTCTGGGCTATTACACCACTATCCGTTTTAGTTAAAGCGACTACCATGGTCTTGTCTTGATTTTCATAAGTAGATTGCTGGGGTACCACCACCATATTAAAATGTTCGTTTGGAATCTTAATAGTACCGGTACTTCCATTAGTTAAAATATGATCCGGATTGTCAAAAGTTGCTCTGAAAGAAATGGTTCCACTCGTTTTATCCACTTGTGAATTTATGGTTTGAATGACACCTTGATGGGGATACTCACGACCATTGGCCAAAATCAAAGACACCTTAGGGAGATTCTTAATTTTATCCTTAATCCCTACACCAGAAGCATTTTGAATAAAATTTAAGTATTGACTTTCATTCATAGTAAAATACACATAAACCTTATTTATTTCGGCAATTGTTGTTAAGGGTTGAGGGTTAGAAGGACTAACCAAATTACCTTGGCGTAATCTGATTTCGCCCACATAACCGTTTATAGGACTGGTAATATTGGCATAGCTAATATCGGCCATGATGCTTTGATATACTGCATTAGCCTGTGCCAGTTGAGCTTTGGCAGTTTCCAGCTGACTTCTGCTAATAATATTTTGATCTACCAAAGGTTTCAACTGATCCACTCTTACCTGTGCTGCCCTAATATTGGCTTTAGCAGCTTGAGCATCTTCATTTCTTGATTGTGTTTCTATTTTAAACAGCAACTGTCCTTTGCTTACTCTTTGTCCTTCATCCACCAAAACTTGGGTGATATAACCGGTTATTTTAGGTCGGACTTCACTATTGATAATGCCTTCAACCGTTGCAGGATATTCTGCATAAGTAGTAATACTTCTAGCTTCTAATTGTGTGGTAGCCACCTCTGGAATTTGATTTTTATTCCCGGCGGAATCTCCTGTTTTATCTTTATTATTTCCACAAGATGCGAAAATCAAACTTCCTAATATAAATGGAATGTACTGTTTCATATTTTATTGAATCGATTCTTAATTTTCTATTTTTTGAAATTCTTTTATTTGTTGGGTAAGGTATTCTATAGTATCCGCTAAAAACTTTATAGATTGCTCATGAAAAGTAATAGATACCATCTCTTCAGGTGTGTTGCAATTTTTATTAAAAGCCAATTTATATTCCAAAACTTTTTTATGAATATTTATTTCTGCCCGCCATTGCTCGATTAGTTGATTTATTTTTCTAGAAATATATCCCGGCTTCATGATATAATACCGTTTTCTGTCTCCACATTTAGTATAAAAACTGATGATTTGTTGTGACTCCAAATTGGTTAAATGGGTAGAAATTGTGCTTTTACTTGCCTCTAAATCCTTTATTAATTGTTCGAAACTTGTTCCATATTCGCCATTGATAATTAATGTAGCCATAATTCTAGCCGCCAAAGGCGCAACTAATCTATTCATTTCTAGGTAAATGCCTAAACTTTCCACCAGCATTCTTTTCTTTTCAATTAATAATTCGGACATTTAAAACTTAAGTTTTTGCAAAAATACGAACAGTTCGGTACAAACCGAACCATTCGAACTGTTATAAATTTTTAAAAAAAAATTTTGTACAATAAATTCTTAATGCAATAATTAAATTGTAAATTTGAAAATATGAAATTCGAAAATCAAAAATTGATGGGTGGCAATGCTTTAAAAATAATGCTGTATATCTTTATTTTTATGCTGATTAGTCATTCAAGTATTGCACAAGCTATTTTTAAAACAAAATGGAAAAGTGAAGCCGATGCAAAAGTGTATGTAAGCAATTGGAAAAGTGATGCTGATTTAATAGTGTTCAAAACAAAATGGAAATCAGATGCCAATAATAATGAAGGAATTTGGTATTTTACTAAATGGAAATCAGAAGGGAAAAAAATATTTTTTACAGAATGGAAAAGTGAAGCCGACCTCATCATTTATTATACAGAATGGAAAAGTGAAGCGGGCTGGGTGAACAAAAAAAAGAGAAATTTACTAGAAACAAACAAGTGAACTTTAGGGTCTAAAAAACAATAGCCTAAAAAACTTAATTACAATTGAGCCTCGCCGTGTTCATTATAAATCTTCCTTTTTAATTCAAAATGCTTACCTAAATAAACTCTTCGAACCTCTTCATCGGCGGCCAACTCTTCTGCAGTACCCGATTTCAACAAATTACCTTCAAACATCAAATAGGCTCTATCAGTGATAGACAAGGTTTCGTTGACATTATGATCGGTAATCAAGATTCCGATATTCTTATATTTTAGTTTAGCTACGATGGATTGAATATCTTCAACAGCTATGGGGTCTATCCCTGCAAAAGGCTCATCCAATAAAATAAATTTGGGGTTTACTGCTAAGGCTCTGGCAATTTCTGTCCTTCTTCTTTCTCCACCACTCAATACATCCCCCATGCTTTTGCGTACATGAGTCAAACGAAACTCTTCTAATAAGCTTTCTAATTTTTCTTTCTGCTCCTTATGGCTGAGTTTAGTCATCTCTAAAACCGCACTAATATTATCCTCAACAGAAAGTTTTCTAAAAATAGAAGCTTCTTGAGGCAAATAGCCAATACCTAACTGAGCCCTTTTGTACATTGGCATTTGAGTTATTTTCAATTCATCTAAAAAAACCTGGCCTTCATCGGGCTTTACCAAACCAACTATCATATAAAAAGAAGTGGTCTTGCCTGCACCATTAGGACCCAGCAGACCTACAATCTCTCCCTGCCCTACTTCTAAAGACACATGATTAACAACGGTACGTTTACCATAATTTTTCACTAAAGCAGAAGTGTGGATTTTTTGAAGTGATGTATTTCCCATTTTTATTACAATATGAGCAAAGGTACAAAAAGAAAAAATAATTTTATTTTTTTGAAACTCTTTTAAAAACCCCAATCTCGTCTAAATTATTTTTTTAAGACTAAAATACCCTCAAGAAACCTGAAGGGAATAGGACATAAAGAACCTTGACCAACTTCAAGAATAGCAACAAAACTTAAAAGTCTTTTCGAAGATTTTCAAGAGAAGATGCCTAATTTAACTTTATTTAGGGGTTGCTGTTAAAATAATAGTAGTTAAAGTATGCTCCACACTACCTTGTCTAAATCAATGGGTCAATTACAAATTATTCTTTTTCTTTTTATCTTCGCTCAAAAAGGAAAAAGGCACCCCAACCATAAGCCAGAAAAATCACTACATCACCACATCACTACATCACTACATCACAACATCACCACATCACCACATCACCAAATCACCGCATCACAACATCACAACAAACGCTAATTGTCCGCTTTTATATTTTTAAATAAATGTAGGCTGCTTTTCCTCATTAAAAATAAGGTTGTGTCGTTGCGAGAATTGCTACCTTTGGGTAGAGATTGCCTATCCTTAGAGTGCAAATCCACTGTATTTTTTTACCAATCCCGAAAGCAAAAGGGAGCAATAAACCTTACATTAATAGGGCTTTAGGACGCTCTAGTATCAAGACCACCGAGGTAAATATTAAAGAAATCGGCATTGACAAAAAAAATTTAACAAGTTCTTTGGATTCTTTGTATGAAAATTTTATCTTTGAAGCGAATAAAGTACAAGACCCTTCGCACAAACGTGATATTGACAACGTTAAAAGCGATAATTTGCGTATATAATAGAGTTGTCCAAAATTGTTAGGCACTCGATCACCGATAAAACATTCGGTAAAAAGA
>DAOMPL010000072.1:0-9153 GCA_035444785.1 Edaphocola sp. | reverse complement strand
TACCACTTTCCTGTCCTACGAAGCACGAAACCCCTGCTTGCGTATAGGTGATGTTGTAAGCTGGCCTTCTGTCCACTATCATTGTCAAGTCGTTGTATTTCTGTGCTTTTGCTGTCATTTTATTTGTTGCTTTTTTGTCTGTCTGGGTTGTGTGTTGGCTGTTTTAAAAATTTTAGAGGGAAGGGATTTTAAAAAATAATTTTTCCTTCGGGTGGCAAAGGTGGAAGCTCTTTTGCAATTTTTGGTCTGTGCGTTGGCTTGTGGGAATTGCAAATGTGCTTACACCTGTGGGATGGCTTTCTTTTTTATAGTTCATTTATCTCCTTTTCAATTAAACGATATTTTTCTTTTACGTCTTCTCCTGAATAAAAGTCTAGCAGGTCTTTTTTGGTTAGTGTTCCTTGATTTAAAAAGCGTTTCAGATACTCTTGGTTGAATTCCATTAAAAGGATTGATTTTTCCAATTGCTTTAAAATTGCTTTGTTATTGTCAATGTTGCTTTGAACCAAAGATTTTATTGTCAATACTTCGTTGATGTCTTTGATAATGCGGTTTACCATCATTGCCAAAATATCTTTATCAAGTTCCACTTCCTTGGCATTTAAAGCAATGTCACGAGCCAACATATACGCAATAGCCAAATTGCTGTAATCTCCTTTTTGTGAATTGATAATTGCAATAAAACCAACTCCCGGAATGTAACCTATATTTTCAAAATTCTTAAGAATGGAGTTTTCTACTAAGGAAATATCAAAAACAATCAAACTTACTTTGCTATCTCTGTTGGCTTGTGATTCTATTAACTGACTCCAAGCAGTATCAGATTTTCGAGTAAAAATATCTTTGCTTTCAATGTCTCCTAAACGAACGCTTTTGTCAAACTTACATTCAATAGCTATTTTCAAATCAGGCGTTCCGTTTACTTCACAAATAATATCACCTGTTTTGTTTTTCGGTAAATTCCCTGCTGTATTACCCGTTAAAAACGCTCTGTCTTTTAGTTTTTTATCTGCAAAATACTGGTTTAAAAACTCTGCAATTTCATCTTCTGCTAAAACGCCTTTAATAGTTGATTTATAGAAAAGTTCTTTTTTCATTTCAAAAATCATCTTCAAACTTTCAAGTTCTGTTCCTAATTCATTGGATGTTTTTGAAAGAAAAGAGGAAATACGGTCTTCCATAAGTGCCAACACTCCAATGTAAATTGCTCTTAGCAATTTATCATCTCTTTCACTTGCAGGAAGATTGTCAAAATAATTGAAAACGATTTGATTTTCGATTTCAAATTCTTTGATTTCAATTCGTTTGAGTTGTTGGTTTATCTTTATAGTTGCCATTATTCTGTTCTTAATTTATCAAAAGCATCTTTAATTTTTTGTGGTATCACAACCTCTGATGAAATAAACTTTAGTAAAAAATCAGCTGATTCTGAACCTTTAGAAGGAAGTTTGAGTAATGAATCATAATCTATGTCTAAGGACTTTGATTTTGACTTAATATAACTTTTAAGAATAGGGTAGAATTTTTCAAAATCTTGGCATTTAACCTTTTTGACAACTTGATTTTTAATTGTTTGAATTTCTTCTATTGTGAACTCAAACACACCGATATAATAATCATTTAGTAGGTTAAGCCACAATTCATTAGCTAACGAGTCTTCAATATCTTGGTCTCCAACAAAAAACATACTTTCAGCAATTACACTACTTCCAATTTCATAGCTCATATCATTGTCAAAGAGGTAAATAATTTGTTCTTCTGATTTTTTAAAGTCTCCTAATATCTTATCTATGATTCGTTTGTTTTCGTTCCATTTATTCTTTCCTTGAATATTTATCAATTGAATATTGTCATTTATCAGTGTGTTGCCCGTGTAAATCTCATATAGTTTGGGAATTAAATATTGTTCAGTATCTCCCTCCACAATTAGAAACCTATCATAAAATAAGAAATCGCTATTTTTTATGTTTAGAGATAGAAAAATTGATTCAATATCCTTGCAAAAAAATATGCCAGTATAACCAAATTCATCTTTTGATACACTATTGATTTTATTCAGATTTGATTTATCAATGAAAATTGTTGAATGGGTACTGATTACCGTTTGAACATTGCCTGTAGAAATTTTATTTAGTATATCGAAAAATTCTCTTTGTGCTCCAGGATATAAGTGAGTTTCAGGTTCATCAAAAGCCCATATATATTTTTTCTCATCATTTTCGGAGTTACCTGATTTAGCTTTTATCAATGAAAACCAAATCTGTCGCTTTAAACCTTCACCTTGATTTTCTAAATGGATTGGACCATCACTATTGGTCTTGGTTACCATTATATCAGATATTTTTTCTTTGACATCAAAGTGAACTTTGGAACTAATCCCTTCCACTTCTTTTGCTACTTCCTTAATAATCAAACTTATTTCTCCAAATTTTTGGTTTATTGCTTCCTCTGCTTTTATGGCAGATTCAATCGCTAATTGCTTGATTGGATTTATATGTACATTTATTTCCTCCTGCATTATTGCATTAGCCGTTGCAATAATTTCTTCAAGAGATGTATTCCAGTCGAATAAATTGAATATTGGAAAAATATCTTTATCCCCTTTTGAAAAACTATATTCTACCCATTTAATAGAGCAATCCAATTTATTGTATATAGCCCTTATTTTTTCCAAATTTGAAAATCTCCCTTTACCATTTTCATTTTGTATATCTTCTGGAGAAACTTCAAAATCTTTAATTTTAGTATTTATAACAGCTTGAGTTGAATTCCAAAGTTCATTTTGAGTTTCGGATTCTGAAACCAACAAAAATGTCTGCGCCTTATTATTATTATACCTCTTTGCAATCCAAATTTCATTAGGTTTATTACTTTCTAGCGACCATTTTAATTGTGTTGACAAATTTAATTCTGAAAAAGTCTCGCCAGCTTCATCACTGTATTTTAGTTTGCCAATTACTATTGTTGAATCATTCCCGAATTCAAAAAAAGGTAATTCTTTTAATTGAAGAATGTCATTTAATTGTTCAATTTCTGTAAGGGAATTAGATAAATCACTCTTATGACTACCTTCTATAGAAGAGTTGTATTTAGGTTTACTACCCAGCAGTAAATCCATTGCTTGTAACACAGTCGATTTTCCCGAATCATTCAGACCTATAAAAACGTTTGGACTGTTTTTATTGAGTTCAATATCTATAAACCTACAGCTACGATAATTGAATAAAATTATGTTTTGTATATGCACTCCTTATTAATTTATAGTTTTTGATACTCATAATCATTCCTAATATTTGCTGAAAAATAAACTCCGTGTGAAGATGCATTCATCAATTCCTCATAGACATTTTGAGGAACATCAAAATATTGATATACACCACCGTGTTTAAATTCAACTTCAAGGATTTCATTTTCTGCATCATATCCAATTGATGCAAGGTTTGAGGATTCTACAGATTTTCTGTTCATATTTCTTTGAATTAAAACTCTACTTCCCATCTAGGGGAGTAACTATTATTCGTAACTTCAATTTTGTTAATTCGGTCTATTTTAAAAGCTCTAGTACCACCTTTTTGAACATCATACCCAAAAAATAAATTACCTGGACGGAAACTATAAGGTTCGACCTCTCTCCATCCTTCATTTGAACCATCTTTTTCGGTATAGTCAATTAAAACGGTTTTCAAGTTCTGACCTGCTTCAATTATTTTGTTTTTCATATTTCTTAATTTTTATTCCTATTTAATCTCCTTGACGAAAGCTTTTTCCAAATGCTATCCGCAAGTTTTATTTCTTTATCCGTAAAGCCATATCCGTCTTTCAGGATTTGCTCGTTGGTGATTTCTAAAATTTCATCAATGCTCTTTTTCTCTCGCATCATTTTGTCAATGGTGGCAAGTAAATCTGCATTGTTGGTTTGATAGGGGAGCAGTATTTTTCCTGCTTCGCTTGGCATCAACTCCAAAACGCCACCGCCATAACTACGACCAACTATTTCAGAAAAAGCCAAAGACAATGAATTGTAAAAACTGGCTATGAATGCGTTTTTGTCCGTGTCTTTTTTCATAAATACACGGTGCATTGTGTCTGTTGTATATGCGTTAGCTTCGTTTAGGATTAAACGAGGGTAGAGATTGTTTCTACGGATAAACAACGCATCAGAAAGTTTGATGGAAGGAATCACAAACCAATCATCACGAATGCCTGTTTTGTAGCCTTTGTTTACGCCCATTGATTCACCTAAACTAATGTATGAGTTCGCTCCTTTGTGTCCGTTAATTTTCTCTTTTGCAGGGAACACCAATAAATGTGCTTTCGCTTTGGTTTGTCTGTTTAGTTTCCAATCCTTTTCTGTGAAGATTACACTGTTTACCTGAACGCTTCTGCCAACCATTGGTTTTGCGTATTCTTTCAGGTCGTAAGCTTCTACAACTGGCAAAGGAACGGTGAAGTAATCATTTGCACCTGTGGTAATGCCAACTTCTACACTGGCATAATTACTAATTGTCGGAACTTTACGTTTTTTGGCAATCTGTTCTAAAAAGTCAATTTCTTCTTGTTCCAAAAAGTAGTAAGTCCATTTATTTGACTTAAAATCTATCTTTTTGGAAGGACTTTTTAGGATGTTTACATCAAGCTTTTCAAGGTCTGAAGCATCTCTTAGTTCAAGGTGCTCAATTAAATGCGAATCACTTCCGTTTTTCTCGCAAAGCAATAAAACCACTTCTTGCTGAATGTCAGGGAAAACCAACTTCTCAAAAGAAATGATATTGATTTTATTGTAGAAATGTGCCAAAAACTCACGGAGTTGTTGAGCATACGAAACCTGTAATAATTCCGCAGGAATTACAAAACCAATCTTTCCTTTTTCTTTGAGCAATAGACTTGAACCAACCACAAAAGAAACCCAAGCATTAGTCAATTTTGAGTATTTTAGTTTAGCACGATTGAAAACTTTGATGGCTTCATTTTGCTGTTCTTCCTGAAAATATTGATAGCGAATGTAGGGCGGATTTCCCACCACTAAATCAAACTTCTGTGTGGTTTCATTACAATACAAATGAAAGTCGGTATTGATTACATTCTTTTTATTGAGTTTGATTTTGTCGGCTTTCTCTGCTTCTACATCATCAAATTCAATGGCTGTTACCGATTTGAATTTATGGTTATTCTCTTTCAATTGTTCGAGAAAAACTCCATCACCACAACTTGGTTCTAAAATTTCATAGTCTGAACTTCCATTGATGCCCCATTTCAAAATGAATGCAGCAATTGGCACGGGTGTGTAAAATCCACCTCTCAATTTCTCGGCTGTTGCGTTTTTAATTAGCTTCATACAATTCTTTGATTAATGGGATTAATGAATCTTCACTACCTAAATCGTATAATTTAGCTAATAGCTTTTCGAGGTTGGCTTTCTCTCTTATAAATTGTCCTTGCAATGGAATTAAAGCTCTTTTGTTTCCTGCATTTGCATCTATTTGGTCATAAATGCGGATTAATTCTTTTTGAGTTTCTACGATTTTGTCGTGAAGCGCTTTTTGTTTAGCATCTGAAAAATCAATCTTTCTGATTGGTAGGTTTTTCAAAACCTTTGTTCCTCTTGCTATGTAACCACCTCTGAAAACTTCGCCATATAAAGCACTAAACCACTCCAAATATTTAGAGTTGAGAATGGCTTGAATGTAGTAAATGGAATAATCGGAAGTTGTTGGAATTGCAACTACACAATAACCCGCTGTTCCACCTGACGAAATTAAAGTTCCGTGAACATCAATTGCGTATTTATCGCCTACAGAGAGAACACCAACAATAATTTTTGAAGGAAGTCCACAACTATCCAAACTTTGATGTCTGCCGTATTTGTGCCATTCATTTTTCGTTTTTGGCTCAGGCTTAATATCACGTTTCGGATTATTTAAAATGGCTTTATGCTTCTGTAAATAGCCATAAGCCAAAGGGAATTTCTTTTGAATTGTTGTTAGCGGAATAATGTCAACTCCTGTTTTTGTTGTCAAGTAAGGATAAATTACTCTTGCGTTCGGTTTGAATGTTCGGTAAGTGTATAAATTATCTTCGCCTGATGAAGTTTGAAAATAGGGTTTTGTTATTTCCTTTTCAATCTTGTAATCAACTCCTTTTTTCGTGAAATAGAAATGCTTCTTATCCTCTTTACTTGGTGTAAAAATGTAAACATCATTTGCACTGGTCTGAATACCGTTGAAAATATTGTCGCTTCCAACCATATCGTTAAGTTTTACACTTTGAGAAACGATTTTATTATAGGCGTTATTCAATTCAGGTGGAACTAATACCCAAACATCACTATCCAATTCACCTGTTTTCTTTGTGCCGTATTTTGCAGCCTCCGGCTCTCTAACTTTCCAACTTTTCAGGCTTCTTACTTCCGCATATTGGAAAGTCTTTTGTGGCTTCTTATTCAGAATTAACAAACAAGTGTAGGTTGTTTTGTCTGCAAAAACTTGATTTGCTCCAAATGAAACGATGGAGTGTAAATACTCCTTATCTGTGAGTAATTCACGAAGTTTTTTACCTGCTCCAACTTTTGTAAACTTGCTCGGAACGATATAGCCTAAAATTCCATCATCAGCCAACAAATTAATTCCTTGCTCAAGGAAAAGGAAGTATTTATCAAACTGCTTATATGCTGAATCATAGTTGGTTTTATAAAGTGGCAATTCAAGCGGAGTAATGTTTTTCATATCCTCCGATTTCATATAAGGCGGATTGCCTACTATGACATCAAAACGAAGTTTTGAAAAATCAAATGGATTGATAATTACTTGGTCTTTTTTGTTCGTTACTTGCTTCGGATTCAATAAACTGTTTCCAAAGAAAATATTTTGAGAAAGGTCGGGGAGAACAGGTTTTGTTTTATTGGTTGAATTTACATCTTCACCTTCAAGTAATTTGAGAAGCAAACCAAATTTGGCTGCTTCAACTGCGTTATAATCTTTGTCAACTCCGTAAATACAATTCAATAAAAGTTGTCGTTTAATTTCAAATGGTAGTTTGTAGGTGTTGATATTGGTTTGAATGAGTTTTGATTTGTCATTTTTCAGGTAGTAGTCAATCAAAATATCATTGAGCAACTGGAAAAGCTCCAATAAAAATGCACCTGAACCGCAAGAAATATCAGCAAATTTGAGTTTGAGAATTTCTTTATCTGTTTTTCCTTCACATTTTTTCAAAACGGTATTTCTTAAAATATCGCTTATAATGAAAGTCGGTGTAGTGATAATGTCACGGTCAACATTTTCAGGTTTCTTTACCAAAACAACTGAACCGCTTTGAACGGTCAATTTTTCAGAAAGGAAAATTTCATAAATGCTTCCTAACACATCAGAGGAAAAAACACTGAAAGAATAAGGACTTTCAGGGTAATAAAGTTGCTTGATGATAGTCCAAAAAACAGAACTGATATTTTCTACAATCTTGTCTTTTAGAAGCTGGTCAAAAAGTCCTGAATTATAACGTTTGTCTGCTTCTTCAAATTTCTTTATGAGTGCTTTGAAGTCGTTTGTGTTGGCAAATTTCAAAAGTGTTTGATAATCTTCTAAATTCCTGTCCTCACAAACACGCAGAAACAAAACCCTGTTCAAATAGCTTTGAACAATGTCATTCAGTTGTTGCTCGTCAATTTTTGGGTCGTGTTTATATATTTCAGAACCGAGTGCTTTTCTCCATTCATTGATTTGATTTAGAAATAAGTTGTCAATCGAGTACTGATTGATTTTGCTTTCAATTTCTTTCCATTCCGTTTCAAATGCACCTGAATAAACTGATTCCTTTCCAAGAAGCTGTTTGATTTCTTCAAACTTGCTTTCGTATTCGGTGTAATGGTATTTTTTTACAAGAGCTTTTGTATGGATGTCGTCTTTATCAACTTTTACGGAAGTGTCGTAAATGATTAAATATTCAAAGTTTGAAAGGACTGAAATTTTCAATTTTGCTGTAAATCCGTATCGTCTGACTTGTTTTGCTGTGTCGTTGTTTGACTCAATAGAAACGCAAGGTTTCTTGGCTTCCAAGAAGAATTTTCTTTCCGAAAAAAGGCGGAAAGTGTAATCAGGTTTTTTGGAGTGTTCGGAAGCATTTGCTTTCAAAGCTTCTTCCAAAATTACTTCACGTTCGTTGGTCGGTTTTCCTGCATTGTTTTTAATGTCCCAACCAAGCAACTCGAAAAACGGATCTAAGAAATCACTGCGAAGCAGTGTTTCATTATACTTGCTTGTCAAGTAATAATCCCTGTCGGCTGTATATTTTTCTATGAGTTGCTTTATTGTCATTTCTTTTTGTTCGCTTTTATATATTTTGCTCTTTCCTCTGCTACTTTTAGTGCTTCAATTCCCAAATCTTCGTCTTGAATTTCATACAAAATCTTGTCGCTTAGGAACGAAACCAAAAGTTCGTCTCCGTTGTAATCGTATATGTCAGCAAGTTTTAGAACTACTTCTTTTGTGATTTTCCGCTCTCCACGCTCCATTTTGCTTAAAATCGCTACATCAATGTCGAGTAACGCAGCAACTTTCCGCAATGGAAGTTCCTTCTCTTCTCGTATGTGTCTTAGCTTTTCGCCTATTGTTTCTGTTGACATAACATCTATTGACATAATGTGTCAAAATTAGAAAAAGATTTTTGATTTGTCGCCATTTATTTCAAATTATTTTCAACATTCCTGTCGAGCGTTGGGAAATTGGCTCTTTTGCAAAACTTGGGTCGTGTGTCGGCTTGTGCGGTTTTGCAAATGTGCCATTGGCAGTAGTTATTTTACTACTTTAAGTATTGCATTTGCTATTTCAGTCTGCCCAATTTCGCTTGTCATATATTCTCTGTCTTTTGAGTTTGTCAAATAGCCAATTTCAAATAAATTTATTGGATGACTTACATTCGCTAAAAGATGAAAATTTGCATTTTTAATTTCCACACTTTGAGTTTCAAAATTGTTGAGTAAATCACGAGCAAATTTTTCTGATTTTTCCAATAATTTATTTTGATTACTTACAAAAATTTCCATTCCATTTTTGTTCTCATCTTTACTTGCGTTTACGTGGAGAGAAATCACATAATCAGGCTTTATGTTGAACTAAACCTACGGTAGCCTTCCGCACTAATCCGTAAGTTTGCAATTCA
>DAOMPL010000071.1:0-9822 GCA_035444785.1 Edaphocola sp. | reverse complement strand
TCACACTGCCGCAGAGCTGGCAAAGGCTGATGAAATGAAAGTAGATGTTTTGGTAAAAGTTCTTGAACGAAATTGTCAAAATGGGTTCTGCTGAAATTATCATCTGCTGAAAGAATATCTAACCATTTAGTAATGTTTGGTTCATTTAGCTTTTTGCTAATTTTAGACTCGTAATATTCAATAAGTTCTTTGCTCAGATAGCGTTTCTCACCAACGGAAGCTCCAGCACCAAGAAACAAAATAGTATTGCTTTCTTTTATCTTTAAGAAGATTGCATTTAATGCTTCTTCCTGTTTTTCTATATCAAGTATATGCTCCATTCTTTAATTTTTAAACCGCTTCCACTTCCTCCTTCACACCCCAAACCTCACTGATTTTGTCTTTTATTTTTTGCTCAAAGATTTCAATTAGTCGCTTGTTGGCATTTACCAATTGCATTTCTTCTTCTATCGCATTTACTATGTCTTGTTGTTCGTTAAATGATATTTTTGGGACTTTAATTGTTTTCAAGTCTTTTAAAACTACTCTTTTAATAGCCACACCACCTTTTAGGTTAATGGCTTGAGACAATGCGTAATCAGATTGAAGAATAAAAGAAAGGAAAGTCGGAAGTATTAATGAAGTATCTGGTCTTATTATAGCTAAGGACGACAAAACAACAAAGTCTGAGTCAAAATCAACTAATGCAACTTTACCGACTGTACCATCCTTTGAAAATAGAACATCATTCAATTGAGGTTTACAACCACTTTTTACAAGCTCTAAATAAGCTTTTTCATCTATCTTTTTGCAGCCAATCAAATCTATTTTACCGCCATCAACATCTCTAACAGTAACATATGGATAACCTGTTTCAATTGTATCAGGCGAAAAGTGTGAGCCGTCAGTTATTTTTATACATAAGGAACCCAACTCCACCATTTCCCAATCAGGGTTTATTTTAATGGTGGGTTTGTAGTTGTTTACAATTTGCTTGGCTCCGTCTATTATTTTTTGGTAGCCTTCTATTTCTGCTACTATTTGCTGTTGTATTTCAAGCGGTGGGAGTGGGATTTCAATATCCTTTAAGACTTTGACAGATGCAACATTCTGTATTGCCGCACCCTCTTGGTTTCTAAAATATATTTCTTGAATTTCATCTGCTTCAAGTATTTTTTTAAGATAAAGTGGAAGTATTTTATTTTGATTGGGTGTTAATTTCAAAAGAGCTTGATTAATTATTCCTTGCTTTGCACTTTGTGGCACAATTGCAATTTTTCCCATCGTTCCAGAACAGCTAATTAGCAAGTCAAAAGGCTTAACCTCGAAGCCTTTCATTTCTTGAAATTTATTTTCTTCAATAAAATATCGTCCAAAACTGAAATCATCATTGATGGCGTGATATTGTTCATAAACTAAATAACCATCATTTACGAATATTTCTTTTTTCAAAGAACCACCAAATGGACCTCTTTTGAACTCACATACTTCTTCAAGCTTTACTAAATCATATTCAGTATTTACAATTTCTTTTTCCGAATATCTGTCTGCGTTTAAAATAACATCTTTATTAGTGAGCACTGTTTCTTTTTCTACCAGTGTTGCCAAACTCGGCAAATCTTCAAAACCAATGTCATTACTTAAACACTCCTTGTATGCTTCCAATGTTTGCAAAGCCAAAGGCAAATCATTTTTTTCAATTTCTCTGCGTTGTGCTCCAAGGTCAAAGCCATCGTTTTCAATTTTCAAAAACAAAATGTGTTGGCTTTTCTTTGCCAATTTTTTATCTAAAATGAGAATGGATGTTTTTACGCCACTGTAAGGATTAAAACAACCTGCGGGCAAACTGATAACAGCAATCAAACTATCTTGCACCAACATTTTTCGCAATTGCTTGTAAGCCGTTTGGCTGGTGGCTACAATACCGTTGGGTACTACTATGCCTGCCCGTCCGTTGCTGTTTAGGTGTTCAGCAATGTAATCGGTAAATAATACTTCGGCTTTGTTGGCTTGTACGCCAAATTTTTTGTGTGGTCGTATGCCGCCTTTCGGTGTCATAAAAGGCGGGTTTGCCAAAATCACATCAAAGGTTTCCTGCCAGCGGTCTTCGCTGCTTAATGTATCGTATTCGTGTATTTGTGGTGTGGCAAAGCCGTGTAAATACATATTGGCTAAACTCAAACGCACCATATCGGGGCTAATGTCGTAACCCACAAAATTGGTAGCGAGTTTTTTCCTATCGTCTGGCTTTAATTTATCGCCTAAACGCTTTTCGGTGTTTTGATTTAAGATGTGTTTATATGCACTCAATAAGAAACCAGCCGTTCCGCAAGCAGGGTCAAGCACGGTTTCGTTTTTCTGTGGGTTTACACAAGCCGTTACAAAATCAATAATGTGTCGGGGTGTTCTGAATTGTCCTGCATCGCCTTGGCTTCCCATTACACTCAACAAATATTCAAAAGCATCGCCCAATTTTTCGCTGTGGCTGTATTCAAACTCGTTGATGTGTTTTAAAAAGAGTTTCAGCGTGGCCGGGTCACGGTAGGGCAGGTAAGCATTTTTAAAAATGTTGCGGAATAGTTCGGGAATATTCGGATTGGTGTTCAGTTTTTCCAATGCTTCGCTGTACAGTGAAAGCATATCCTGTCCACTCAATGAAGGGTCAAACAATTTTCGCCAACCGTATTTGGCATATTCGCCTGTAAAGAACTTGGCTTTGCCTTTAAATTTCTCAACGGCTTCCTTATCCATATCGTCCATAAACTTATAGATAAGAGCCAGTGTAATTTGCTCTATTTGGCTTTTCGGGTCGGGCACTTTACCTACCAGCACATCACGGCAATCGTCAATATTTTTCTTTGTTATGTTATCCAGCATATAATTGTCTGAATTAGGATTTTTAAGATTAGTTGATTTTAGGATTCTTTTTGATGTAATCTTTGTTTTCGGGATGATTTAGATTATAAACCCTCTTAAATTCGAGACTTTTAGCCCCGAAGTTTATCAGTAATCCAATTGGTAAATTATACGCTTGACAATAGTTCATTGCTTGAGCGAGGTGTACTTCTTCTAATTTGATAATAGCTTTTAATTCTATCATTATATTTTCCTCTGCAAAAAAGTCAACCCTTCTGGTTCCAATATCCTCACCTTCATAAAAAATAGTCATTTCCATTTCTCTTTGATAAGCTATTCCTTGTTTTTGAAATTCAATAGCCAAAGCACGCTGGTATATTACCTCTTGAAAGCCATTTCCCAAGGTAGAATGTACTTTCATTGCACAACCAATTATTTTATGAGTTAAATCTTCGTGTTTCATTTTTATTTATTTTAAATCCTATCATCTTAGAATCCAACGAATCCTAATTCAGACGAATTTTTGCAACGATACGTAGGTTTTAACATAGTAGGGCAGTTTGCTTTTCATTTCATCCGGCACACGGTTAAAATCATCCACGTTAAACGTTGGGTTGTGATACAATTCTGTAAAATCTTGTTGGTCTATAATTTCTCTTACACTCGGGTCGGTGATGTAGGCATAAAAGAAATAGCGTAAACCTTGTAAATCGCTGATATCGGCAACATTGTTGGTGCTGATGAATTTTTCAAATTCGTCACTCAACAAATCGTCTTTGCCTTTTATCTGATTTCCGAAATAAATGAGTTCCAACAATTCACGCCAACCAATTTTGCGGTCAATCTTCAACGACCTGCGGAGTTTCTCCAAATCAAAATATTCTTCGGGTTTGTTGTCGTATTTCTCCTTGGCTCTTGCGGTGGCAATCTCCACATCACCCGCTTCCATCAGTTGCTTTATTTCTTCATCGGTTTTTACTTTCTCCTCAAACTGTTGGAAAAACATTCGGTCAACTTTCATTCCTGTAAAGTCAACTTGCTGTTCGTTCCAAGTGGCAATCTTGTCGTTCTCTTTGTATTCGTAACCGTCACGCTTCGGCTTTAATGTATTGTCGTCAACGGTTGGGAAATCATCGCCTTGCTCAAAGTTTTTCGGCAGTTTCAATACTTGGTCGTATTGATATTTTTCTTCAAAGTATTCGCAAGTGGCAAAGAAGTCAAAGAGTTTGAAAGTGGCTTTGTCAATGGAAATGATTTCTTGTTCTCCTAATTCATTTTTGAATTTATGTTCAAAGGTGTGAACACGGGTTCCACGTCCTTTTATCTGAATAAATTCAGTTGGCGAAAAAATCGGACGCATCAAAGCCAAATTCAAAATGTTGGGACAATCCCAACCTGTAGTCATCATTCCAACGGTAACACAAACTCTTGCTTTACTGGTCTTGTATGATTCCAAAATTTCGTTGCCTTTGGCAAAATTGCTAAAGCCCAACAGTTTGTCGTTGCTGTAATCAACTGTCATTTGCTGACTGTTCTGTACATTGGAAGTTACCTGAACGGCAAAGTCGCTTTGATACTTGCCGGGGAAATATTGATGTGCATATTCATTGAGCAATTGTGCCAATTTTGCAGCGTGGTTTTGCGAAACAGCAAAAACCAAACTCTTTCCAAATTCTCCTGTGATTGGGTCTTTCAGTCCGTTTTCAATAAAGGTTTTGCAAAACACACGGTTGGTTTCATCGCTGAAAAATTTCCGTTCAAAGTGATTTTGCTTGTATTTCACTTCTTCCAAAACATCTTCCTGCTCGCTGGTGGCAACTGTAACCATTACGCCATAACCTTGCTCAGAAAGTAGTTTGGTGGTTACATCCGTTCTTGCATCCACCACAATCGGCTGACGCAAATAGCCGTCTTTAGCACCGTCCACAAGCGTATAACGATAC
Organism: Edaphocola sp.; assembly: GCA_035444785.1. Lineage (GTDB taxonomy): Bacteria > Bacteroidota > Bacteroidia > Chitinophagales > Chitinophagaceae > Edaphocola. The sequence continues at coordinate 5,044 of DAOMPL010000071.1, read as the reverse complement.
GTTGGAATGCCACTCTCACAACCGAAGGTTGTGTAAGTGTCAAGCAACATTCTTCGTTCTAATTCTCTTGGGTCTTCAATATTTTCGGTGTCAAGGTGTTTTAAATAGTCCTTTGGTGTGGCTGTAAAACCTAATTTGTAGCCCAAGAAATATTCAAACAATGCTCGGCTGTTACCGCCTCCTAAAAGTCGGTGCGATTCGTCTGAAATGATTAAATCAAAGTCGGTTGGTGAAAACAGTTTTTTGTATTTGTTATTCACCATCAACGATTGAATAGTGGTAACAACAATTTCCGCTTTTCTCCAGTCGTTGCGTTTCTCTTTGTAAACAACTGTTGTCAGGTCGTTTTTCAGATAATTGGTAAAGTCCTTTCTTGCTTGTTCTTCCAACTCTAAACGGTCAACCAAAAACAAAACTCGTCTTGCGTTGCCAGTTCTGTAAAATAGTTTGATGATAGCAGCAGATGTCAGCGTTTTTCCTGTTCCTGTTGCCATTTCAAGCAAGAAACGTTTTTTGCCTTCGCTTACTGCTTTCTGAACGGCTTGTATTGCTTCAACTTGGTAATATCTTAGGAAACGAAGTTTTAAATTGAAGATTAAATCTTTCTTTTTCTGCACGTCCTGAAACTCCGGTATTTGTTTGTAGTTCGGAAGTTGAGTCAATACAACATAGTCGGCATTTACTTCTTCGCTTACTAATTTGTTCGGGTCGGGATTGAACTCATAATATTGTTTGATGGATTCCAGTGTCGGGAATACCTGAATTTGTTCGGGATTTCCAGTTTCAATGTTCCACAAATAATGCAGTGTCCCATTGGATAGAATTACAAACTTTGCTTTCTGAGATTTGGCGTAATTTCTTGCTTGTTCTTTGCCAACAAGCGGATTCAAGCTTTCTTTTTTTGCTTCTAAAACCAATACAGGGTTTTGGTTCTCGTCAACCAGTAAAAAGTCAATAAATCCGCTTTTAGAATGTTCAAAGTCTTCACCTAAATCGTCCATTTTGATGGAAGATTCAAGTTTAATGGTCGCTTTAGCTTTGTCTGTGTCAAAGAAACGCCAGCCTGCCTCTTCAAGCAGTTTATTAATCTTTATTCTCGCCTTTGCTTCTTTTTCAGCCATCTAGTTCAATTCAAATTTTAGTCGGTTAAAATACGATTTTTCACCCTTATTGTCCGTCTTTGGCGGGTGGGTGAATTGGCTCTTTTGCAAGCTTGGGTTTGTGCGTGGGCTTGTGCGGCTTGCAAATGTGCCAATTGTGCGTTGGCTGAATTTCAAAATTTTTTGTGCGGTGGAAAAAAAATAAAAAACATAGGGTCGGTCAGCGTGTCGGTTTAGATGCTGTCCGTTTGTAATATCGTTTCTATGTCCGTGTTCACTTGTCAAAATGGTTTACTTTTTCTCAGTTTTTAGTCGTCTGTTTGTTGTTGAGGTGTCGTCCTTTACACTTGCTGCCAACGTTTGGCAAATTGGCGATGGAGCCGACTTTTAGCACAAATGTTGAATAGGATTACTATTGTTCAACCTTGTACAAAAGCACAATAGAAGCACTTCACCGGCTCTATTGCCAATTTGTTTGTTAGCAGATGGCTTGGTTATTTTCCATTGTTTAAAAAGTTCGTAATCTGGTTTCCAACTTCTTCAATCGTTAAAAGTACTGCTTGACTTTTTATTCTGCTAGCGGCTTCACTGTCATTCAAATCTGTACTATTTTTCTTGTCTTTAAAATCTTTAGTTACAATTGTTGTGAAGGGAATTAATCCTGTCCGAACGTCCAAGATAATAAGTTGAGTTGTCGCAAATGCTTTAATGTCTGCTTTGGCGAACAATTTGTACTGGGAATAAATATCACTATTAATTGAATATATGACAGCAATATCAGACTGAGTTCTTACTGCCGCTTCTCTTATTGTTGTAAATGTCGGTGTCTGAGAAATTAAAATGTCAGGTATTGTCGCAATAGATTTTACTCTCAGTGAATTCTTAAACTTTTGAGAGAACAAGTCAAGATATTGTTGTTGAGATTTTAAAAATTGTTCGTCTGCCCAATAATATCTTTGGCGGTTTTGAGAACTTTCAAGTTTAACGAATGCTACTCTTAAATTGTCGGGAAGTTTGTAATTCCCATCCAATATCTTTTGGATATTTTCTTCCGAAATAGTTGAACTCTTGTCGTCAAATAAAGATTTAGTTATTGGTGGGTTAGGGCTTTCAATACCGCTTGCAATAGCACTTAAATTCGAACTTCCAACCTGTTTAGTCGTTGAACACGAAGCGAATATGATTCCGATTAAAATAAAAAGTCCTGCTTTTCTCATATTTAATATTTATGGATGATGGTTGTTATAAGCTATCTGCTAACGTTTCGGGTATTGCCGAAGGCGGGGATAAGGAAGTACAAAAGTTCAATAGAAATACTACTGTTGAACGTTGCACAAATGTCCAATCGAAGCCGTTCAGCCCCGCTTTTGGCAATACCTTGTTATGGGCAGTAATAATTCATTCTACAATTTCCCTGTCTTTGTAATTGTCGTAGTTTTTGCGAATATCTTCTGCCAATGCTTTAAGTTGTTCAAAATCATAGTCAAGTTCTTCGCCTTGAGGTTTGAAATCCCTTGAAAAATCAAAAAAGCTATTGTAAAAAGCCACATTAAATATTTTGATACCGTTGTCATCATAGAGAATAAAATCCCATTGATGCTTCATTAATTGCTTTTTCATTATTCCTCTACAATTTCTCTGTCTTTGTAATTCTCATAGTTGTTTCTAATGTCTTCTGCAAGAGTTTTTAATTGTTCAAAGTCATATTTAAGTTCTTCTCCTGTAAGTCTAAAAAACTTAGACGTATCAGTAAAGCTTTGATAAAAAACGACACGCAGAACTTTGTGTCCATTTTCTTCATACAAAATGAAGTCCCAATTGTGTTTAAAAAGTTCTTTTCTCATTTGTTTAGATATTTAATTGTGTAATGAACTCCTTCTTTTAATCCGTCTGTTTTAATAATGACCTCTAAATTTCCATCAGGTAAAACTCCACCAGGTATCCATTCCTTGTTTGCTCCAAATTCATTTCCAGATGGTATCTCTATTTTGGTTTCTTTTGAAAGTATAAAGTCAATTCTTACCAACTCTCCACTTTCAATTTGCTCAATTGGCTTTCCTAATTTCACGGCTTGTTCTTCAGTGGACAACATCAAAATATCATCAATGTCTGATTTCCTGCTTACAAATTCCGTTTTACCAATATCGGGTTTCCCAACACCAAAGTCTTCAAAGTCTGTTTTTGAGATAACCCTTGATGCAATACCCTCTTTTTGAAAAAGTCCAATATGTTCCTTGATGTATTGTGCTGTTAGATATTCTTTTGGGTGCGGTCTGCTACCTTTTGGCTTTTCAAGCACTTTTTCTTTTGTCCACCCTTTTTTCCAAGCGTTCTCTAATCTTTTGAAAGATTCTGATATTTTTCTTGCTTTTCTCTTTTTCAGCACATCATCAATCCACTTGGTAAATTTAGGAAGTTGCTTTGCAAGTTTGGCTATGCCTTTTATTATGGTAACAATGGTAATTACAATATCAATGGCTAAAATGGTGTCTTCGCCCTCGTTGTATTGTTTTTGGTATGGGTTTAAACTCGGGTCATCGTAGCGTGAATATTTGTAGTTCTTTATAGAACTAATTGCTTCATCAATTATTCCAAAAGGGTCTTTTAAGACTGCACTTAGAATTTCTTCAATACTTTCTCTTATTAGAAGCGTTTCAAGATTAGTTTCGCTTTCAAGTAGTTCGCTAACAACGATATTTATTCCCAACAAAACAATGTCCACAATGCCAGCTACAAACTCAATCAAACCATTCCAGACCCCACAGATGTATGGAATTTTTAGTTTAATACTGTCTTTATTTTCAATCAGCCAATTTTTGAATTTTTGAATGTTCTTAACTTGGTTGTTGATAGTGTTTATTAAATCTGCAATGATTGGTGTTTTGACTTCAAAACCTACAATATTGAACGATTTTATAAGTTCTAACTTTGCTTTTAAATCATTGAGTTCTTCGATTAGTTTGTTACATTTCGCAACAAGATAATTAACTGCTTTTTCGGGTGTTTTAAAAAGATATTTGTCGGATTTTAGTGTTGGGTCCCATTGCTCTCTTGAAAATTTTAAATCTTCGTGCAGAAAATCAGAAATGTTGTCAGTAATTCGGTTTAAATAATTTTCTGCGTCTAAAACGGAAATGCCTATTATGCCTTTTGTTTGAAGTTTAATGGCTTCTAAAAAAGCATTGGCAATTTCATCTTCTTTAAATTGAAATGTTCGATTATTCTTTTGTTGGTCGTAAACATATTTTGCCCAATATTTTTCTAAAACTTCCTTCCCTTTATATTGATAATAGTATTGTATCATCGCATCGCTCATTTTTATGAGCAACACTCTTCCTAAACTTATGGTAAAATCATCCTTTTCAGCATATACGATAAAGTCAATTTCTTTATCATCATTTCCTTTTGAATTTTTGAGTTTTAGGTTTTCTTCCCGAAACTCTTTGATGAGTTGAGAACCGTTATAATCGTGTATGACTTCGTATTTCCAAGTTCCCATAGTTATAATTTTGGAATTTGTCCTGTCAATACTTCTCTTTCCGCACGATAAAACATACTGTTCTTTCCAAACGGACTTTGCATTGCAACTTCGTTGGAAATTTCTCTAAATGATTTGTTTGTTCTAACGGAAGCGAAAGGGTCATTTGTGGTATTTCCGCTCATTAAATCTGCGGTGGATTGGTCTAAAATCATTGGAATACCGTCCGCCATTAGTTTCAAAGTTTTTCCTTTTATTGGAATCACTTCTCCATTCTTGTTTCGTTCAAATAGCAAGTCAAACATAAAATCGTCTGGGTCTTGTTTTATTTTCAGGTAAAGTTCTTTTTCTTTCTCGGTCATAATGTTGGTAAATTTATCTCTTTACGGGAAGTTGTCAAATTATTGCACATAACGTCTGGCAAATTGGCGATGGAGCCGACTTTTAGCACAAATGTTGAATAGAA
>DAOMPL010000070.1:0-10088 GCA_035444785.1 Edaphocola sp. | reverse complement strand
CGATGCTCAGATGGTAAGATGTATTATGCCCATGGAGAGATTAATTTGATAAGGTGATGAATGATGGAGAGAAAGTATTTTTTAATCAACTTATTAAGTGAATTTCTCTTTTTGGGCTATTCCAAATAAAATAAATAGGACTTTCTGTAATGTCTGTGGTTGGTGAGGATATCAACCACTGAGAAATTAATAATATCCAAATTATCTTTAATTCACATTCAAAAAAATAAACTTATTTTGGACTACTTTTGCTTTCTACTGCAAACTCAATATGCTAAAAATAATTTTATGTCTAAAAAAATAATACTATTCCTTTTCTCAATCCTTTTTTTCAATATCATTCTTTCTGCTCAAAAAGAAAGCTGGCTCCATCAAACTTTTAAAGCCGGACCGGTGATAGGCACCAATCTCTCCCAAGTGGATGGAGATGCCAATGCCGGCATCCATAAAATTGGGCTGCATACCGGTGTGGCCTCTTATGTTAATTTAAATAATAAGCTGGGAATGCAGTTGGAAATATTATATTCGCAAAAAGGTTCCAGATACACCCAGGAATTGAATGGAGCACAGGGTCCCTATTTTGCCTATTATAGAATGTATTTGAATTATGTGGAAATTCCTTTAGCCTTAAAATATTATTATACAGAAGATATACATTTTGGAGCAGGAATTTCGTTTAATAGATTAATAAATAGTAAAGAAGAATATATTGGACTTTATGGAACCAAAGAATTTGACTCGGAAAGCTATTCTTTTAACAAAAACAATTGGGATGCTTTTATAGGGATAGATTACCAAATTTCAGGGAGATGGATAGCCGAAGCCCGGTATCAATATTCCATCACACCAATACGGACTCTAAGCAAGATTCCCCAAGGTTTTGAAAACGGAAGAAACCAAGCCAATAATCTTTTTGTTATCCGTTTAGGATACTATTTATGATATTTAAAATATTTTATGAATTCAAACCTTATCTTTGCAACCTTATGGTAAGAAAAACACTTTATACAAGTATATTATTAGGAATCGCTTTAAGCAGTTTTGCACAAGAAAAACAATATGCAGACAAGATTGTAGCAAAGGTGGGCAATAAAATAATCCTTCAATCAGATATTGGCAGACAATATTTGGGTGCTCAAAAGGATCAAAGTATTGCTATGCCGGAAAGCACCAAATGCCAAATGCTGAAAGATGCCATCGATTCAAAAATAATGTATGAGCAAGCTGCCAGAGATAGCGTTATGGTAACGCCGGAAGAAGTGGATAATGCCGTAGAGCAACAAATATTATCCATCCTTTATCAAAATTTCAATGGCGACAAAGCTGCGATGGAACAGGGATTAGGAAAATCTATTTATCAAATCAAAGAAGAATACAGAGAGGTTTTTAAGGAAAGATATACTGTAAACAGAATGATGGAAGAAGTAGTGAAAAATGTAGTCATTACGCCTAAAGAAGTAGAGATATTCTTTAAAAATATTCCTGAAGAAGAAAAGACCAATATCCCTGCAACTGTTGAAATAGGTCAAGTGGTTTGGATTCCGGAAGTGGACAAAGAAGTGGAGCAATATGCAAAGACCAAAACAGAAGACATAAGAAAACAAATAGTGGAGGAAGGAAAATCTTTTGCCACCATGGCACAGATTTATTCCGAAGATGCTGGAGCTCAAAATGGTGGAGAAATGATGCTCAACAGAAAAAATCCAAACATAGATTCTCGCTTTGTAGCTGCTGCTTTTAAATTGCAACCGGGTGAGGTGTCTCCGGTTTTCCGCTCAAGCTTTGGCTATCATATTATTAAAATGTTGGAAAGAAATGGTGATGATGCCAAAATTCAATATATAGTTATCATCCCTAAGGCTACTTCTTCAGATTTTGAAAAGGCAAAAGTAAAATTAGACAGTGTTCGCAACCTATTAATTACCTCAAAATTAAGTTTTAATGATGCCGTGAGCAAGTTCAGCAATGATGATATGTCTAAACAGTCCGGAGGAATGGTAAGAGATGAGCAAACCGGAGCCTCTGTAATTAGCATCGAAAACATTACCGATCCTAACTTGGCATTGGAAGTGTCTAATCTTAACGTGGGCGAATACAGCCAACCGGCTACCTTCACCGACCCTATGGATCATAATACCAAAATGAGATTTATTTATATCAAATCAAAAACACCACCCCACCAATTGAACCTAAAGGATGATTATAGCATCATTCAAAACTATGCTTTACAAAAGAAGAAAATGGAACACCTGACCAATTGGTTGCAAGAGAAAAAGAGTGGCTATTATATTAAGATAGACCCCAATTATACTCAATCTTGTGATATTTTAAAAAGCTATACCATAAACTAATACTCAATATTTTTTAATAAAATGCCAGTTAAGAATATTTTCTAACTGGCATTTTTTTACAATTACAAAATTTTGCTCTTAAAAATCAGACACCTTTCCTAAATCCTCTGTCCTTAACAAATTGCTCCATCTCCATTAAGGTGTAAGAACTTAAATTATGCAGTGCCTCTAGACCTGCTTTTTGAGCAGACAATACGCCATACTGCACCAAATCTATACCATCAATACTGTGGGCATCAGGGTTTATAGACAACAATGCTCCTTTTTCAATAGCGTATTGTATCCAAGTCCAGTCTAAATCTAAGCGTCTTGGGTGGGCATTAATTTCTATCACCACCTGATGGGTAACACATGCGTCGATAATCATTTTATGGTCGATAGGATAGCCCTCACGAGAGAGCAAAAGCCTTCCGGTAGGATGCCCTAATATTCGGGTGCAAGGATGCTGAATAGCAGTGAGTAAGCGTTGCATCGCTTTATCTTCATTCATTTTTAAATTACTATGCACCGAAGCTATTACCAAATCAAAACTGCTTAAAACCTCATCTTCATAATCTAAACTGCCATCATACAAAATATCGGATTCTATGCTTTTAAAAATCTTAAAAGGTGCCAGTTCTTTGTTTAAAATATCAATTTCATGATGCTGTTGCTTGATGCGTTCTTCACTCAATCCGTTGGCATAAAAAGCGGCTTTGGAGTGGTCGCTGATAACCAGATATTCATAACCTTTTACTTGGGCAGCCAATGCCATTGCCCTCAAGCTGTCCAATCCATCGCTATAGGTGGAGTGGCTGTGGATAATGCCTTTGATATCTTTTGGCTGAATTACATCGGGTAATTTATTGGCTTTGGACTGCTGAATGCTTTCTTCATTCCATCTTAAATAAGGAGGAATGAAATTTATTTGCTTTTTCTCAAAAATTTGTTCCTCTGAAACTATAGTTTCCGGATATTCAAAATCCTTTTCAAATAGACTGATAAAAGCTTCAGAAGCAGCAGTTTTAAATAAGGTCAGCCAATATTCCTGTTCTGTTTCCAAAATATGAAACACCAAAGGAGGGAAAGCGGCAATCTGAATAATTAATGTATTGGCTTCGAGCGTTTGCTCTATTATTTCTATTTCTTTAAATGCCAAAAGGATATCCTGCGGGGTCAATGTACAAACCCATTCTATCCTATTCATCACATCCTGCTGTTGCATAAAAGCACCCGTTGGGCTATAAAGAGCCTTGGGATACAACACTTCAAAAGCCTTATCCAGCAAGGACACTAAAGCATCTGCTTCACTATAAAGGCAAAAACCGGAGTTGGCTTTCATAAATTTGATACTTTCTAAAATAGCCGCTTGAGTTTTAGCACCAAACCCTTTTAGGGTAACCAACCTGTTTTCCTGACAGGCATATTCTAATTCACCTATGCTTTCTATTCCTAACTCCTGCCACAGTAAACTTATTTTTTTAGGGCCAATGCCTTTAATAGAAAGCATGTCCACCACACCTTTTGGAGTTTTTTGCAAATAGTCTTCCAAAATTTGAAGACTGCCACTTTGGGTCAATTCAAATATTTTCTCAGCTAAGGATGCACTAATATTGGGTTGCAATTTTAAAGTTTCCAAATCTAAATTTGCCAACTCCTGTTCTTGTTTTTCTATCCGGAATGCCGATGTGGCATAGGACTTTGCCCTGAAGCTGTCCTCATTATGAATATCCATTAATTTGGATAAAAGTTCAAAATGCTTTGCAATCTCTCTATTTGTCATGGGACAAAGTTAATGGCTTAATTTTGGATATTTTAATATTTCAATTCCTCTACCCATAAAAACCTAATCTTAGAATAAAGTGGAAATGTTTAACTTGCACCCTATTAAATCATATAAATAATGGAGAACAAAACAGTCATCATTACAGGAGCCACCAAGGGAATAGGCAAGGCAACAGCTTATCAATTTCTAAAAAAGGGTTATAATATTGCTATTTGCTCCAGAACACAACAAGATTTAGAAGCCCTAAAAAAACAATGGGAAAATGAATTCCCCTCCCAAAAAATATTAATAGCAGTTGCCGATTTTGAAAACGAACAATCCGTTATTGATTTTGCTCATTTAGCATTAGAAAATTTTGACACTATCGATATTTTAGTGAACAATGCCGGCATTTTCTTACCGGGAACAGTTCTGGAAGAACCAATAGAGCACTTCAAAAAGCAAATGGATATTAATGTAAACAGTGCTTATCTGATGACTAAAAGAATTGCTCCAAAAATGCAAGCACAGCAATCAGGTCATATTTTCAATATCTGCTCCATAGCTTCCTTATCGGCTTATGCCGGTGGAACTTCTTATAGCATTTCAAAATATGCCTTATTAGGCCTATCAGACAATTTCAGGGAGGCACTAAAACCTTTTAAAGTAAAAGTTACTGCCATTCTTCCCGGACCTACACAAAGTTATAGTTGGGAAGGTAGTGGAGTCCCTACAGAAAAACTAATGCCTGCTGAAAACATTGCCCATCTTATTTTTGAGTGCAGCCAAACCGGCTATAATGTTTGTGTGGACAAGCTCCTTATTAACCCAATTCAAGATTTGTAATTTTTCAAACTGCAAATACGAATTTAGTCAATAATAGTCTTTAATTTTGCTACAAGCTTTTAACATGTCAGAAAATACGATATTAGGATTAAAATTACCCACCGACCCCCGTTGGGTGGACATCGCTCAAATAGAACTTGAAGATATTTTGACCGACCATGCTTTTTGCGAACAAAAAGCGGCAACTACCATGATTTCTATCATCCAGCAATTCTCAGATTTGCAAGAGTTGGTGGACAAACTTGCTCCTATTGTTACTGAAGAATGGGGACATTTCAGAATGGTATTGGCAGAACTGAAAAAACGAGGATTAAATTTAGGCAGACAACGCAAGGATGAGTATGTGAATGCACTAATTGCAAATGAGCCTAAAAGTTCCAATAGAGAAGATAAACTTTTAAACAAACTTTGTATCTGTGCTTTGATAGAAGCCAGGAGTTGCGAGCGTTTCAGGCTGTTAAGTCTTCATGTGAATGATGATAAACTCAAACAATTTTACCATAAATTCATGGTTTCAGAAGCTGGACACTATCGTTTGTTTTTAGACTTGGCAAGGCATTATTTTGACGATGAACAAGTCAAACAACAATGGCAATGGTGGCTACAAACCGAAAAAGGAATTATGAAAAACATGCCACCACGTGCCGACCGCATCCACTAAAAAAATATTAAAATGAAATTTACCCAAACCGAAAATTTTTTCTTATTGGCCGGACCTTGTGCCATTGAGGACGAAGACCTTGCTTTTAGGATAGCAGACAAGATAGTAAACATTACCAATAAACTTAACATTCCTTATGTTTTCAAAGGCTCTTACCGAAAAGCAAACCGCACCAGATTGGACAGCTTTACAGGAATAGGCGACGAGAAAGCATTGAAAATTATTGAAAAAGTAGGCAAAACATTTGGAGTGCCCACCGTTACCGACTTCCATGATGCTAGTGAAGCAGCCATGGCAGCGGCTTATGTGGATGTGTTACAAGTACCGGCCTTCCTTTGCCGTCAGACAGATATTTTAGTAGCAGCAGCAAAAACCGGAAAGGTAGTGAATGTAAAAAAAGGCCAGTTCCTCTCTCCGGAGGCTATGCAGTTTGCCGTTAATAAGATTCAAGAAAGTGGCAACAACCAAATTATTTTGACCGACAGAGGTACATCTTTTGGTTATCAAGATTTAATTGTAGATTATAGGGGCATTCCTATCATGCAGTCTTTCAAAGTGCCGGTAGTGATGGATTGTACCCATTCCTTACAACAACCCAACCAAAGTTCAGGAGTAACAGGTGGTCATCCTCAAATGATTGAAACTATTGCCAGAGCTGCCATTGCTGTGGGAGCAAACGGCCTGTTTATTGAAACCCATCCAGACCCTAAAAATGCAAAGTCTGACGGTGCTAATATGTTGCATTTAGACCTCCTAGAAAGCCTTTTAGAAAAAATGGTACGATTGAGAACTGTAGTAAGAGATTTATAAATAAAAAGAATCCATGATTGAAAAAGTAACCGATAAAAGCATTTTATCTTACTGCTTAGTATTTATTATTGCGTTTATCCCAAGTTTTATTTTTATTCAAGGCACTCCTATTCAACTTTGGGATGAATCTAGACTGGCTATTAATGCCTATGAGATGCACCAAAATAATAATTGGCTCGTCACCTATTTTACTGATGGTGTCGAAATGTGGAACACTAAACCACCTTTGCTTATGTGGCTTCAAACAATTTGCTTAAAAATATTTGGAGTCAATATCTTTTCCATTAGACTGCCTATTGCATTAGCAGGAATGGCAACAGGTCTATTTATGTTTACCTCTTTAAGAAAAATTACAGGCAGTAGAGCATTTGCTGTATTTAGTGTTTTAATTCTTTTCTCTTCCAATGGTTATGTTTCCAATCATATATTGAGAACCGGAGATTATGATGGATTATTAGTCCTATTTTTAACCATGGCAGCTATTTTTTACTTTCAGTTTTTAGAACAAAAATCCTCAAAATATTTATACTTTTTTGCGGTCTCCTTTAGCCTGGCATTATTGACCAAAGGCATTGCAGGATTAATGTTAGCACCGTCTTTATTCATTTATACCCTTTATAAAAAGTCATTACTGAGCACCTTAAAAAATCCAAATCTATATCTGGCTATCATCCTCATTTTTGCTCCTGTGATATCTTATTATTTACTTAGAGAAAGTGCCAATCCTGGGTTTATAAAGCGAATGTATATCAATGAAATAGGTGGCAGATATTTAAATGTAATTGAAGAGCATAACCACCCTTTTTATTTCTACATTAGAAACCTCATTAAGGATAGATTTCTATTTTGGATTCCCTGCTTTATAATAGGTATATTTTTATTATTTAAGAATGCTAAAAGACCACAATTTAAAATTGGAATCTTTTCTATTTTTATGATAATACCATTTTTTTTAATCATTTCATCATCTAAAACAAAATTAACTTGGTATGATGCTCCTGTTTTCCCTTTTTTAGCTATTATTGCAGCGATACCATTGCAATACTTTTATCAATATATCAGTAAGCAACAAAAGGGTACATTAAAGATTACTTTTTCATCACTTTTAATATTATTAATTTTTATTTCTTTTTCAATAAATATAGTAATAATCGGGGCAAATGCAATAAAAATAAAAAATGAAAGATATAATTCCATACCTAAATTTATTTTATCTGAATTAAAACATCCAACAAAAAACTTAGACTTAACCCTTGTAACTTATGAATATGTACCAGATGCCATTTTCATGATAAAAGCAGCAAATGAAAAAAATATTCTTTTAGAATATAAAAATATTGACGAATTAAATGGTGATGAAAATATCTTTTCTAATTCGGAAAAAAGTATCGAAGAGTTAAAACAAAGATTTGGTTATATTGATTATTTCAAAAAAGGGAATGTATATTTCATTCAATTACAGAAGAAGCAATAAGCTGTCTTCGAATTTCTATATTCTTGAAATACATCAGAGTATCTAAAATGCTTCAAAAGAATAAAGAGCGTATAAAACGCTCTTTATTAACAATTATCCTTTTTTAATCCAAAAACAAAAAGATTAATTTTCTTCCTCTAATTTCTTTTCCAAATCAAAAATTTGTTTTTTGACATCTTCAATCTTTGCTATACGTGAAGGCATTTTCCTTTCAATTTGCTCTATCAGTCTTCCTAAATTTTCTTTAATTTCTTTATCTTTTGCATCCTCGGCTCCGGTACCATTTAGAATTTCTTTAAATTCTGACAATTTACTTTCATCCTCTGCCAACTCCTCTTCTAAAGTATTGAGAAATTGCTGGCTTTGAGTGATTCTGGTAGCAATTCTTTGAAGGAATAAATTTCTTCTCTCCTTACGATCCTCATCCCTACGTTTGTAAAAGTGTTTTCTGGCAGAAATAAAATGTTCCCATAGTTCGTCCCCATATTCTCTTGGGATAGGACCTATAGTTTTCCAAGTATTAAATAGTTCATTTACTTCCTGAGAAGCAGATTTCCAATCTGTTGAGTTTTTAACATGTTCAATTCTATCCACCAAAGCCTGCTTTTGGGCATAATTGTCTTCCAAATTAATTCTATACGTCTCCCCATGCTTTCTTTTGGCTTCAAAAAAAGTATGCTTTGCTGCTTGCATCCTATCCCAAATAGCATCAGAATGTTCTTTGGGTACATGTCCTATTGCTTTCCATTGCTCTGATATTTTATTAAACTTGTCAGTAGTTTCCTTCCAGTTGGTACTGTCTTTAATGGCTTCTGCTTGTTCGATCAATTGAATTTTTGCAATATAATTTGCCTCTTGCTCTGCTTTTATTTTTGTAAAATGGGCTTCTTTATGTTCAAAAAATATATTTTTGGGTGCATTAAAACGTTGCCATAATTCTTCATTCTTTTCTCTGGATGCTACTCTTCCTATTTCTTTCCATTGTTCTAACAATTCTTTAAAGGTATCAGTTGTGGCTCTCCATTGTTCAGAGATGGCTAATGCCTCAGCCTTTTCACATAATTCCAATTTTAAATCTAAGTTCTGCATCATTTCTTTTTCTACCTCCTCATGATTGGCTCTTTTTCTTTCGTAAAAAGCATTTCGAGCATCCTCTATCTCCTGCCATAATTTATCGCTCACTTCTTTTTCAACATGGGGTGCTTTTTTCCATTCCTTAACCAGCTCTTTAAACTGGTCAGAAGTTGCTCTAAATTCGTCAGAGTCTTTTAAAGCAACTGCCTTTTCAACTATTGCTGCTCTGGCAGCAATATTCATTTTTAAAACATTCTGAATTGCTGCCTCTTTTTCTAAATACACCTCAAGTATGGATTCCACATCTCCTAATACCGGAGCTCTTAAAAGATGGCTTTTATTTCTTTCTAATTTTCCTTGCAATTTTAAAATATCCGGCTGACTAGTCCATTCTTCCATCAAATTCCGGTGCGTTTGCAATTGTTTTTGATATTTTTCGGTTAAGATTTTTATGACTTCCATTGCATTTGAAGTGTCAATATGACCTAAATGTTTCTCAGGGAAATTCTTTGTAGCAATTCTAAAAAGATTACCCTTTTCATCTATTTTACAAAGATGCTTTTCCGGAAAAATTAAAGTATCCCAATAATTTTTCAAGTTAGCAATATGGTCAACACTCGTTTCTTTTTCAGTTTTTATTTCAACAGTAGCATCAGTTTCTTCTGTGTTTTGAGGTGTAGCATCATTCAAAACCGTTTCTTGTAAGGCGGTATCACTACTTTCTATTTTAGGTAAAGTTGAACTTTCTTGCTCCTCATTGTTTTGTATCTCATTATTTTCAAAATTTTGAGATACCGCTCTCCCGTCAATAGAATTATTTTGTTGCAGTTCGTTGGTCAATTCATTTTCTGGTTTTGCTAATTGTTGATCGTTTAAGTTTTCCATTGGTTCTTTAAAATAAATAATAAAAAAATATCAATTTATGCCAAATACAATATTAATAATATTTTCTTAAAAAATAAAAGGATTAATAGAATTATTTTTTATAAATGAATTTTAGGTTAAAGATGGATGAAAAATTAAGCATCTTTCAAAATAAATAATCACTACCGTCCGATAAAAAATAACAAAGACTCATTGTAATGTATATTACAATGATTATCAGGTGTTATTTTTTTGAAATCCTAT
>DAOMPL010000069.1:0-10600 GCA_035444785.1 Edaphocola sp. | reverse complement strand
TCGAATGAAAGTTAGCGCTAAAATCTGCTACCTCGCAAAGCTGCTGGACGTTGTGCGTCATTTTGGAAAAACGAAACGGAAAAATAAAAATATAAATTTATGGGTTGGAAAATATTTGTAACTTTTATAAAAGATGCTGGAAATCTTGAAATAAATGATGACTTAATTAAATCTTTGGGTTTTAAAGATTTTGAATATATTGAGGAAACAAATTTCGTTGAAGGACCAGAAATTGGTGAACTTTATGTTTCCAAATATAATAATCATCTTTTGATTGCAAATGCTGACCTAATTTGGGAATTCACAAAACCAAATATTTCAAAAACAGAAAAAACTTTTATTGAAAAATTTCCTAATACTGAAATTTTTTCCTTGTCATTAGGTTATGGAACATACTTCTGCTTAATTGAAAACGGAAAAAAAATTCGATTACGAGAAGTTGGTGATGAAATTTATCAAGATTTAGGAGAATTAATTCCTGAAGAGACAAACTTAAGACCTGAAGATTTGTTTGATAAGGATGAATTGGAGTTTATGAAAAATGAATTAACCAAAGAGGAATTTGAGCAACAATTTCAATCTAATTTAGCATATGAAACGGCTTTCGAATTGACTAAACGATTTTTCGGAAAAAGATATGACGAACTTGATATAAAAGACTACGAATTCGAAAGTGTAAAATATAGAAACTTTAAAATTGACGAAGTCCAAGATTATGGAATAAAAGCAGAAATGCAATTTGAAAAATAAAAACGAACGCACAACAAGCGTTTGGCAAGATTGCGAATTTTGTAGTAAATTCACGTTTGCGTTCCGCAAGAAATTTTATCTTTGATAGAAAATAATCAGTTCCGAAGTTCGCAACCTCGCCAAGCGCCGGAACGTTTATGTGCAATTTTACCAGCGCGGTTATCAAAAGAAATGAAAACACTAAAAATCGGAGTTTTAGCAATTTTTTTAATTTTATTTTACTGTGATTTTCAATTTTCGGAATGGAGAATTAAAAATGCTAATCTTGAAAATTCTTATTACACTTTCTATTTTGCTTTAGGATTAATTTCGATCGCAATTATTTGCAATTATCTAATAAGTAAAATTAAACTTTCACCAATTTTGATTTCTGGAATATTTACAACAATGTTTACTTTAATATCAATTACTTCGATTGGAAGCATGCCCGAAATAAAACAAATGATATTTCCGATAATCTTTATGAGCTTGTTTTTTTTCGCAATTTTCTTGGTTTACATATCTGTTCTTAAAACAAATAAAATTATCGTAATAATTCTAAAAGTTGTTGTATTATCAATTTTAGGATATTTTCAATTCAATCAATTTGATTTAGCAAATAAGTATTTAAGCGACAAGAAAGTTCTAAGCGAAAAAAACGGCGAAAAAGTTGTCGTTCGAAATGTTAAAAACATGAAAATGAATAAAATATATCAAGATACTGTAAAAGTGAAAGATGTTGGAATTTTTCGGAAAAGATTAAAATAAAAACTGCACATAACAAGCAGTTTGGCGCAATGCGGGAAGATGTACCCAATAGAAAATTTTAAACATTTATTCGCCATTGCTTTTTTATTTCACTTTTTTTCTTAATTTAGTTGCATAAAAAAGCAATGGCTTTTTGTAGTGATAATAGAAAAAGTTTAACCATCAATCCCGCACTGCGGCCAAGCTGCTAGGCGTTATCTGTGATTATATGCCAAAAAGACGAATTAGAATAATTTTATCATTGTTTTTAGTTTTCATAGGAATTACTATCTATTTAATTTTCATTGCTGAACTTTGGCATGAAGGATACATAAATACAAATACTATAAATTCTGAAAAAGCAGCGCATACTGGAGATTTTATAGCTGGCATAGTCGGTACTATATTTACATTAATAGGAATTGTATTACTTTACGAGACTCTATCACTACAAAGACAAGAGTTTATTGAAAGTAGAAAAGTTTTTCAAAGTCAACAATTTGAAAACAAATTTTTCTCATTAATTGAATTGTATAATAATATAATTAGTACTTTCCACTATGACGACCCAACAACCTCAGAAAAATTTATAGGTAAGGAATATTTTGTTAGACATAAAGAAGATTTCCTTAATAATATAAATACTACAAATTCTTTCTTCAACAATAGAAAACAAATCATATCTATTTACACTAAATTTTATTTAGAGAACAAAGAAATACTAGGTCAATATTTTAGAACTTTGTATAGGCTTTTTGATTTAATTGAGAATAATGTAAAAGATTCGAAAGATAAACTTAGTTATATAAAAATTATAAGAGGACAACTGTCAGAATCAGAACTTTTTTTCATCAATTATAACGCTTGCACTTCTTTTGGTGAAAAGTTTAGAAAATATATTATAAATTACAATCTGATAAAACATTTGCCAATTTTAGAAAGAGCTGAATTTTACGATTGGAAAAAAAAACTTACAATTGATAAAGTTAATGCAGTAAGTATAGTATTTGAAGAATTGACAACAAATATAAAACTTAACAAAACTAATTATTATAAAACTTATCTAAAAGGTCGATTTGCATTTAAAATTACAAGAACTAATAAGTTAATTCTTATTGAACTATATAGAAACAATAATACTCCATATTCTAATTTTCTTCAAGAAGGCTTAGGTTTAGATGATTTCTCTAATGAAGAATTAGAAAGATTATTAAAATATTGGTTTATTGATTTTTTCTATTTTAGAAAATATGAGAATGCAGAAAATAAAAACCTTAAATTTAAAGTTGATATTTTACCAAATGGAAATCAAAAAACGAAAATTGAATGCAGAGTACATAACGAAGATAAAACCGATTTAAATATTTAATTATGCAAAAAGTAATTACAGTAACAGTTACGTCAGGCGCTGGAAGAAAGTCAAAGAATAATTCAATTGAAGATAGATTTGTAAGTGAACATGAATTTATTGCTGTAAACGAAGCTTTAACAGAAGGTTATAAAGTAATAAATGTAATACAAACTGCAGGTAGTAATACAGGAAATTTACACCCAACAGTAATAATTACATTTATATTAGAAAAATAACCACAGATAACATGGTATTGCCAAAAGCGGGGCTAAAGTTTTAAATTATAAGTTTGTGCTTCGTTCACCGCCAAAAACGAATTTTATTCGTTTTTGTTTCTTAAATTTAACTCATAAAAATTCGTTTTGGCTAGCCTCGGTGCAAAATCGAAACTTATCGCTTCGATTTCCCCGCCTTCGGCAATACCCGAACCGTTACCTGCAAGCGTAAAACAACGTTCGTGCTAAAAAACGACATTTCGGGAAAATCAAAAAATAACGAAACAATTTTTACCTAACTTTGTAAAATGAAATTTATATCTTTAATATTAGCCGTTTATGTATTGCTGTTATCAGCCGTACCGTCTTTTATTGAGGATAAATGTATGCAGGAACATACCACCGAGCAAGGACAAAACGAACAAGACGAAGATTGCAGTTGCTGTTCGCCTTTTTTTAACTGCAACACCTGTACGGGATTTGTTTTAACCAACTTTCATTTTTCGATTGAACATTCAGTAAAAGAACCCCAAAGAAAATTAGGCACAATGCCAACACCGCCTATTTCAGACTTTCCTTATTCTATTTGGCATCCTCCACAATTGGCTTAATATATGGTGCTTTCCGCCCAAACTGATTTGTTACGGTGCTTTCCACCGTTATTACTTATTTATTAAATATTAAGCATTATTTTTCAATGAAAAAAATACTCTTTGTGTCATTTTTTATGACACTCAACCTTTGTGTATATGCACAAAATACGTTCAAAGCTGTAATTAAAGACAGCGAAAAAAAAGAGCCTTTAATGGGCGTAACCGCACAGGTAACAGGCACTACAATCGCCACAATTTCCGATGAAAACGGACATATTATATTAACAGGTATTGCAAACGGTTTGCAAGAAATTCAATTTAGTTATATCGGTTTTGCCCAACGTACCGACAGCTTTAATTTTCCGTTAGAAGATACAGCTCCGATTGAAATCCTACTTTATGAACAATCGGAAGATTTGGAAGAAATCGTTATTTCATCAACAAGAAGTACAAGAACTATCCAAAATATCCCCACACGTATTGAGTTTATAGGAAGTGAGGAGTTAGACGAAAAAGGCAATATGAAAGCAGGGGATATTCGTATGCTTTTGGCAGAAAGCACAGGCATCCACGTACAAACCACATCGCCCACAAGTGCCAATGCAAGTATTCGTATTCAGGGGCTTGACGGACGATATACGCAAATTTTAAAAGACGGTTTTCCTATTTATTCGGGTGCTTCGAGCGGATTGGGTTTGTTGCAAATTCCACCGCTTGACTTAAAGCAGGTTGAAGTTATTAAAGGTTCAACATCTACGCTGTACGGTGGTGGAGCAATAGCAGGTTTGGTAAATCTGATTTCCAAGACACCAACGGAAGAAAGGGATTTGCGTTTTCATTTAAACAGAACATCGGGCAGGGGTTTAGACATCAATGGTTTTTACGGACAGAAGTTTAAGAAAATCGGAACGACAATATTTGCTTCGCATAATCGCAACGGAGCTTACGACCCTGCACAAATCGGGCTTTCTGCCATTCCCCAATTTGAAAGGTATGTACTGAACCCTAAATTATTTGTTTACTTCAATGATAAAACAAAAATGAACTTCGGCATTAACACCACCATTGAAAACCGTTTGGGTGGCGATATGCTTTACATCAAAGGCAAAGGCGATAACACACACCAATATTTTGAAGAAAACAAAACACAACGCTATTCTACCCAATTTGTTTTTGACCATACGGTAAACGAAAACAGTTTTGTACAGATAAAGAACAGCGTAAGTTATTTTAACCGCAATACAGCTATTCCCAATTACGAGTTTGAGGGAACGCAAACAGCCACTTTTACGGAAGCAAGCTATACCCACAGCAAAGAAAAGTCAGAATGGGTAACAGGCGTTAATATTTGGACGGACAATTTTAAAGAAAAGCAGATGACCGCATTTCCGTTAAGAGATTACAACCAAACCACATTCGGGGCTTTCGTTCAAAATTCTTTTAAGGCTACGGATTGGCTTCAATTGGAAACAGGTTTAAGAACGGATTACGTGATAGATTACGGAGCTGTTTTTTTGCCAAGAATATCGGCATTGTTTCAGATTGCTAACGGATTGACTTCACGTATCGGAGGCGGATTTGGCTACAAAACACCAACCATTTTTACGGAAGAAAGCGAACGCATACAATATCAAAATGTAATGCCTATTGACGATAATACCAATAAATTAGAAAAGAGCTACGGAGCAAATGCAGACATCAATTACCGTACTAATATTGGCGATGATTGGACATTCAGCATAAATCATTTATTCTTTTACACCTATTTGGATAATCCTTTGTTGCTTCAAAATATAGCTACAAATACATATCAGTTCATCAATTCATCGGGCTACATTCATACCAAAGGAACAGAAACCAATATCAAAATCGGTTATGATGATTTTAAATTGTTTTTGGGCTACACCTTTACCGATACCCGATTGATTGAAAACGGAATAAATACCGAAAATCCATTAACACCAAAACACCGCATTAACTCTGTACTGATGTATGAAATAGAGGATAAATGGAAGATTGGTTTGGAAGCCTATTATTTTAGTCCGCAAAAGCTCAATGACGGAACAACAGGTAAAGACTATGTGATGTGTGGCTTTATGGCTGAAAAAATTTGGGAAAGATTTTCTTTGTACATCAACTTTGAAAATTTCCTTGATACAAGGCAGACCCGTTTTGACAACATTTATACAGGCACAATAACCAACCCTGTTTTTAAAGACATCTATGCACCATTGGACGGATTTGTAATTAACGGGGGAATAAAATTTAGACTTTAAGAAGATGAATAAAACCATATTTAATATAACAAAAATGGATTGCCCAAGTGAGGAGCAATTAATCCGTATGAAACTGCAAAACTTTGATACGGTAAAGTCATTGGAATTTGATATTCCCAATAGAAAACTAAATGTTTACCATAGTGGAAACCCAGAGCCGATTTTTTCGGCTTTGGAAACCTTGAACCTAAATACAACGCTGATTTCAACCGAAGAAACTAACGCAGTTGTTGAAACAGATACAAGCAATAGCCAACGGAAACTACTATGGACGGTATTGATTATCAATTTCGTTTTCTTTGGATTGGAAATGTTGTTCGGTATTTTTTCCAACTCAATGGGATTGGTAGCGGATAGCTTGGATATGCTTGCCGATAGCATCGTTTACGCATTGGCTTTGTTTGCTGTTGGGGGTACGATTGCAAGAAAAAACAATATCGCCAAATTTGCAGGTTACTTTCAAATCCTGTTAGCCGTTATCGGTTTTGTTGAAGTTATCAGACGATTTATCGGAATAGAAGCGATGCCCGATTTCAAAACAATGATTATTGTTTCTGTTTTGGCATTGATAGCAAACGTACTTTGTCTTTACCTGTTGCAAAAGAACAAAAGCAAAGAAGCACATATGCAGGCTTCGATGATTTTCACGTCAAACGATGTTATAATCAATTCGGGAGTTATCGTTGCGGGAATTTTGGTCAATTGGTTAAACTCGAGTTATCCCGATTTGATTATCGGAGCTATTGTATTTGTAGTTGTGGCAAGAGGAGCGTATAGAATATTGAAATTGGCGAAATGAAACCGAAAGAACGCCAGCAGGTAACATCGGTTTTGCAAAAGAGCGGGTTAAGTGCAAAATTCAACGACAGTAATTATATCACCGCATAAGCCATTTTTATTTCCTTTTTTTGTAATTTAGCAAATAGAAAATGGCTTACGCTACGGTAGTGCTAAACTGAACTTTTGTGCTTCTATTTCCGCTCCTTCGCAAAGCCGTTTCCCGTTATGTGTGATTTTAAAACAACAATTGTCCGAATGAAAAATTTTACTATCATCTTATTCAGCTTATTCTCAATGATTTCATTTGCACAAAAAAATGAAGATGTAATTGTTGAGCCAGAACCTCAAAAACTTGACGAATATTTCAAAAAACACAATCCAAGCGGAATAAAGAAAGTTTATACAATTTCCAAAAATAAGAAGACTGATTTCACTAATGACACACTGAATGTTGATTTATATAATGAGAACGGACTGAAAACGCAAATAATTAGGTATGAAAAAAATAGTCCTGCAAGTAATTTACAGTTAATATACGATGATAATAGAAATCAAGTAAAGAGTATATACACTCAAAACAAAGTAAAAGAAAGAACAGGAATATCAGATTTTAAGTATAACAATGAAAATCAATTAACAGAAGAATATTACAAGTCAATTTTTGAAGAAAACATTGAACGCACCATTACAAAAAAATATAGATACGTAGACAAAAAACTCGTAGAGAAAACTATCTATCAATCGAATAATCTTACTCAAACTGACTCTTTCTTTTACTCTAAAAATAACCTGACTTTGCATAAGACAGTTTATTCTTCAGGAAACAGTGATTTTGAAAATACTTATGTTTACAATAAGTTGGGACAATTAGAAAAAAAAGAAACTAACAGCATATCCAAAGATGGTCAAAAGAATCTTTTTGGTAAAACAGCATACAAATATGAAAACGACAAATTAATATCCATTTCAGAAATAGAAGGAAAGAATTTGTTAAATAACGAACCTGTTTTAACTTATTATCATTACGATAACAACGGCAAAATTTCTAAAATGCGTGTAGAATATAAATCATTTTACAGAGAGGTTGATTATGAATATAGCGGACAAAAAATAATTTCTATAAACGTCATTACAAATACAGATAATAATGCATATATGAAATTTTGGACATCAACATTTGGACATTATATCGATAAAATGCCTTTCAATTACAAAGAGGTATTTGATTTTGATGACAAAGACAATTTAATAAGAAAAAAGATTCTCATAAATGACGAACTAATAAATGAGGTGAATTATATAATCGAATACTATTAAAAAACCACACATAACATCGCATTGGCAAAATGGCGGGATAAGTGCCAAACTCAACTTTTGTGCTTTTTTATCCGCCGAATGTGTTCCACATTCAGCTTTTTTTAATAATTTAGCTTCTGTGGAAACACATCGGCTACGTTACTGCTAAATTGAACTTTTTGTCCAATTTATCCGCCACTTCGCCAATGCGTTTCCCGTTGGCGGTCATTGTAACGAGCAACCGTGCAAGAACAACAAACACGAAAGAACAAGTGAAAAACCACTCATCATAATCCTGACAATTTTGATTTTGAAACATTTAAAGCAAACAAAAGATGATAAAGGAATACTTTGAAAGTTTCAAGGTTTTGACAAAGGAAGAAATTGAAACGGTCATTCAGCTTTTTACCCCAAAGAAACTTAACAAGTTTGATTTTTTCGTTCAGGAAGGGCAACGTTGCACAGAAATCGCATTTATTAAATCGGGGGTTTTCCGTTCCTATTATTTGTCTAACGAAGGAGAAGACATAACCTATTGTTTTAGATTTCAGAATGAATTAATGGCTGCCTATTCGTCATTTATAACAGGCGAAGGAAGTTTGGAAAATATGCAGGCACTTTCTTCCGCTGAATTATTGGTCATCAAAAAAAGTGAAATGGAAAAACTAACAAAAAGCCCCAATTGGATAAAGTTTTTGAAAATTATTGCAGAGCAAAATTATCTCGAAGTTGAAAAAAGAGTATTTCAATTACAAAGAGATAACGCAGTGCAACGATATACTTTGTTATTGGAAAATCAACCTGAATATATACAACAAATTCCCTTACAATACCTGTCCTCTTACTTAGGAATTACCCAAAGACATTTAAGTAGAATAAGAAAGGAAATAGTTTTTGGACAAATGTCCTGATGTAGGGAAAATCCAGCATTTACCTTTGTCCAATAAATAAAATTAGACAAATGCGAAAAAAAATATTGCTGATAAACGGACATCCTAATGCAGACAGTTTCAACTTTGGATTAGCCAAAGCATATAAAGACGGAGCAGAAAAATCAGGGGCAGAAATTAAAGAAATCGTTATTGCTGAATTGAGTTTCAATCCAAATTTAAAATTTGGCTACCAGAAAAGAACAGATTTAGAACCAGACTTACTTGAAGCGTGGGAAAAAATAAAATGGGCAGAACATTTGGTTTGGGTTCACCCTGTTTGGTGGGGCGGTTTTCCTGCAATTATGAAAGGATTTATTGACAGGCTTTTTCTTCCAGGATTTACTTTTCAATACAGAGAAAACTCCATTTGGTGGGACAAACTTTTAACAGGCAAAACAGCACACATTATTATGACACTTGACCAACCAAGTTGGTATTATCGTTTTGTAAATGGACGACCAAGTGTAAACCAACTAAAGAAAACAATTTTACAATTTTGCGGTGTTAAGCCTGTGAAAGTAACATACATTGAGTTTATCAGAAAATCAGACGAACATAAAAGAAGAAAATGGTTGTCCGAAATTGAAAAACTTGGCGAAAGATTGAAATAGATTTTCCGCTAAGTTTCTTTTTGTAAATTTGCTTTTTACAGTAAACAATATGGCAAAAGGAAGGATTTTACAAGTCAAAGAAGCAACGATAACTGTTATTATACAAAATGAAACTGATTTTATCAGTCTGACAGATATGACCGCAGGTTTCAGTGAAGGTAGTGGCTTAATCGGCAAGTGGATAACCAATAAGAATACTTTGGAATATTTGGGCGTATGGGAAAACATCAAGAACCCGAATTTTAATTACCCCGAATTCGGGGTAATTAAACAGGAAGCAGGTGTCAATAGGTTTATTATGTCCGTGGGACAATGGATTGACCGAACAAAAGCAATCGGACTGATAGTAAAAGCAGGTCGTTATGGCGGAACTTATGCCCATAAGGATATTGCGTTTCACTTTGCAATGTGGTTAAGTCCTGAATTTCAGATTTACCTTATCAATGAGTTTCAACGTTTGAAAGACGATGAAAACAACCGATTGAAATTAGAGTGGAACTTACAACGGACTTTGGCAAAAGTAAACTACCACATACACACAGACGCAATCAAAGAAAATCTGATACCGCAGGAAATTACTAAACAACAAACAAATTTTGTTTACGCCAACGAAGCCGACTTATTGAACGTTGCCCTTTTTGGAATTACAGCCAAAGAGTGGCGGGACAGCAATTCCGACAAGGACGGAAATATTAGAGATTATGCAACATTGGAGCAGTTGGTAGTGTTAAGCAATATGGAAAGCATAAACGCATTGCTTATCCGACAAGGCTTGACACAAAGCGAACGACTGACACAACTCAACAAAGTTGCCATAACACAAATGAAATCCCTAACAGAGAGTAACGCAATGAAGAAACTGAAATAGACGGACAAAACAACAACGAACCGCCAACATCGGTTTTGCGTCAGGCGAGGGAAACGTCTTCGTATGACAGTTTTTCGTAAATTTGAAGTTTCGGCTTCGTAAGGAAGTTTTGTGGTAAAAGCCCGCCCGAACGCAAAGCCGCAAAACGTTGGTAGCAATTTTTCAAAACCCACAAAACGTATCGAACAATCGCAACAGGGCA
>DAOMPL010000068.1:0-10698 GCA_035444785.1 Edaphocola sp. | reverse complement strand
TGATTTCTTTCATTGTCTGTTGTGTCGTAGGGTTCTGTTATGCTTGCAGCCAACGGTTCGGGGCTTGGCGACAGTGGCGGAAATAGAAGCACAGACTTTCAATTTTGCACAACAGTAGCATAAGCCATTTTCTATTTGCTAAATTACAAAAAAAGGAAATAAAAATGGCTTATGCGGTGATAGAATTACTGACTTTGAATTTTGCACTTAACCCGCCATTTCGCCAAACCCATGTTATCTGACGGCTTTCTTTTTCTCGGTTGGTTTCGGGTAGGGAAGTCATACTCTTTTGCATTTTAGCGTTGGAATTGTGCGGTTGGAAAATGCAAATGTGTATGACTTATGCGTTGGCTTTTTTATGTTGTTTTCGTTGTTCTCCCATTTGAAATATTACGATAATCAAAGCGATACCATAAAATATTTGTCGCATATTGGCTGCTATGGATGACGGCATTCCAACAAATCGTAATGCTTCGGGAAGTAGAACGAGAAAAGCCGAAGCAAAGAAAATTCCTTTTAGGTTTCGCATTCCTCCGATAATAACAATACTTAAAATAAAAATAGATTCATCAATTGTAAAACTTGTTGGGTCTATGTAGCTGATGTAATGTGCATATAAAACGCCTGCTATGGATGCCAACATTCCGCTAATCACAAAAGAAGCGACTTTTGCTTGACCTACATTTTTACCTAAACTTTTCGTATAAATTTCATCTTCACTTAATGCTCTCAACATTCTTCCAAAAGGGGAGTTCGTAATGTTTTTGAGAACAAACCAAATCAAAGCGGTAAAAAAAACTGAAAGCAATAAAAATGATAACTTACTATCAAACGAAAAACCAAATATTTCAAAAGACGGAATACCTGGAATACCCAAAGGTCCTCGTGTGAGTTCTTGCCAATTGTTCATTATGGAAAAAATCACTACTTGAATCCCTAAAGTGATAATGATGTAATAATCATCAATGGTTTTAATGGCAACTTTGGAAACGATATAAGCAACAATTCCCGAAATGAGTAAAGCTATCGGAATAGTAAGCAGAACAGGAAAACCATAATTTACAGAAAGCAAAGCCGTAGTATAAGCACCTATTCCATAAAAACCTGCGTGAGCCAATGACATCTGACCACTATAACCTGCCACCAAACTCAACGACTGTGCGAGTATGGTGTAAATACAGATTAATATGCCCAAATGTAAAATGTAGTCCATTAGATTTCTGCTTTTTTCATTCGTTGACCACTAAAACCATAAGGTTTGAAATACAAAAACACAATAAGGATAATAAATGCTGTGGCATTCATCCATTTACTATCTAAATAATAAGCCGAAAGATGCTGTGCTGTGGCTAATAGTAATGCTCCCAATAATAAATAACGCATTTTACCCAAACCTCCGATAATCATTGCTACTACTGCATATAGTAACCAATTAAAACCCATTGTAGGGGTCATATCTGTATCTGCTGCGATAAGAATACCTGCACAAGCAGCCAAACCCGAACCTAATACAAAACTCCAAACCACTGCTTTGTTTTTGGAAATGCCCAAAATACTGCTTAACTCCGGATTAGAAGAAACGGCTTTTATCTTTTGCCCGATACTTGTTTTCTCTAAAAACAACCAACTCAACACCAATAACCCAACACTTACAACTATAGTAACAATCTGCACATCTGTAATATAAGCATCCATAAATTGATGTCCAGCTTTTACCTCCCAAGTACGAAAACTCAATGTACTATCTCCCCAGACCATAGAAATCACATTTTGTAAAACTACATACACCCCAAGTGAAGCAATAAGCATCTGCCAGCTTTCTAATTTCTTTTTCTGTAAGGGTTTATAGATAAAACGATTGACTAAAAGCATTAAAGCAATACTTCCTATAATAGCAACAGGTACAGTAAAATATAAAGGTAAGCCTTGCTGTATGCTAATAGTGTAAGTAAGGTAAGCTGAAAGGATTAAAGTGATGGCGTGAGGTATATGAAAAAAAGAAGTTACGGAATAGATTTGTCTAAAAGAAAAAGCTATAATGCAATATAAAATTGTTGAGAATATAGAATATACGAATAATGGCATAGCTCTTAAGGAATAGTTATTTGATAGTCTGTTATACAGAACTTAGAAATTATTTTTTCAATATTTCCCTTTAAGACTGAATCATTGTCTTGGTCAAATATTAGTTTGTTTTTTTTATAAGGGTCTTCCCATCGTGGGTGGTACATTGTATCATCAATGATTAGTCGGTCTAAATCTTTATGATTAACTTGTATATTCTCCTCTTCTAAAAATTTATTAATCTCATAAGTAGTAGTTATGTATAAATCTACATTCTGTCTTAAACCACATAGTTTTACAAAATTGTAAAGCATTCTCTCTTGTTGAGTCCATTTGTTTGAAGAACGGGTAATTTCTTGCCCCCAACATTCACTAAATTCAACATTGTCTTTTAATACTATTAATCTTTTGAGTTTCTTACAGCATTTAATATATGCAATTTGTTCAATTAAATATCGAAGACCAATAGGTTCAAAAAAATCATCTAAATCTACTATTGAGAGAGCCTTAACTTCATTCTTATATTCTTTTATTTTTTCAACATATTCTTTCCAATGTTTATTATCATCAATACTTTTAATATGATTTTTAACTTTTGAATAGAGAACGATTACATAAGTTAAGAGTGAAACTAATAAATTGCTGAAAAAGTTAAAAATAACTTTCCAAATAAGGCAAAGAGTATTATCACTTAGTTCTTGCCCCCCAGAAGTACAAATATTGTTTGCTATTGTTGATAATTGTTGATTTTGAAACCAATCAATTATGATTGTCATTATAACAGCAATGATTATAGGAATCCATAAGTCGTGTAAAATATATTTCCATCTAATATTATAGGCAATAGCACTTTTTATTTTCTTTCCTGCAATATACCAAGCAATTGATAAAAACAATATGAGTAAGATAATAGGCAAGAATACTACTAAAGAAACACCTTTGGGTTCAAGATTTAGTCGGGTAATCAATCCAATTATCAATGTTATGCCTATTATTCCCAAAATGTAATTTAATAAATCTCTAACCTGTTTATGAAGTGACTTTGTGAAGTATATTATAGGTTTTTTAATGAATTTATATACTTTAGGTATAATAAAAAGCAAACTCATTACTATGAGAGGTGTTGATATTACTATGCCTCCATAGAAGTAATAAATATTACAAGAATAAAACCATTTGAAAAAAAATAATATCAAAACTACTACAAGGATAAATATGGTTAGTATATCTATCTTGTACTCTTTGAAAAAGTTTTGCTTTCTCTCTTTATTTTCTTTTTTTTGATTTGATTCCATTGCCTATTAGCTTAATTGCACAAATCTCTTATCTTTTGTATTAAAGCCAGACTTTAGGAAATTTTCAATAAAAGGTGTGTAATATGATATATTCTCGTTGTTAAAATATAGCTTACACCAACTCTCATCAAAATATACACATAAACTTTCTGACAATTTTTGATTTTTGATAATTATTTCAGAATCTTCTTCTAAACAAGAAAAAATATGATATGAAGGAATACCCGAATTAATTAAGGGCGTATTATCGGTAAGTAATATGGATTTAGAATTGTTGCATAACCAATCAACTACGAAGTGTCCATTACTCTTATAGCATATAAGGGATTTTCCAATTCCAATCCCATCAATGTTTAAATGTACATCATAACTAACACTACCTTTCACCATCTTCAAATACTGATAAATACCTTGTTGAAACCTTTCTTCTTGGTCAGTAAAAAGGAAGTCAATGTTGTAATTTGTGAATGCTTCCTGATTTTGTATTAATGAAATCAATTGAACAACTCCTCCGAAATTGTCATAAATCCCGTCATCATCGTAATGTGCTGTAATAAGAATATTGTTGTTAGCCTTATTATTTATAGGAACGAGTATATTTTTTCCTGTTCCAAAAATGGAATCAAAAGGTTTAAGTTCATACTTAATATTTTCTGCTTTGAAGAAGTCCATTAATAACTTCAATCTATTAGCATTTGTATCAAACCATTTTTCTTGTAGCTTTAAGATACTATCCATTAAGAAATCGCATTGTATCATAATTTTATGACATTATTTATTAGCGTGTAAAATACACTTTTAATTTTTGAATTTTCTGAATCTATTAATTCAAAATGTTTGGAAGATGCAGTCTTTAGAGAGTTTAAAAGGTTTTCTATATAGATTACAACTTCTTCCTTAAATACCTGATTACATATAAAATCAATATCCTCCTCATTGTGGATTTTTGAGTTATACAATTCGTCCATTCGGTTTCGTTCAAAATCATTGCTAAATTTGTAAGCTAAAAATAAAGGCAATCTAAGTTTTCTTGTAGTAAAATCTCTTAACGGCTTTTTGTTTATAGCATCTACATCATTAATATAGTCTAACAAATCATCTCTAAGTTGCATTGCAGTTCCCAAACTAACTCCAAGATTCTTGAGGTTTTCCGCTTGTTGTTCATCGCATCCTGCCAAACGCCCCCCTAACTCAAAACAATAGCCAACATCATCACCTGTTGTTTTGCGAATCATATCCAAATAAAAATTTTCACTCAAACTGGAAATCTTCATTTTTTCGGTTGAAATATCCATTAGCTGTCCTTCATATATAGAAATATGGGAGCTTTCATCAGAAGTTAGGATAGTCTTTGAATTAGAATTCTCATTTAATGCTAATGAAGCTAATGATTTTAATATCAAAGCTATTGAAATAGCGGTATTAACTCCATATTCTTCTTTAATGCTTTTTTGAGATAATCTAAAATCGTTGTTGTCGAATATGTCATCTGTTACGACTAAATTTGAATATCGCAATTCAACTGATGAAAGAGCATCTTTTATATCCGTCCAATTTGGTTTGAATAATTCAAAACCAATTCTTACGAAAAAAGCTCTATCAAAATTGTCTTTATTCTTAGTAGATTGCAGAACAATATGTCTATATGGTTGTTCAACATAAGCATTTACCAATTCAATAATTTTTTCAGATACCACTATATCTGTTTCATTTAGCACTTCATTAAATTCAGAATTAATAAATCCTGTTTTTTTACCTATACTCCCCAAATTTACATTGGGAAGTTTTGTTAATATTTGAGACATATTCTTTTATTTTTTAATTATATATTGTTGATTCAACCATATGAATTCTTTGTTTTTTATGGTTTTAATACCAATAGGTTTAATAACATCTCCATTCTCATCAAAGGATAATTGCCCCGTTGAGCATTCAAAAGTTCCTTTGGTCAAAAAGTAACTTCTAACTTTTTCTACGTCATTTCCAACTTCATTTATAGCCTCAAATAGTAGATTAAAAGCATCAAAGCCTAATGCTTCTAAAATACTTGGTGTAGTTTTTTTCTCGTTTTCAAAGCTTTTAACAAAATCAGTTGTGGACTTACTTGTGCTATTCAAATCAAAGGACGGATAAGTGTATACAACCCCATTTGCAGATTCCCCTGCTATATTCAAAACTTCAGGGTTCTCTATCATTCCTGTGCTGTAAAAGCGTGATTTTAAACCTTGTTCTTTAGCCTGTTTCAAGAAATATCCTATTTCGTTAATGCCAATAATAACAACAGATTCATTGTCAGTATTTCTAATTCTGGAAACAATGCTTCTAAAATCTTTTACATTATTCTCTAAAGCATACTCTCCAACTAAAGTAATATTATTTTCTTTTAATGAGTTTTTAAACGAATTAGCAAATCCAACACCATATTCATTATTTAGATAAACAATGCTGATTTTGTCTAAACTATCGACTGTTGTTATGTAACTTGACAAAACCTTGCTATCAAACAAGTCTGATGAAATGATTCTAAAAATATATTTTGAAATACCTGTAATCTGTGGTGAAGTTGCTGTGGGAAGAAGAAGAAAATTCTTATCTCTATTTATATTCTGACTTAAAGCAATTACTTCGGAACTATTAAAAGGACCTATAATAAATTTAGTTTCTGATTTTAGTTTTAAATAAGAACTTATAGCTAATTTATCGTCCCCTTTGCTATCTTCAAATATTAACTCAAATTTTTGCTCTTTTCCATTCTTTAAATTAAATGCAAACTCAATTCCATCTTTTAATTTTGTTCCATAAGGAGCCGCCTCACCTGTCAAAGGCAAAATCACACCAATCTTCACAACTTGCTTATCTTCATTCTGTTGATTTTTTTCTTTCCAAAACCACCAACCCAAAGTTATTAGAGCTATGGCAAGTACAGTTATTATTAATCCTTTATTTTTCATTTTGTATCCTATGGTTTTAAATCAAAAATCTTTTTATAGTTTCTAAATCATTTAAATTCTCTATGGTTAAAGTTCCTAATTTTAAACCAATTATCCTGTCAGTAAAGTTAATTAATTCCTTAATACGATGCTCTACCAAAACTACAGTTGTGCCATTCTCTTTCAAAACTTGTAACCATTGTATCACTACTCCTATATTTTTGCTACTCAATCCTGCCAACGGTTCATCATACAGTAAGAGTTTTGGCTTATTGGCTATTGCCATTCCTAAAGATACTAATCTTCTTTCTCCTCCACTTAATCTATTAGCTGTCTGGTTTCGTTTCTCTTTCAATATTGGCATTTGCTCCAATACTTCACTAATGCGTTTGGTGCTTTCGCCTTTGTTATTCAGATGAAGCAAACTCATTTTTAGATTTTCCAAAACGCTCATATCCTCGTACAGTTCATTTTTTTGAGGAATGTACATGATACCTTTACCAATGAGTTGTGAAGTTTGTATTTTTTGTGTTGGAGTGTGGAGTGTTTGGTTGTCAAATTCAATAGTTCCATTCCAAACATCGACTACTCCATATACGGTTTTGATTAAAGTGCTTTTTCCTGAACCGTTAGAACCTACCAACAAAATCGTTTCACCTTGTAGTATATCCAAAGACACATCAAAAAGCACTTGCTTTTTGTCGTAACCTGTTTCGATATGTTGCAATTTCAATAAACTCATATATAGGCTTCCTGTACTTGTGGATTGTTTTTTAGGGTTTCGTAATTATCAAATAGGGTCAATGTACCGTCATTCAGAAACAAAATTTCATCTGCTACCTGCTCAATAAAATCGGTATTGTGTTCTATTATCAAAATGGCTTTGCCTTGTTGTTTTAGCTGTTGGATAATAGTCGTAAGTCTATCTCTGTAAACAGGATTTACACCTGCAACAGGTTCGTCCAACAAAACAACTGAAGTGTTATTTGCCATACAGCAAGCCAAGTTCAATAGTTTTTGCTGTCCATAAGAAACTTCATTGGCTTTGTGGTCAGCGACATCATCTATAAAGCAGGTTTTTAATAGTTCGCCAGTTTTTTGACGGTTGGCTTCTTGTTCTTGTTTTACTTTTTTGTTGGGTAAAAGTACATTCCACCAATGTTCGCCTTTTTGGTTTGGAAAAGCTAAAAGCACATTTTCTTTTACAGTCAGTTTCCCAATCAGTCGCATATCCTGAAATGTTCTTGAAATACCTAATTGGTTTATTTGATATGGCTCTGTTTGATTTATGGTTTTGCCATCTAAAAGGATTTCGCCTTTGTCCTGTTTCAAAAACCCTGAAATGATATTGAACAATGTTGTTTTTCCGCTTCCGTTGGTTCCCATCAATACCGTTGCCGTTCCTTTTTGTAATTCAAAAGAAACATCTTTGAGAACTTGTTTTTCTCCGTAAGATTTAGCGATATGTTGGGCTTTTAATGTCAATAGTTTTTAATCTATAATTAACGGTGCAATTTACACATTTTTTGTTTCAGAAGCGAGAGGGGAAATTTGGCTCTTTTGCATTTTTAGCGTTGGCTTTGTGCGGTTGGAAAAATGCAAATGTGCCAAATGTGCGTTGGGTTAAGCTGTCAGATAACGGTTTGCGGCTTGGCGTAGTGGCGGATTTTTAGCACAAAAGTTTAATCGAAGAACTGCACTTGAACCTACCACAAAACTGTCATACGAAGCACTGCACCCGCCATTACGCCAAGCCGCTGTTATGGGCAGGTTTGTCTGTCCGACTGTCCCGTGAGACAGCCAGACGACAAACTGAAAGATAGAAGCAATTTAATAGGCTTGGGAATAGATTTAATGTCTGGTAAACCTAACTTTATGGTCATTTCCTGTGCAACGACCTATACTTGTGCCACTCCAGGTGCTAGATGGAAGCCTTTTTGTTACATCGTTTCCACAACCTGCTCCTGTTTGCGTAGCTCCTCGTTCATAATACCAGTAATACTCTCCCTCAGCATATTGAAGGCGAACATTATGCCCTTCATAAACGTTTAGAATTTCCTCTTTTTCACCTGCATCATCGTTTTGGATGTCGGATGCTAGGTCTTTTTCGATAAGGTCTTGGGTTATGTGTTCAACATCTGCATCGTCTGTAGATTTCAAGAACTCAAGTGTCTTAGCCTTTACTTCGTCTAATGTTAATTTGCTCATTTTTTTATTTTTAATTTCCTACTCATATGGCTTTTCGGTGTCGCCCCGTTTTTAAAGTGTTTGCTGGTCTTCACTGTTGTTTTTTCGTCACTTTGGGTGGTCAGCCCGTTGGCTTTCGCAGACCATTTTTATTTTTATGAAATGTAATTTATTGAATTCATAATCAGTTTACAGTTGTCAAATATAATGTCTTTATTGGTCAGTCGTTGCGGTCTCTTTAAACTTGCCCATAACGTTTTGCGGCTTGGCGAAGGTGGCGATTTTCACCACAAATGTTGATGCGGAGAACCAATGTTTGATTAACCACAAATGTGTCTGCGGAGCACTGAGCCGCCACTTTTGCCAAACCGCTGTTACCAGCTGGGCTTTGTCTTTCGTGTCTGGTCATTTTACCTCGGCTAAGTATTTATAAGTGTCCCCCGATTTTAATAAAACATATTCACTCCAAAATTTGCTGTCATCAAGTTTGTCGAATGAAAAATTCCATTCTGTCAACGTATTTATTTGGTCCATAAAACTTGGTCCCATTTGAGTGTTTTTGAAACTGTTAGGATTTAGATACGTCCATTCGTAAATTTTGTAATTATTGTCTTGGGGTAAAAGAACAAAGTAGCGAATAAACATATCCTTGCCTTTTTCTTTAACTTTAATAGGGCAAAGAATTGCTTTTAAGTCTGTAGGATAAACTAACAAAAAGTCCTTCGACATTTGTTTTATAGATACAATTTCATAGCTGTTTTGAGTTTTCAATTTGTCCGCAAGTGGAGTTATATACTTGTCGATAATTTCTTTTTCTTTTTTGCTTGCAAACTCTTCACTTTCTTTTCGGAGTTGGTCTGCAACTATTTCATACAAGCCGATGTAAGGTCGGTTGTTTATTTCATCTGTCTTCCAAATTGTTTCTCCATATTTCTCCCAGTCGGGGTCTTGTCTTAGGTCGGGTACTTTTTTAAACAATTTTGTTTCCCAAAAGTCTGGACTAAATTCTGTTGAATTGTCTTTGAAGAAATTCCATTGTTGTAGGTTATTAAAGAATTTTTGTTGACCATCATTTAATGTCTTTGCTTCAAAGTATGTTACATTGGATTTTTCATAATACCATTTGTCTTTGTACTTCAAACCTTTAACGATATACCCGTATGTTTTAGGAATGTCGTCTAAAAATCCTTCATCTTTTATATCTTTACTTGAAATGATATTTACATTCTTATCCCTTTTATTGTCTTTTAATGTCTTGAAGTCTTGTGCAGAAACTTGTTCTAAAAAGAATGCAACAAATTTACTTTTGTCGTTGTTAAATAGTGCTTGATAAACAATGTCGATATTG
This sequence comes from Edaphocola sp., assembly GCA_035444785.1. Lineage (GTDB taxonomy): Bacteria > Bacteroidota > Bacteroidia > Chitinophagales > Chitinophagaceae > Edaphocola. The sequence goes on along the minus strand of DAOMPL010000068.1, from coordinate 874 downwards.
ATGTTGCTGTCTAAAGGCGAAATAATATTTTTAACTGATTGCTTGTCGAACGGCTGATTGAAATAGTTATTCATTAAAACATCAAACCTTTCTTTCTGTAATTGTTTTTCTCTTTTTAATGTAGGGCTATTTGATGCAATGGTATAAATAACTTCTCCCAGTGCTTGAGATAAAGCATTATTTAAAGTGCAATTAATGGTTTTGTCTTCACAAGCAAATTCAAATCCTGGATTATTCCAGTCGCCAATATATGCTTTCTCCAGTAGGACTGATTTTGAAATGTTATCATAAAGTTGAACCGTAATTTTTGCGTAACTAATTTTATCCTCTTTGTATAGTTCAATGGAAGCGAAGTTTAAAACATATTGCAGTTTCTCCTTTTCAGACTGTGTTTTCAAGTCGTCCAATGTACCATTACTTTTAGCGTCCTTAAGTTTTATTAATAGGTTAGGGAATTTTTCAAAGAAACGATAAGCCAAAAATTGTTCGGAAATAAAACTTGCTTGTTTGAAAAAGTCAAGGTCTTTAGAAAACTCTATCTCACTTTTAGTAATAATTTGTATGTTTTCTGGTTGCTTTTTGAAGTCAGGAGAATTAAGGGCTTGTTCCTGTTCTGAAGTATTTGTGTTTTTCTTTATTTCCTTGTTATAGTTCGTAACTTCTTTGTCAAACGCTTTCTCGAATTTTGTCGAGTTTGGTGCGAGAATGAGAATTTGTGGTTCGTAAACCGTCTGTCCAAAAGTTGTAGTTAAGGTCAGTAGAAATATTATTGTCGTTAAATGTTTCATTGTTGTCGTGTCGTTGTTTAGCCTTGCTGGTAACGTTTCGCGTATTGGCGATGGGCGGGATTTTTAGCACTGAACTTGATACGAAG
>DAOMPL010000067.1:0-10714 GCA_035444785.1 Edaphocola sp. | reverse complement strand
CTCCAATTTTGTATTTTAGAAAAATTGTTTATTTTTGGTACCTGAATAGTTACAACTTAAACTATTTTCGTAAATCTAAATGAGGTCATTATTAAAAAAAATAAAAGTATGAAAAAAATATTTTTGGCTGTAGCTTTTATGGTAACAGGTAGCTTAGCCACCTTCGCTCAAAAGTATTGCGTTATTGATTCAAAATATATTTTGGATAAAATTCCTGAATATTCAAATGCCCAAAAACAATTAGATGCACTTTCTGAAGGTTGGCAAAAAGAGATAGACCAAAAAATGGAAGCTGTAGATCAAATGTATAAAAGCTATCAGGCAGAGAAAGCCATGTTAGATGAAAAAATGAGGGCAAAAAGAGAAGAACAAATTATTACTAAAGAAAAGGAAGCTAAGGAGTTGCAAAAGAAATATTTTGGCTATGAAGGAGAGTTGTTCAAAAGAAGACAATCTATGGTAAAACCCATTCAAGACAAAGTGTTTAATACCGTTCAACAATATGCTACATCAAGAAGTTATGAAATCGTTTATGATAAATCTGGAGGAATCACAATTTTTTATGCTGACCCTAAATTGGATAAAAGCGATGAAATATTAAAGCTTATCAATAAAAAATAATCTATATTTGCAAACTTTAAATTTAAAATAGAAACAAGAAAAATGAAGAAAATGATTTTATTGGCGGCCATGGGATTGATCATGTCCCTATCCGTAAGTGCACAAAAACAAGGTTACGTAAATGTTGCAGTATTAATGCACTCTTTGCCGGCTTATGATAAGGCTGAGAAAGATTTAAATACGTATGCTAAATCTTTTGCTGATGCACTTGAAACCATGAGTAAAGAATACAAAACTAAAGTGGATGCTTTCCAGAAAGATTCTAAAACCATGACTGAGGCTATGAAAGAAGCTAAGTATCAAGATATTATGTCTTTAGAAAGCAGGATGTCTGATTATCAACAATCTTCTCAAAGCAAAGTAGCCGATAAGCAAAATACTTTAATGGAACCTATCATTGAAAGTATGAATAAAGCCATTAAAGAATATGCTCTTTCTAATAGCTATGATTATATTTTCAGTTCAGAAGGACTGTTATTTGCTAAAGATTCTGACAATTTAACCCCGGCATTAGTAACTAAAATGGGTGGTAAAATAAAAACAGCTCCGGCAGCAGCTCCTGCAAAACCGGCAGGTTCAAAATAAATTTGAATAATATTATATTAAAAGGGTTAGCACTTGTGCTAACCCTTTTAATATACCAAACTTTTTATTGAGCCTAAAAATACTTATCCACCAAATAGACCATAGCCGCCATAGCCACTGCTCCAAGCTCTAGCTCTCTTTTGTTTACATTCTCAAAGATATCATTCTCATTATGGTGGATGTCAAAATATCTTTGGGTGTCCGGCAACAAGCCACTTAAAGGGGTTTTAAGTTTCTTGCCCAAAGGGCTAATGTCAACTCCGCCTTCTTCTCTTGAAAAATCGTAAACGCCCAAGGGTAAAAGTAATTCTCTCCACGATCGCACTATTTCTTTTTGTGGTTCTGGCATTACCAAACCAAAGCCTCTTGGGGAGAAACCTCCGGCATCACTTTCTAGAGCAAAAATATGCTTTTCATTTTTTGATAAGGCACTGTCTGCATAGGCTGCACCACCTTTTGCACCATTTTCTTCATTGGCAAATAAGACTATCCTTAGCGTGTTTTTTAATGGAATGTTTTGTTGTTTTAGCAATCGCAATACTTCTACAGATTGTACACAGCCTGCACCATCATCATGAGCACCCTCGCCTACATCCCAAGAATCTAAATGCCCTCCGACCGTAATAATGTTATTGGTCTTTCCTTTTAATTCTCCTATTACATTGTAATCCATTACCGCTCCTTTCATGCCACAATTTGATAATAGCTTTGCCTGTACTTCTTGTTGGCTGCATAATTCGTTTAAAAGGTCAGCAGAGGCATTCCCTAATGCAATAGCCGGAATCTTTTTCAATCCTGTTTAATAAGCCATAACACCTGTATGAGGTGCATCGTCCACACCCGTAGATAAGGAACGCATGATAAAAGCTATTGCTCCTTTCTCTGATGCCAAATTTGGACTGGAATACCGGTTCATAAAACTAGCTCCATAGGCTTCAAATGTTGTGATATATTTTTGAGGGAATGCTGCATTTAAAAAGACAATTTTTCCTTTGATATTTTGTTCGGTAGCCGATTGTAAGGCTTCTAAAGTTTGAAACACTACTATGGGTGCTATCAATTCCTTGCCTTGTGTGCCTTCTGAATTTCCAAGAGAAATCATTTTTAAGGTTTCCCAAGAGCCATTCTTGGCTTTTACCTTCATATACTCTGATCCTCTTTGCCAAACCGGAACCATTACCGGTTGAAGCCAAACGGAGTCTGCTCCTGCTGCTTTTAAGATTTCTATACCCCATTTATTGGCTTTTTCTTTTTGGGGACTGCCACTTAAGCGATGCCCAATTTGTTTGCAGAGTATTTTTAAGTTGTCGTAGGCAGGCGATCTTAATAAGGCATCTTCGGCAATATTATTAATTACAATACTGTCATTTTGTTCTTGGGCTTGAGAAGGAAACCCGTAATTCAAAAAAAATATAGTTAGGAAAATACTCCAAGTCTTCATAATTATTATTATTTTGTTTTAATGTGACGGATGAATCAAAAATATTGCAGGCTTTTTATGGATGTCTGGCTGTTGGTCTCTCCATTGGGCAATAGTCTTGGTTTTTAAAAATTGCTCTTTACCTGTTAAATCCACTGCAATGCAAAGTTTAGTTTGATGAGGGTGGCAGTGTTTTAATAAGTCTGTAATTAATGCATTGTTTCTATAAGGGGTTTCAATAAATATTTGAGTTTCCCGGTATTTAATGGCATTTTGTTCAAGCTCTTTGATAGTTTTAGAGCGTTGAGGCTCCTTTACGGGTAAATAGCCGACAAATCTAAATTGTTGCCCATTAAAACCTGAACCCATTAATGCCAATAAAATAGAATTGGGGCCTACAAAAGGCATCACTTTTGCTCCTAAATTTTGTGCTGTGGCTACTAAGACGCTACCGGGATCTGCCACTCCAGGGCAGCCGGCTTCACTCATCAATCCTACTTCATAGCCGGCTTTAAGCCATTTTTCTAATAAGGATGTATTGGCGGTTATTTGCTGATTGACCTCTGAAAAATGAATATTGTCAATATCTATTGATTTGTCGAATGCTTTTAAAAATCTTCTTGCTGTTCTTACATTTTCTACAAAATAATATTGTATGCTGCAAGCCTTTTGTCTTACCGATTCCGGTAGGGTTTGAATCTCGTCGGCTACCAAAGGAACCGGAATTAAATAGAGTATGCCTAAATTTTCCATAATAATGATTCAAAGGTAAAACAATAAGCAATTGTAAAAAGTATATTTTTAACTTTTGAAATTCTTTTATGCTTAGTATTTTTGTCTTGAAATGAAAATTTATTTAAAAATTTTTCTAATAAGTTTGGTTGGATATTGTTTTACTTCTTGTAGCGAGGGCTCATTAATGCCGGCTTCTTCAAAAAAAATATTTACCTTGAACGATTCTATTCCGTTCTTATTAAAGGGTATTCAAAATGGAGATTTGGCTTTGCGTCTGGGAAATGATATTACCAGTAATATGCTAGCCGCATTAAACACTAAGGATAAAAGGTTTTCACATGTCGGTATTTGTGTAGAAGAGGAGCATCGGAAATATATTTATCATATCATAGGTGGAGAGGGGAATAATGATGATTATATTTTAAAAACCCCTTTGGATAGTTTTTTTAATGCAGAAAACAACTTGTCTTTTGGCTATGCTTCTACATCTTTATCCACAAAAGAAAAAGAAGTCTTATTTCAAATAATAAAAAAATGGCAACAAGAAAAAATTACTTTTGATATGGATTTCGACTTGCAAACTGACAATAAAATGTATTGTAGCGAAATGGTTGCAAAGGCTCTTGATTATGCTGTAAACGGCTTGAAAGTACCAAGTACCGATACATTAAATGAAAAATATTTTGCAGTTGATAATATAACCGGTCTTTCTTTAGTAAAACAAATTTTTTATATCAAAAATATTAAACAATAAATTAAGATAGGAAATCATTATATTTATTTTAATTTTGTCACCTTGAAATTTTTGAAAGAATGAAGAAATTACTTTTATGCATTTTTGCTTTTTCTCTATCTCTATTATTTTGGAGTTGTAATAAGAACAATGACCCAGAAAAAGTAGCTGAAAAATTTGCAGAGGCTTATCATAACATGGATTTTTCAACAGCTAAATCCTTATCCACAGAAACCAGCGTTAAACAATTAGATATGTTGGAGCAAATGGCAGCCAGTATGCCTGATGAACTTAGGTATGACCCCAGAAAAGTACAAATTACCATGGGGGTGGGTTCTGTAAACGGAGATAAAGCAAGTTATACCTATATGCCTTCTGACAATCCGACACCACACAAAATACATTTAGTAAAGGTTGATGGGCAATGGAAAGTGGCTTGGAATAAGAAAGAAAACTTAGCCGCCGATAAAAGAGCCATGGAAAGCAATGGTGCCCAAAAAGATAGTGCTACGATACAAATCAATCCACAAACTCAAAAAGCAGAGGATATAAATATTCAAATAGGGTCTCCCGAGTAATAGAAAATGATTTTCATTAAAAAACACTGTCTAAGCAAGAGCATAGATAGTGTTTTTTTTATTTAATATTTTGAAAAAGTTATAATAATTCTATCCATTTTAACATCATTTTTTTGTTTATTACAAATGATTTATACTTACCTTTACCATTATAAAAAAGCTGTTGAAGGCGTAAGGATATGTCAAAAAATAATAAATCAAAATATATTCCAACAAAAAAGAATCAAAGAACAAAAGTAGAAGGCTTACATAAAGAAGGGCTACTTGAAGTAACCCGTTCCGGTATGGGATATGTCATTGTAGAGGGTATGGAAAAAGACATTTTGATACGTCAAGGAGACTTGAAAAATGCTATTGATGGAGATAAGGTTAAAGTAAAACTTTTAAAGATAAGCAATAATGGTCGTACAGAAGGGGCGGTGGTATCTGTTTTGCAGAGAAGTCAGGAAGAATTTACTGGAATCATTGAAGCCTCTGAAACCTTTGGGTTCTTAATTCCTGATAAAGACAATATTAATTTTGATATTTTTATTCCAAAAAAGTTTTTAAAAGGAGCCAAGACCGGTGATAAAGCTATTGCAAAAGTTACAGATTGGGGAAATGGCAAAAAGAATCCGGAGGGTAAAGTAGTAGAATTGCTTACTGATGAAAGAGACAACCAAATCGCTATGAAAGAGATATTGCTGGATGCCGGATTTCATCTGCGTTTTCCAGATGTGGTGATGCAGGAAAGCGAGGCCATTCCTAACCAATTATCAGAAGAAGAAATAGCAAGCCGGAAAGATTGCAGAGACATTCTTACATTAACCATAGACCCTGTGGATGCCAAGGATTTTGATGATGCACTATCCATCCGGGAATTGGACAATGGGAAATATGAAATTGGTGTGCATATTGCTGATGTGAGCTATTATGTGCGTCCCAATACAGAATTAGATGGAGAGGCTTATCAAAGGGCTACCTCTGTATATTTGCCGGACAGAGTATTGTCTATGTTGCCGGAACATATTTCAAATGTACTTTGCTCTTTACGCCCTGATGAAGATAAATTTACTTTCTCCGTAATTTTTCAAATGAATGAAAAGGGTGAAGTGAGTAATTATTGGATAGGCAGAACGGTAATTCGCTCAGACAGAAGGTTTACTTATGAGGAAGCACAGGAAATTATAGAGAAAAAAGAAGGAGAACATAAAGAAGCTATTTTAACTTTAAATAAAATTGCCCAAAATATAAGAATAGAGCGGTTCAAACATGGAGCCATCAATTTCTCATCAAAAGAAATACGCTTCCAATTAGATGAGCAAGCAGTACCCATCGGTATCCTTGTAAAAGAAAGTAAAGCAGCTAATATGCTTATTGAAGAGTTTATGCTGATGGCAAATAAAACTGTTGCCCATTATGTTGGAAAAAGGAAAGTGAATAATAATCCTATTCCATTCCCTTATCGGGTGCATGACCTCCCAGATGAGGTTAAGTTAGAGTCTTTTGCTCAGTTTGCATCCAGGTTTGGCTATAAACTTAATTTGGGTAACCCTCAAACTATTGCATCTTCTTTTAATGAAATGCTTAAAAATTTAGATGGTAAGCTGGAACAAACTATTTTGGAGCAATTGGGCATACGCACTATGGCAAAGGCTGTTTATACTACTGAAAATATTGGACACTACGGATTGGGCTTTGAAGAGTATTGCCACTTCACTTCACCTATCAGAAGATACCCCGATGTAATGGTACACCGTATCGTTCAAGAGCTGATAGATAAAGATATTCGTCCGGATAAACAAATGGAACTTAAGTGTCAGCATTGCTCCGAAAGAGAAAGAAAAGCAATGGAGGCAGAACGATCTGCTGACAAGTATAAGCAAGTTGAATTTATGAATAAATATATAGGGGATACCTTTGATGCCATTATCTCTGGCGTTTCAGCTATTGGTTTTTGGGCAGAGATTCCGGAGTATAAATGTGAAGGGATGATATCCATCCAAGACTTGAATGATATCGATGAGTTTACATTTGTAGAAAGCGAATATGCTTTGGTAGGTTTTGGTACTAATAAAAGATTCAGGATAGGAGACAAAGTAAAAATTAGAGTTGAACGAACAGATTTTATAAAGCGGCAAATAGATTTTGGATATGTTGCAGAAGAAAAACCAAAGAAATCAAAAGTTGCAAAAAAGAAAAAGGACTAATTTAGAAGCCCAAGTACATCGAATAGCAAAAGGTTCCTTAAAGCTTGTTGCCAAGTGAAGTGGAAGCATCGCTTTATCAGGTTTTTTGCTATTCGTCATAAGGTTTGGTGTAGCCCGATTTATAAATCTTCTCCGTTTGCTCTGTTATATTCATTGTCGTAATATATAATAATATTATATTCTCCATACCGAACTTTAAAAATTTTAAACCAAACAGCTTTTTTAGTTGTTTTATCCAAAGCATACATGGTTGCTTCCTTCTGCCCATCTTCTTCTGTAAAATTTGACAATTCTTCTTTTGTATATTTTGATAACAGAAAATCTTGAAACTCTTTTACATTAGTATCAGAATCTATTTCTAATGGTTGCTGATAAAAGACTGCTTCAAATTGTTTGTTTTTGACTGTTAGTTCAAGAGAAATATCTTCATCTTCTGGAATTTGATACTCGGAATCTGAACCTGATATATACTTTTTATTATCCTGAAATTGTTGACAAAGTTTATTAAACCTTATTCTAATGCTCGCCTCATCCATTGTGTTGGCATCTGCAACCGCAATTCGATAAACTTTATTGTTGTTTGTTACAACATGTATATTGACTTTTGTTCCATTAAATTCGCCAACTAAGACATCCTTGTCATTCGGATTAGTTGTAAATCCTTTATCTCTTAGTTTTTTTATCATTTCAGATTTGCTTCCATCTACAGGAATTCCAAGAAATTGAGTTATATCTTTTTGAGCGTACAAATTTGATGAAAATGTGAGCATCATAAAAACCAACAAGAAATTTATTTGATATTTAAGCATAATTAAAATTTTGTTTTTTGCCTACTCTTTATAGGATTTTCAACTTTTCTCCTTCTTTCGACAGGTCTTCACGCGTGGTACGATGTTCGTTACGGCAGTCCGTCTAAAAAGCTATTTTTGCAAATATAGTAATTCTTCAGATTCGAATTAGCAATTCGAGCAGCAATATATTAACTGGAAAAATTGATTTTAAAAAATATAGAGGCTTTTAATTCATTTCTGCCCGCTAAATTCGGTAAGCTGTGTAAGAGTTTAAGCACATAATAAGAGTTTGACATTGGAAGCAGGTTCGCCAAGAGCGTCTTGTTGTAATGTATCACTTAGCCCGATGGATAAAAATCCTGCAGGATTAAAAGCCCTTAAAGATAGTCGGAATGCTGAGCAAAGTTTAAGCTTTGCTTCACTAGGTTTTTTGCTTAACGTCAAAAGGTTGTTGGTTTGCAAATTTATTTTTACGGAGGGAGGATTTTTTGTTTTCTTTTCAGGTTTAAATTTTGCAACTCCGTCGATTCGAAGCTGTCCAGCTTGCCTATTGTCAAAATCTTGTGGGTGCTGTGCTGAGTATATTCGTCATTATTTTTCTATCAATTTAATTTCGTCCTCCGTTAAGTCGTAAAGCTCGTAAATGATTTGGTTTATCTTATCTTCTGTAAATGAAATTCTGTTTTGCAGCTGCTCTTTTTTGTCTGGCAATGATACGGCTTGCAGTTCTTTGTTAAGCGTCAAAAGTTGTTCAACGAGTTTTATGATTTCGTTTTGTTTTTTGTCAGAAATATTTTTTGGAATTGGCAACTGTTCAACATGTCCTTTTTTCACTTGTGCCAAAGCCTCGCCACGTTCGGGATTAATTTGTTGATAATAAAAATCTGTCAGTTTTGAGTTTAAGATTCCAAGAATAAACTTATGGTCTAATTTGTTTGAAATAACAATGTGTAAATTATCTCGTGCAATTATATTTCTCTCAATAATTGTTGCAATAATTCTGTCGCCTGTTTGACGAACTATAATTTTTTCTTCAGCTTCCCAAATTTTTAGGTTTCTTGGCGCAGCAAGCCATTCGCCATAATCAATCCAACTATTGTTATTCCAATTATTCAGATAACGGTTCATCAAACTTCCACGCAAAAGTGGTCTCCAATTTTCGCCCTTGGGTTTTGGTTGATTTTCTGCAACAAAAGGTTTTGTTTGCATAATTTCTGCCGTTTGAGATGGTTTTCCTTTGCCTTTTTCAAATGGCTTTACACCGTTATAAACACTACTTATTTCTTTAATTGAATTTGATAATACTTGAATTTTCTCAAACAAATTTTTCTGCTCTTCATTGGCTAATATATTAATGACATCGCCATTATCAGGTAGATTTAATTGACTGATTATTTGAAAGGGTTCAATTACTTTATTGCTTAATAAATCAATTTCAAGTTCTGTGTTTTTAATTTCTACATTCTTTTCAAAAACTAAAACATGAGTATCAACAACTGCATTAAACACTTTGTCTTTAATGTGTAATATCTTTTCCCAATAATAATTATTCATCAAATAACTTCTGATATTCCTAAACTTGATACTTTGCAACCAAGTATTTGGGATAATTACACCGAGTTTTCCTCCTGTTGCCAAAAGCATTTTGTATTGCTCCAAAAACAATAAATACAAATCTTGCTGATAATCTTGATGAACAAATTTATTATTGAAATAATCAAAAATCTTTTTGTCTGAAACTTTTACATAAGGCGGATTTCCAATTACTACATCAAACCCACCGTTCATTTTATGGAATTTTACTTCTGGCTCTTTTATAAATTGTGAAAGTAATTTATCGGTGTCGTCTTGTAATTTCTTTACTCGTTGATATTGTTTTTTATATGGCAATCTTTCATCAATAGGCACATCTCTTTTAAACACTTCAGGAAAAGCTTTTTGCCAAGAGAAAGGTTTTATTTTTCTTTCTATGCCAAAGTCCAATTCTTGGTCGTAATAATCAAGGTCAATTAAAGAATTTCCACTTTTAATATTGTTGTCAAGCGTTGGCAAAATGCGGTCGTGAAAGAGTTTTGTTTGTGCTTCAATCGTTTCTTTGGTTTCGCCTTCCATACATTTGAGCAACAAAGAAAGTTTGGTTACTTCCACAGCATTACTGTCCAAATCCACTCCGTATATATTGTTCAGCAAAATGCGTTTCTTTTCGGCTGTGGTCAATTCGCCTGTTGGTGTCAAAACATCTTCTTTTCTTCCCTTAATTTTCAATTGTCCATTATTCATTTTCAATTGATTGTAATAATCTTTATGCCAATCTAATAAAAACTGATAAGCACCAATCAAAAAACTGCCACTGCCGCAGGCAGGGTCAACAATTTTTAGTTTTGCCACCTCTTTGGGTGTAATACTTTCCCCTCCTTTGGAAGGGTTAGGGTTGGTCAGTTTGCCAATTGTGTTTTTTACGATGTAATCCACGATATATTGCGGTGTATAATACACGCCACCTGCTTTTCTTACTTCGGGCTTTTCTTCAATTACGGCTTTGCCGTTTTTAGAAAGTGATATTTGTTTTCCTAAAAACTGTTCATAAGCACTTCCTAAAATTTCTACACTTAAAACTGAAAATTCGTAAGGACAAACAGGATAATACAATTCAGAAATTATCTCTTTAATGACTTTGTTGTCAATCGTAATTTTTTCGCTGATTTTATCTTTCTTAAAATCAAAAAGTCCAGAATTGTATTTTTGGTCGGCTTGATAAAAACGATACAAAAGGTTTTGGTAAAAAGTTCCATTTTTAATGTCGGTTTGTAATGCTCCGTAAGGCTCTGCATTTCGGTCTTCGGCAATTCTCAAAAATATTATTCTATCAATCGTATGTTGAACAATAAAATTGAGTTCGTCTTCCGTTATTTCTTTGTTGCGAAGCGCAATATTCAAAGCCAAGTCCACCCGCCATTTGTCCAATGATTGCAAAAATTCTTTATCAACAGTGGAAGTACCTTTCTTGTTTTTGTCGCTGGTGATGTACTTGTCAAAACTGCCTTTCAGCACTTTCTCTTTAC
>DAOMPL010000066.1:0-10994 GCA_035444785.1 Edaphocola sp. | reverse complement strand
CTACATGTGCTTACAACTATATTTTCAACAACACATTTTGGACTATTTAATATGTTATTTTGGTATGAAAATTCAAAATCTTTATTTTCAAAAAATACTTAATCTGGTTTGTTGTTTCTGCACTTCTTGTATTGATACTTAGAATGCTCTGTTTTAAATGTTGGAATTAACGCTTATGTAAATCTTTTATTGCCGGAGTTTCAGTGGAGGTAAAAAAAATATTAATCCCCATTAAACACAAAATAAGTTAGCCGCTAATCCTGCCAAGCAAGCTGCCCATTCTTTATATACTGCCGGGGAATAATGTAAGCCGTCTTCAGTAAGATTAGACCTATCCTCCTGAGCCATAGTTTTTGAAAGAGTAGTAATATCAAGAAATCGAACACCTTCTGATAAGGTGACTTCTAGGACAATCTCATTATATTTTTTAATTTGGTCGGCTACATTTTGCTCATCAAAGCCTTTTTCAAGGGCATAAGGGGTATGACCCCAATCGGGGATAGACAAGACTACAACTCGTTTGTAATTCATATCTGCAAAGGATATAGCTTGCTTTAAAAGCTCTGAAAATTCTTGTTTAAAATTTTCCAAATCTCTGTTTCGGTATTGGTTGTTCACACCAATTAATAGTGTAACAAAATCAAATGAACCGGAAATGTTCCTTTCTTTTATTGCAACCGACAACTCATCGGTAGTCCAACCGGTGGTGGCAACGATTTCTGGTGTTTCAAAGGAAATGTCAAAATCTTCCTTTACTATTTTTACAAATTGATTTGGAAAGTTTTCTTCTATTTTTACACCTTCTCCAATGGTATAAGAATCGCCTAAAGCTAAATATTTCAATGTGTTCATTTTTGTTCTTTCCTTTGTTTTAAAAGTAAGCTTTTTTTAGGTTCTTTCACTTTTTCAAAATTATAAGGACAATGCAGACAGCCGTTTCCACAACAATACCCTCTCTTCAAGTGAAAAGTGGCTGTTAAGACCATTAAGCCTTGTTCGTTAAAATAAAAATCATTTCCTTCAACTAACATTTTCGATTAAATTCATAGTGTTATTTGCTTTCTTGATTTACAAAAAGCTCTTTTAAAATAGCATCTTTTTCTATAGGCAGTTCTTTATTTAATTGGAATCTTAAATAATGAATACGGTTGCTTCCGGCAATATCTAAGCCTTCGTAATGTGTTTTGATTTTTAGTTCAGGCTTAATATTTTCTTGTTGGTAGATATTGTCAAAGTCTTCTACCAAATTCAATTCAAAAACTTCTATCACTTTTTTGGTAAAATAATATAAATCGGGACTGTCAGTTTTTAAATTTACAAATCCATCGGTCTTCAAAACACTTTGATATAGCCTTAAAAAACGAGAATAGGTCAGCCTTTTCTTCATTCGAGCACCTTTCAATTGTGGATCAGGAAAAGTTATCCATATTTCATCCACTTCGTCTTTTTTAAAATAGCTATTTATCTTATCGATGTGGGAACGAACAAAGGCCACATTGTTCAAACCTTCTTCTAATGCAGTTTTGGCACCTCTCCAAATTCGGTTTCCTTTCAAATCAATACCAATAAAGTTTTTGTTGGGATGCATTCTTCCCAAACCTACTGCATATTCTCCTTTGCCACAGGCCAATTCCAATACAATCGGATGCTCATTTTTAAAGAAAGTATTCCATTTTCCCTGCATATCTTGAGGGTATTCCAAAACATTTTCAAAATGTTTTATCGCCTCAAATCTTACTAATTTTTTCTGTCCCATATAAAAATTGAAGTTCAAAAATAAGATTTTTTATTGTGTCGATGACATCTTTCTAATAGTTAATATTTGCTCAGCATGTCCAAAGGAACCATTTTCATCGTGTAATACGGAAGATGTTAGTCCTATGCCATCCTTACCATATTGTTGTTGCACTTCCAAACCTAACCAATTGCCCTTAGGCATCCTGTATAAATGTAATTGTAAATCGACATTTGGAAAAGCATATTCAAATTTATCACCTTGTCTAACAGCTAAGCCATTCATGGTATCTACCATTCCCATCAGCTTTACGAAAGAACTGGTATCCTGACCTTCCACCATTTCCAAATCATTGGTTAGCCAAGAAATGCTATGTCCAGGTTGGTGTTGAGCCACTTTAACATGGTTTAAAATGGAGTCAATATATCCTCCACCCCAAATATTCATACCTTTCCAATAAGGTAAAGTTTTATAGTTTTCGATGGGTTTGTCTTCTATGCCTTCAATGGTAGCGGTATTTTCTTGTTGTAACCGCCATGTTCTTGCAATGATACAGGTCTTGCCCTTTGATTCAAACTTGCTTTCTAAGAGTTCAATAGTTTTACCCGGACGTATTATTTTCGTAGTAATTGAAAATTCATCCAAATAAATCATTCCTAAAATATCAAGACTGATTCTGGCAATTATTTTTTTATCTTGAAACTGTTTTTGAAAATATTCTAATTCTGAACAAATTACACCCGTAGCCGGAGCCATGTGCTGTTCTTTAGGATTCCAAGCACCCTGAGTATGTATGGTAGGTTTGTAAACTGCAATTTGTGTTCCGTCTTCTAAAACTGTTCTGTTTAAAAGCTGATAATAAAAGCTCATCTTTTTTTTGTCGCAAAGGTACTATAGGAAAAATAAACGAATCTTAGTAATTGGTTCAATATTAAAAATTTACTAGGCTATATTCGGTTTAGAGCAATTAATCCTAAAAATTGTGGTTCAGACATTATTCCTGAAAATCAATTCACCTTCATGCTTTTAAGTCAAAGTATTGTCAAATTTTGTAAAATTAAGTGATTGTCTGTTTTGTTCTTATATATATGTTTTTATTGTAATGGTAAAAAAATATTTTATATTTATCTTTAAATCAGTGTATTGAATTAATTTTTGGTTTTTTATTTTCCTATTTCTATTTATAAGTTCTTGGATTGAAGTTGATGGATTTTTTAAACAAGACTTTTGTCATGTTTTTAATGGGCTATTGGAAATACCTTTGCAAAAAAATATTTGTTTTTATGAAAAGAATAGGTTTAGTAATTGCAGCTGCTGCACTGATGGTTTTTGCAGTAATCGGGTGTGACAAAAAAGAAAAAAACACAGTTCCGGAAGATGTTATGGTAGGAACTTGGCAGCTGACCAATGTTGATTTTAGTGTGATGCCTACTACCGGTATTCCTGCTAGTGATGCCTGTATCGTAGAATTAGTTTCAGGTTACGACTTTAGAGAAGATGGTAAGTTTTATTTTGTATTAAACAATAAGGCTGCTAATTTTTTCCCTGATCCTTATGCTAATGATTATTGGAACTGGACTGGCACTAAGGATAGCTTGGTGATTAATCAGAAAAATAACAGAATGCCTCCTTATAATTTTGGATTTGCACCAACTAATGTCAAATTTGAAAAATCAGAAGCTACTTGGACTGTAAATTTTGATGCAACATTATCAAATGGTTCCACAGCTCATTTTAAATTGGTTAAAACAGATGCTATTGATAAAACCAAGGAGCCTGCAATGACTAATCCGGAAGGGAATTCTTATGAATGTAACTTCTTTGGACAATAATAAACAATTCAAAATTTAGTAACAAAAGCTATCCTATGTCATTGATGTTGATGGGGTAGCTTTTGTTTAGTTTTAAGTTTTCAACGCAGTATTTTTAATGAAATATATATTTTCCCTCTTTTTATTTTTGTGGTCTAACCTTTCTTTTGGGGAGGGTAGAGGCAATATTGTGGGAAAAGTAACTCATTTGGCTGATAGCCTTTTAGGTGATGTTGAAATCTTTTCTCCTACCCTAAATTTAAGCGTATTTCCTGATAATAATGGAAATTTTTCTTTTGAAAATATCCCATTTGGTCATTATCAAATCTATGCTTATTATTTTAGTGAAAGCTTTGGTCCTTTTGAAGTTGACCTTGCGGCTGCAAATACAACATTCTTAAAAATACCCATTAAGACAACAGCTAAGCAATATATTCTGAAGAACTTTACAGTTGCTGCCCTTACCAAGAGTACTGAATTAAAGAATAGTGGTATTAAAGCAGATATTATCAGTCTGAAATCTCAAAATCAAAGAAGCAACGCACTTGAAGAAATTATTAACAGAGTGCCGGGTATCAAGATAAGAAATACCGGTGGCCTTGGAGCTTCTGAAAATATTATGGTGGGTGGATTTTCTGGAAATTCTGTTAAGTTTTTATATGATAATATTCCAATTGATTATTTAGGTTCTAATTACGGTCTGGGAAAAGTACCGGTGAATGCTCTCGATAGAGTAGAGATTTTTAAAGGGGTGTTGCCTACAAGTATAGGTACCGATGCCTTGGGCAGTGCCATAAATTTAGTGCCGGCATATACTAAAAAAACTTCTGGGTCTATATCGTTAGAACAAGGTTCTTTCGGGACCTTTATAGCTTCAATTAATGCTACCATCAAGCTTAGAGATAAATTGTTTGTAGGTACCAATACTTTTTTTAACTATTCTAAGAATAATTACCTTGTTGATAATCTGCCTTTCAGGAATCCACAAACAGGTCAAGTGAACTATATTAAAGCAAGATTGTTTCATAATGCCTATAAACAATATTCTACAGAAGCTTTTGTGCAAGTACGAGATTTGCTTTGGACTGATTTAATTGAATTTAAAGTGAATGTTTTCGATTTAGAAAAAGAAATTCAAAATGATGCTTATTCCCGTGCAAGGCCTTTTGGTGCTGTCAGTAGAAAGGAAAACGGACACTTTATTCCTTCCTTAAAATTTAAAAAGAACTTCTTCAATCATAAGTTAAGCCTCAATCAATTTATGGTTTATAGTAAGATTCAGAATGAATTGTTTGACACCCTAAGAAATGTAATTTTCGATTGGAAAGGAGGAAAGCACAGCTCAGGGACCGGATCGGAGATGGGTAACCTGAACTTGAAAAATGGTTATTTGTGGAGTGAATTGCAACAAATCACTTCCCGCACTTATCTAAACTATCTATTCGATACCCGGTACCAATTGGAAGCTAATGTGGTATGGCATCAATATAACCGAAAATCAAACTTAGACCAACTCAATCCTAAAGGAACTTTTTATTCAAAAATGATAAGCAATGTAGGTTTAAATGCTAATTTTTTTGACGGAAAACTGGAGTCCAATACCCAATTCAAATATTTATATGGAAACCTTAGCGGTCAAAGCCGTCCACAGGATTATCCTAATCAGGTGGTAGTGCCGAGAAAAGATATTACAAATACCGGTTTTAGCTTCACTCAGGCTATTAAATGGACTATAAATAACCAAAACTTCCTACGGGTTTCCTATGAAAATACTTACCGACTTCCAGACCAAGAAGAGGTGTTTGGTGATAATAATTTGATTTTGCCTAATTACAGCTTGAAGCCGGAACAAAGTAATAATTTTAATTTGGGCTATGTTTTTCAATCTCAAAAGTTCCGTGCGGAGGCAAATGTGTATTATAGAAATACGATGGAGCTTATCAGGTTGAAAGCCCTCAATCAATACCAAGCAATTTTTATGAACTTGGATAAGGTAAAAGGTTTTGGTTTGGAATTGGATGCAAATTACCAGGCACTAGAAAATTTTAACCTGTCCGGAAACTTAACCTGGAATAATTACCGGCTTAATGCTAGCAATGATCCTTTACTCAATAATCAGCATTATAAAAATGCCAGAATTGCAAATATGCCTTTTTATTTTACTAATTTAAGCAGCTCTTACGATTTTAAAAAGCTTTTAAATTTGAAAAATCCATTATTGCTATTTGCCGATTATTCTTATGTACATCAATATTATTTGGATTATATAGAAAAACAATTTGAACCGGATGGCTTTTTAAGGCTTTGGGGGCAATCTAAAATTAATACCGGTAGAATAATTCCGGTACAACATCTTTTAGGCTTAGGTATTAATTATAGTACCAAGGTTGGAAATAATAGGATGGCCTTTAGCTTTGCCTTAAAAAATGTATTAAACTATAAAATCTATAATGAATTTAAGATGGAAAGCCCCGGAATAAATTATAGACTAAAACTGATTTATACTTTTTAAGAGATGAAACCAATAATATTCTTTTTTCTGATACTTACCTTAGGCGTTTCTTGTTCTGTAAAAAACATTGAAGATGAAATGAATCTTCCTAAAACAGACTTTAGCCATCATGAGTTTGTATTAGCGACCGAAGACGCATCCACTGTGGATATTACCAGATTTTTTAGTTTTAGTTTAAATAATATTGACCCTAATCGTGTTTATGATTTGATAAATGACCAATCTGTTTTTGTTAATTCAGACCCTTCCACTTCTTCGGGTCATCATAGTTTGAAAAACTATGTTTACAGCATGGCCAAAGATAAAAGAGGGTATTCTTCTACACCGGGAATCTTTAGACTGACGCTAAATACCCAAAACAGGATGTATATTGACGGTGAAATTTTTATTAGTAAGAATAACCTTTTCCCTGCCAGAAAGTTGTGTATAGTGGATGACCATACCGGGTTTTTCTATAATGAAGATATGGGGCAACAAAGCATTCAGAAATTTGATCCTACCACCATGATTACAGGTGCTTCTTTAGATTTAAAACCTTTTATTGAAGCCTTTAGGCCGGGAGTGCAATTTAAAGATGAATATGGAAATAATTTAGTGCGTACCGGCTCATTGGTTTTAGACTATAAAGAGGATAAACTTTATGTGAGTATCGCTTTTCTAGAAACTGCAAATTTTAATTTAATCAGTGAAAATGAACAAAACTTTTATGTAGCTGTAATTGATATTCCCAGCTTTAGTTTTGAAAAAATAATTCAATATCCGGGAGTACAAACGGTAGGTTTTTTCGTTTCAGAAAATAATGCTACTTCAAAAGATGCTGCCGGAAATCTTTATTTTAGCTCTTGGGGTTGGAATCAGTTTAATACCCATAAGCCTTCAAAGATTTTTAGAATAAAAAATAATGAAACCGATTTTGATTTAAATTGGGAGATTGATATAGAGGCTTTGTTTGGAAAGGGTAGGGTGGCACAGTCCATAATAGCTTTTGGAGATAAGCTCTATCTTCATATTTCAGAAGATCCGTATTATTTCGATTCCAGTGAAGAAAGCAGCACTCTTACGGGTTTAAAAATGAATTATTATGAGTTTGACATTAACAATCTGACACAATATCGCAAATTAGAGGTTCCAAGTTCTAATCCTGCATCCAGAATAAATATATTTAATATTATTGACGATAAATTATTTATGGTGGTACCCAATAGTATTGAAGGGAATTTTAATGGAGTGTATTCCATAAATAGTGCGGGTATTTTAAAAAAGGAAATGACTATCGCCAACAAATATAGACCCACTAGGCTGTATTGTTTAAAACCATAAAGTCTTGAAATAAAGCTTGTTTAAAGGCTTCTTGGTAATTATTCATTCTTTTGATGCTCCAATCTTTTAAATGAAAAAAATGATTGGGTAATGGAATAGCATTGTTTTTTTACTAATGAAACAGGAGTTATTCGCCTTCTTTATCACAGATTTTAATACCACTATTATTTAACTAAAAATTCCATCTTAAATTGACTATTTTTGCAAGGATTTTAATTGAAGATAATGTCTGATTTATATATTTACAACTCTTATAATAGAGCTAAGGAAAAATTTGAACCCATTACTCCCGGATATGTTGGTCTTTATGTGTGTGGCCCGACGGTTTCAGGAGAGTCGCATCTGGGGCATGCCCGGCCCTATATTACCTTTGATGTGGTAAACCGTTATTTGCAACATTTAGGGTATAAAGTACGTTATGTGCGAAATATTACCGATGCCGGACACTTTGAAGAAGAAGGACGCGAAGCCAAAGATAAGGTAGGTGAAAAAGCAATTTTAGAAAAATTGGAACCTATGGAATTGGTGCATAAATATACCAGTTTGTTTCATTGGGGCATGAGGCGATTCAACTGTTTGGAGCCTTCAATAGAGCCTACTGCTACCGGCCATATCATTGAACAAATCAGCATGATAGAGGATATTATAGCTAAGGGTTATGCTTATGAAATAAATGGCTCCGTATATTTTGATGTAAAAAAATATGCTGCCGATTATCCTTATGGTAAGCTTTCCGGAAGAGTATTGGAAGACCTTTTGGAAACTACACGACTATTGGATGGTCAAGATGAGAAAAAAGATAAAGCCGACTTTGCACTTTGGAAAAATGCAAGCCCGGAACATATCATGCGCTGGAAAAGCCCTTGGGGTGTAGGTTTTCCGGGATGGCATATTGAATGTTCTGCCATGAGCAGCAAATATCTTGGAGATAAATTTGATATCCATGGAGGTGGTATGGACTTGCAATTTCCACACCACGAAAGTGAAATAGCTCAGTCCACCATAGCTCATGGTCATGCTCCGGTAAATTACTGGATGCATAACAACATGATTACCATTAATGGCAAAAAAATGGGTAAAAGCTATAATAATGTGATTAAGATTACCGAATTGTTCAGTGGAGACCATCCATTATTGGAGCAGGCTTATCATCCTATGGTTATTCGTTTTAATATTTTGCAATCACATTACAGAAGTACCTTAGATTTCTCTAATGAAGCCTTGCAAGCATCAGAAAGAGCTTTGAAGCGTTTGTGGGAGAGTTATGAAGTATTGCAGAAATTGGAAAGTGAGGTTGTGCTTGCAAGTGATGCTACTTTAGATGAGCAAATAAAAAAATGGTGTGCAGCATGTGCCGATTTCATGAATGATGATTTCAACACCGCAAAAGTATTAGCCAATCTTTTTGAAATGGCTCCTGTTATCAATGGCATTAAAGGGGGACAAATAAAAGCTGATGCAATTAGTAGCACAACATTAACTTTGATAAAAGAGACCTTTAAAACTTATCTGGAGGATATTTTTGGCTTGCAGGCTTTGAAGCAGGCAGATGATGATAAGATAGATGCTGTGATGCAATTGGTGATAGACATTCGTAAGCAAGCAAAAACTAGAAAAGACTTTGAAACCTCAGATAAAATCAGAGATATGCTGGCAACCGCCGGTATCTTGCTCAAGGATGAAAAAGGTGGCGAAATGAGTTATACTATCGAATAAATGTAAAAGAAACGGGTGAAGAATATTCCAAAACTTTGGCGGTATGTAAAGAATGAGAAAAGTAAACTGTTGCTTTATTTTGTGTGCAGTTTACTTTCTACTTTTTTTGCCTTGTTTACTTTCAGCATGATAGCTCCGGTGTTGCAAACCATATTTACAGGTGTGCAAACCCTACCTAATTCTGGCAAGGGGCTGGTGGCTAAGATAACCAATTTTTTCAATCAAATTATAATTAATGATGGTAAGCTGGTTGCCTTGGGATATGCTGTGGGCTTGATTTTGATGGCTACAGTTTTCAAAAACTTATTCCTTTATTTGTCATTGAGAGTTTTGAATCCCTTACGGAATAATGTATTGAGAAAACTGCGTCAAGATATGTTTGACAAGTCATTGGCATTGCCTGTGAGCTACTTTTCAGAAGAAAAGAAAGGAGATTTGATTTCAAAAATGACCAATGATGTGGCAGAAGTAGAAACCTCTATTGTGGGTGTGATAGAAACCGTGTTGAGAGAGCCGGTAACTATAATTTCCGTATTGGTGTATATGTTTGTGATGAGTCCATCCCTTACTTTATTTATGTTGGTGTTTTTGCCTTTGGCAGGTTTGATTATTGGCAAGGTAGGCAAGTCTTTAAAGAAACCATCTAGCGAGGCTCAGGAAAAATTAGGCGAAATATTAGGGACTATCGATGAAACCTTAGTGGGCATTAAGGTGGTAAAAGCCTTTAATGCAGAGAGCCATCAACGATCAAAGTTTATAAAACTGAACAATATTTTATTCCGTACTAAAAATAAAATTGCTGCACGAAGAGATGCCGGTTCGCCCATGTCTGAAACACTGGGAGTTTTAGTGGTTTGTATTATTTTATTTGTGGGTGGAAGAATTATTTTTAATGGCAACAGCGGATTGACGGGACCTTTTTTCTTTGTGTATATTGCCTTGTTTTATCAAATCATCAATCCTTTAAAAAACCTTTCTTCCGTATTTTTCAATATGCAAAAAGGAGCGGCTGCTTTAGATAGAATCAGCAATTTCTTAGCTACACCCAATACAATTATTGAAAAGTCAGAAGCCTTACCCATTACTGATTTCAAAGAGGAAATCGTTTTTGAACATGTTGACTTTTTTCATGGTGAAAAACAAATTTTAAAAGATATTAATTTTCGCTTGCAAAAAGGAAAAATGATAGCCTTAGTGGGAGCTTCAGGTTCCGGAAAGTCCACACTGGCAGATTTGATCCCACGCTTTCATGATGTAAGTTCCGGAAAGATTTTAATAGATGGTAATGATTTAAGAGATTTAAAACTATTCGATTTAAGAAAGCAAATAGGGGTGGTGTCTCAAGAAGCAATTTTATTTAATGATAGCATCGCTGCTAATATCAGTTTAGGGGCAGGAGGAAAGAGCCAAACAGCTATTCAGAATGCCGCAAAGATTGCTAATGCAGCTCATTTTATTGAAGGTAAAGAACAACAATACCAAAGCAATGTGGGCGAGAGAGGTACTAAGCTCAGCGGTGGAGAGCGACAAAGGATTACTATTGCTCGTGCTGTGTTAAAAGACCCTTCCATATTGATTTTAGACGAGGCTACTTCTGCATTGGATACCGAATCTGAAAAAATTGTTCAAGATGCTATCAATGAATTGATGCGAAACCGTACCAGTATTGTGATTGCCCATCGTTTATCTACCATTCATAATGCAGATGAAATTTTGGTGATGGACAAAGGTCAAATAGTCGAAAGAGGGAATCATCAACAATTAATGCAACAAAATGGAGTTTATGCCAAACTGGTCAATCTTCAAGAGTTGAAATAGTTATTTGTTGTAGGAGAGGAGTCTCATTAATTAGGGTCTGCTGATTAACTGTTATTTGTTTGTTAGTCAATAGATTATAAGA
>DAOMPL010000065.1:0-11393 GCA_035444785.1 Edaphocola sp. | reverse complement strand
AGTAAGCCGACACTCATTGCCGACCCTTCTGTATTTTTTATTTTCCCCACCGCACATTTTTTTTAATTCAATTTTAGCCAGCCGCACATTTGGCACATTTGCTTTTGCCCCGACACACAGAGCCAACGCTTCGGCAAAAGCAAAAGAGCCAAATCTCCCACCGCACAGAATGACATTTGTGCCAAGAACAAGCATTTTTTTACGTATTTTGACCGACTATAATTTAACAATGAACAATATAAAATGACCGATATAAAGAACTTAGAAAAAACCCTGTGGACAGCAGCCGACAAGATGCGGAGCAATATGGATGCTGCCGAATACAAGCACGTTGTATTGGGACTTATTTTCTTAAAATATATTTCAGATGCTTTCAGCGAGTTATATGACAAACTTTCGGAAGGCAAAGGCGAATACGAAGGAGCAAACCCCGAAGATGCTGACGAATACTTAGCTCACAATATTTTCTTTGTTCCTGAAAAAGCACGTTGGCAATTTCTCCAAGACAGAGCCAAACAACCTACCATCGGCAAGCTGATTGACGATGCAATGGATGCCATTGAAAAGCAAAACAGCAGTTTGAAAGGTGTGTTGCCAAAAATTTATGCCGACCCAGAACTGAATAAACAACGCCTTGGCGAACTCATTGATCTGATTGGAACCATTGGCTTTAATCAAAAAGGACACGTTGCCAAAGACCTTTTGGGCAGAGTGTATGAATATTTCTTGGGGCAGTTTGCTGATGCCGAAGGCAAAAAAGGCGGACAGTTTTACACGCCTGAAAGCATTGTAAAACTATTGGTGCAAATGCTTGAACCATTCAACGGCAGAGTGTATGACGGCTGCTGCGGAAGCGGTGGAATGTTTGTGCAAAGCGAAAAGTTTGTAGAAGAACATCAGGGCAATATCAAAGACCTTTCTATTTACGGACAGGAAAGCAACCCAACCACCTTGCGATTGGCAAAAATGAACCTTGCCATCCGTGGCATTGATGCCAAGATTGAATTGGGCGACACGTTTCTGGACGACAAACACAAAGACCTGAAAGCCGATTTTATTTTGGCTAATCCACCGTTTAACATCAGCGACTGGAGTGGCGAACAACTGCGTGACGACATACGCTGGAAATATGGTGTGCCACCCACAGGAAACGCCAACTACGCTTGGTTGCAACACTTCATACACAAATTGAGCCCCAACGGAACGGCAGGTATTGTGTTGGCAAACGGCAGTATGAACAGCAACACAGGCAACGAAGGCGAAATACGCAAAAACCTGATTGAAGCAGGACTGATTGATTGTATGGTGAGCTTGCCTGCACAGTTGTTTTTCAATACACAAATACCTGCTTGCCTTTGGTTTTTGGCACGCAACAAAACCAACGGAAAATTCAGAAACCGCAGCAATGAAATACTGTTTATTGATGCCCGAAAATTAGGCGTGCTGATAAACCGCAGAAACAAAGAACTCACAGATAAAGACCTGAAACAAATTGCCGACACTTACCACAACTGGCGAAACCCAAAAGGCAAATACCAAGACATTGACGGCTTTTGCAAAAGTGCCAGCATTGAAGATGTAAAAAAGAACAACTACATACTAATGCCCGGAAAGTATGTTGGCACCGAAGAAGAAGAAACAGACGGAATACCATTTGAAGAAAAAATGCAAACACTCACCGCCACATTAGCCGAGCAATTTGCCAAACGCAGCGATTTAGAAAAAACGATAAAGAAGAATTTAAAAAGCATTGGTTACAACATCTGATGAAAGCCCTATTAGACACAAATATTATCATTCACAGAGAAGCCGGAAGGGTCTTTAATCAGGACATTGGCATTTTATTCAAGTGGCTCGACAAAGTGAAATATCAAAAGTGTATTCATCCTGTTACAATTCAGGAAATTGAAAAGAATCCGAACCATATAACTGTTGAAACATTAAGAATAAAATTAGAAAGCTATGAGCAACTGCTTACTATAGCTGCAATGCCTGAAGAAGTAAAACAAGTTTCAGCTAAGTATGACCACAACGACAATGACAGAAACGATACCCAACTTTTAAATGAAGTATATGTTGGCAGGGTTGATTTGCTCATTTCAGAAGATAAGAAAATACATACTAAAGCAGCAGCCCTTGATATTGCTGACCGTATTTATACAATAAACTCGTTCCTTGAAAAAATCTATGCTGAGAACCCCGAATTAGTTAAATATCAGGTTTTAGGTGTTCAGCAAAAATTGTTTGGTGAATTGGATTTAGACGACCCTTTCTTTGATACGCTAAAGGAAGATTACCCGGGTTTTGATAAGTGGTTTCACAAAAAAGCGAACGATAAGGTTTATGTTACAAGTAACAATGAAAACGGCAAACTGCTTTCTTTTCTTTTTCTGAAAACAGAAGATAAAGAAGAACCTTACTCTGACATTACCCCTTCGTTCAAACCTAAAAAGAGATTAAAAGTTGGAACTTTTAAAGTGGTAAGCAATGGTGTAAGGTTGGGCGAGCGGTTTATGAAGATAATTTTTGACAATGCCATTGCTCAAAAAGTAGAAGAAATCTATGTAACCATTTTTGATAAAAGAGATGAACAAAAACGTCTGATTGCCTTAATGGAAGATTGGGGATTTGTGCCTTATGGAACTAAAGGAAACAACGGTGAATTGGTTTATGTGCGTGATTTTAAACCCAATTTTAATGTCGAAAATCCAAAATTGACATTTCCATTTGTTGGCATCAGCGACAACAATATTTTTCTTGTTCCTATCTATCCTGAATATCACACCGAACTGTTACCCGATTCGTATTTAAAGACCGAATCACCGCAAAATTTCATTGAACACGAGCCGCACCGAAACGCTTTAAGCAAAGTGTATATTTGCCGCTCCATTGAAAGGGGCATAAAACGGGGCGACATCATTGTGTTTTACAGAACAGCCGAAAAAGGAAAAAGTGCTTATTACAGCAGTGTCATCACTACTATTGCCATTGCAGAAGATAAGATTGATAAAATTAAAGATGAAGCCGACTTTATTTCTAAGTGTAGAAAAAGAAGTGTTTTTAGCAATGAAGAGTTGAAAAAATATTGGGACTGGAATCCCAATTATCGACCTTTCATTATAAATTTCCTTTACGTTTATTCCTTTCAGTTGGGTAAACGAATGAACCGACAAACATTGTTAGACCTTGGAATTATTTCAGGTGCTGACAATGAACTAAGGGGATTGAAAAAAATTACGAAAGAACAGTTTTTAACCATATTAAAAGAAACAGCAACGAATGAAAGTATTATTGTCTATTAAACCTGAATTTGCCGAGCGGATTTTTGACGGAAGCAAAAAATTTGAGTTCCGTAAAGCCATTTTCAAAAATCAGGAAATTAAAACGGTAGTTGTTTATGCCTCTTCTCCAATGCAAAAAGTAATTGGTGAATTTGAAATAGATAGCATTATCAATGATTCATTGGCAGGTTTGTGGCAAAAGACTAAACGCTTTGCGGGTATTGATGAAGATTACTTTTACCAATACTTTGCGGAAAGGGAAATTGGCTATGCCATCAAAATCAAAAAAACCAAAAAGTATCGTAAGCCGCTTTGCCTGAAAGAAGATTTTAACTTAACCCCACCTCAATCATTCTTATATCTGGAAAAATAATGAGTGAATGGAAAACATATCAACTTGGAGAACTTTTGGAAGTTAAATATGGCAAAGACCATAAAGCACTTGCAGAAGGAAAAATCCCTGCATATGGAAGTGGTGGAATTATGCGATATGTTGACAAAGCAATTTATGATGAAGTTTCAATTTTAATTCCACGAAAAGGTTCGCTGAATAACATCTACTATTTGGACAAACCATTTTGGACAGTTGATACAATGTTTTGGACTAAAGTCAATCAAAAGTTAGTTGACCCAAAGTTCCTATATTACAAGCTAACAACGTTCAATTATGCTGAAATGAATGTTGGTTCGGCTGTTCCGAGTATGACAGTTCCCGTTTTAAATGAAATAGAAATAGTTGCGCCCGACCTTAAAACCCAACAACGCATTGCATCCATACTTTCCAGTTTAGACGATGCCATAGAACTGAACCAACAAATCAATAAAACGCTGGAAGAAATGGCAAAAGCCATTTTCAAAGAATGGTTTGTTGATTTTAATTTCCCCAATGCCACAGGCAAATTTCAGGAAACCGAAATTGGTAAAATTCCTGTTGGGTGGAAGGTGGCAACTTTTGAAGACGTATTTGATGCCGACCGTGGATTGAGTTACAAAGGTGCAGGGCTTGCTGAAAGCGATGCAACACCAATGCACAATTTGAATTCAGTTTTAGAAGGTGGTGGCTACAAAACCATAGGCATAAAATATTACAGCGGAGAGTTTAAAGACAAACACATTGTAAATGCAGGAGAAGTAATTGTTGCCAACACCGAGCAAGGTCATAAATATTTATTGATTGGCTACCCTGCAATTGTTCCGCAATTTTATGGCGAACACGGAATTTTCAGCCATCACATTTACCGCTTACGACCAAAGCCGAATTGCCATTTAAGTCCCGACTTCATTTATCATTTGCTTTTGCAAACACAAGTGAGAGAGCAAGTCATTGGCTTCGCCAACGGCACAACAGTGAATATGTTGAAAATTGAAGGTTTGAAAAAACCAAAATTTGCAATGCCACCAAAAGAGTTAGCTGAAAAATTTGGAGCAATTGCCCAAGCCAACCGTTTACAAGCCGAACAAAACATTGAAGAAAACCAATCCCTAATGAATTTGAGAGATACCTTACTCCCAAAATTGATGAAGGGAGAAATAAACATAAATTTGTAAATTAAAAATATCACGGAAATGAACTATATGGATATAAGTATAAAGGTCAGCGAAAACGAAGAAATGTTGCTTCGTTTGAAAATTGACGAAACCAATGCAGAAGAAGGCATTGTAGTTTTTGATTTGGCTTCCGTTACAGATGGCAAAAACCTTCTGAAACTGCAACTTAAAAATGACAAGCTTACAGTTTTAGAAAAAGCGATTGAATTTGAAGAAGATACTGACCAATTAAAAGAATTATTGGAAGAGTTTTTAGTTCAATCAAATCCAAATCAGCAATTCGGTTCAGAAGATACAGAAACCGAAGAAGAAGATGACGAAACGCCTTATGACCCTGATAAAATAAGGGTTGATACAAAGAACTTTTCGTTGCATCAGATTTACGATATGATAAGTCGTGGTGACATTAACCTTACACCTGATTTTCAAAGAAATCTTGTTTGGGACAATCAAAGAAAATCAAGACTTATTGAATCAATCTTGATGCGAATTCCTTTGCCTATGTTCTATTTCGCACAGGACGAAGAAGGTAGAATTTCTGTAGTTGATGGTTTGCAACGATTAAGCACCATAAGAGATTTTATGGACAACAAATTTCAACTTCGTAAACTCGAATATTTGGGAGAAAAGTGTGACGGCAAAGTTTATACACATAAAGACCCTAAAAAGGCGATTGATGCTAAATATTACAGATGGTTTAATATGACACAAATAACGGTGAATGTCATTGACCCATCTTCTCCATTCAAATTGAAGTATGATATTTTCAGAAGAATCAATACTGGCGGTCAGCCGCTTAATGCACAAGAAATTAGAAACTGTTTATCAAGTGACGAGCTTCGTGTAGCACTTCGCAAGATGGCAACTCTTCCAAGTTTTAAGGAAGCAACTGGATACAGCATTAAAGATGTGCGAATGGAAGCACAGGAATTGGCTTTGCGTTTTATAATGTTTCATAGAAAATATGCTGCCGATAAAACACTAAATAATTACAGCGGAAACATAGAATCTGAACTGAATACATTAACTGAAACTTTGAGCAAGGACAAAAAATTTGATTACTCAAATTATGTAAATCTGTTTGACAATGCAATGAAGAATGCTCACCATTTATTTGGTAGATATTCATTCAGAAAATGCAAAGTTGAACATATCAATTCAGATGCTTATCGCCAGTTAATCAACAAAGCATTATTTGTAAGTTGGGGCGTATTGTTGAGTGAAACCGATTCTAATAAATTAAAAGCAGCTAATCCATTTGAATCATTTGCTATGCCATTAGCTGAAAAGGTTTCAAATGAAACAGAACTGTTTTTGTATTTATCATACAGCACAAACTCGAAAGCAAATATTCAAGCAGCATTTAAGGCTGCCGAACAAGTAATCAGCAATAATTTGAAATAATGAATCATTTAAAAATTAATCAATTCAAATGCTTTGTTGATGCGGATATAAATATCAATCAACTTACTGTAATGGCTGGTGCTAACGGTAATGGCAAAAGCACAACCATTCAAGCATTATTATACTTTAGAAGAACTATAGAACATTGTGGAGACTGGATAAACGGTGAATATCAGTTAAATAAAGTGAACGGATTAAATGTTCAACTCAATGGTGCTTACTGTTTAGCACTTGGGAATAGCAGCTTTGTGTTGAATCGTAATGCCGAACTGAATGAAATTAGACTTGGGTTATTCAATGAGAAAGAAGAAGTAACTGTTACTTATGAAGTGGATAATCGTGATGCTAAATTGTATTTAACCCCAAAGGCACTTGATAAGACAGAATCAGCCAACTTTCCAATTTTCAAACAAGAATTTTACTATTTGAATGCCGAAAGAATTGGGCCGAGAGTCAGCCAACAATTACAGTTCTTTGATTACCCAAACGCAGGTTGGCAAGGCGAAACAACAGCACAACTTTTAGGACTTGAAAACGGCTATTATAAAATTGAAAACGAAAGACGATTTGGCGAAACACAATCAAATTATCTTATCGACCAGGTAAATCATTGGCTTGACTTTTTAATGAAAGGCGTAAAAATCCGAGTAGAGACAAGTCCAAACACTTTGACAGCACAAGTTTTAATTGAAAATCAATTTACAGTATCAGACCCAACTCTTTCAACAAACTTAGGTTTTGGAATTAGCTATATACTGCCAATTATTGCCACTGGCTTAACTGCAAAAAAGGGTTGCTATTTCATTGTTGAAAATCCAGAAGCCCATTTACACCCTTCTGCACAATCACGAATCGGTAGATTTTTGGCAATGGTTGCAAGTTCAGGAGTAAACGTAATTATTGAAACGCATAGTGACCATTTGGTAAATGGAATTCAAATTGGTGTTGCAGAAAAGAAAATCGATAACGATGCAGTAACAATAAACTTTTTCAATCACAATGAAGGAAGTTCCCAACCTGATGTTCAGCCAATTAAGATTAAAGAAAAAGGAGAACTAACCGACTGGCCAAAAGGCTTTTTTGACCAAACCCAAATAGATTATTCACACTTAATTCGGTTGAAGAAGAATGTTTAATTATTACCTGTTTAATCCAAGCTATGTTGATGCTGCTACAAATGACTTAGAAAGCAACTTGCAAACCTTACAGACCATATTTGAAGGTCGAAAAGCAAATGAAAACTTTCTAAAGCACGATTCTATTTGGGATGTAGTAGTAGAAGAAGGAACATTTGCAGAAGTAGCATTTTCAAATTTTGAAGATAAACAGTTCTCAATTCAGGTGTTACCGAATTTGCTTCAACAGATAAATTCAATTGATGAGCCAATACCATCTATTGAAAACTTCAATGAAAGATACCGTCTTTATAATGCTTTCTACGGGTTAAACTTTCAAG
The DNA here is from genome assembly GCA_035444785.1 of Edaphocola sp. Lineage (GTDB taxonomy): Bacteria > Bacteroidota > Bacteroidia > Chitinophagales > Chitinophagaceae > Edaphocola. The sequence continues at coordinate 3,704 of DAOMPL010000065.1, read as the reverse complement.
GTGTTCCAACCGATTCCTGCATTAATGATTTAGCATCATACAATACGTTTATTGAAAACAATAACTGGGAACTAACGCCTCTAACTTTTTGGGAAAGACAAGAAGAACTTTTTTCAAGGATAGTTTTATGTGCAAATGTAGAAGCACAAATACTAGCTATTGGCGGAACGTATCTTGAACAGATAATTGATAAGATTCGAGAACTCGATAACTATGTGGTAAATCATTGGAATGAAGGCAATTTCAATTATCGAAGTGCAAACAGTAACGCTGCATTAAATATTTCGCCTGAATCAAATTCTACAATGCAACAACAAGAACTTGTCAATATGAGAGTGTTCAGTTTGCCCGATGGAAGACGAGAGTGTTTTGAGTTGCATATTAAAACTGGCAATCTGAGATTTCATTTTTATCCTGAGAACTTCAATATTTATATAGGTTATATCGGTAATCACTTACCAACATCAAGGCATTAAATGAAGAATTTCATCACCGAAAGCGAAATAGAACAAATTGCATTGGATATTCTAAGCGAAGATTTAGGATATACAGTGTTGTATGGTCCTGATATTGCCGAAGGTGATAGAAAGGAAAGAGATTATACCGAAGTGGTTTTACAACAGCGATTGAAAACCGCTATTGACAAATTCAACCCCAGCATTCCCGAAGAAGCCAGAGAAGAAGCATTTAAAAAAGCATTACGCACCGTTACTGTAAGTTTAGCCGACAACAACGAGCATTTTCACAAAATGCTCACTGAAGGCGTTGACGTGAAATTCAGCATTGGCGAAGGCAAAACAAAAACAGATAAAGTTTGGCTCATTGATTTTGAAAACCCGAACAAAAACGAGTTTTTAGCCATCAATCAATTTACGGTAGTAGAAAATCACAACAACAAACGACCCGATATTGTATTGTTTGTAAACGGTTTGCCATTAGTGGTAATAGAATTAAAAAACGCCACCGATGAAACAGCCGATGTAAAAGCAGCATACAACCAACTGCAAACCTACAAGCAATTAATTCCTTCGCTTTTCAACTACAATACTTTTCTGCTGGTAAGCGATGGCTGGTTTGCCAAAGCAGGAACATTGAGCAGCGATTACAGCCGTTTTATGGAATGGAAAACCGCAGACGGCATCACGGTTGTTGACAGTCAGCGTGAACCCGAAATGGAACCAATGATAAAAGGTTTGCTCAACAAAGCAACTTTGTTGGATGTTATTCGCCATTTCATTGTGTTTGAAAAAACGAAAGAAAAAACCATCAAGAAAATTGCGGCTTATCATCAATACTATGCCGTAAACAAAGCCATTGAAAGCACTATCAGGGCAGCATCACCGCCAGTAAATGTTGCCAACGAACCGCCCAATCATTTTGGTTTGCCAACCGTGAAAGACCAACCACAAGGCGACCAACGGGCAGGTGTGGTTTGGCATACACAAGGAAGCGGAAAAAGTTTGAGTATGGTTTTCTATACCGGCAAATTGGTTTTAGCCGAAGAAATGAACAACCCTACTATTTTGGTTCTCACCGACCGAAATGATTTAGACCAACAACTATTTGAAACATTCGGTAACTGCGAACAACTCATCAGGCAAAAACCAAAGCAAGCCGAAAGCCGAGACGATTTGAAAGACAAACTTTCTGTTGCTTCGGGTGGTGTAATTTTTACCACCATTCAAAAGTTTTTACCCGAAACTCAAGGAGCAAAATATCCTGAATTAACCAACCGCAGAAACATTGTGGTGATAGCTGATGAAGCCCACAGAAGCCAATACGATTTTATTGATGGCTTTGCCAAAAATATGCGGGATGCTTTGCCCAATGCCACATTTATAGGTTTTACAGGCACACCCATTGAAAAAGAAGATAAAAACACCCAAGCGGTTTTCGGCAACTACATTGATGTGTATGACATTCAACAAGCCGTTTTAGATGGTGCAACAGTTCGCATTTATTACGAAAGTCGTTTGGCAAAAATCGAATTAAGCGAAAACGACCAAAAAATATTAGACCAGCGAGTAGAAGAAGTTACCGAAAACGATGAACTGACCGAAAAACAAAAACGCTTTGCAAAATGGGCAAGCAAAGAAGCCGTTGTTGGCAGCGTTCAGCGATTAAAGCAAGTGGCGTTGGACTTAGTTGCACACTTTGAACAACGACTTTCAGCCGCAGACGGCAAAGGAATGATTGTGTGTATGAGCCGTAGAATTTGCGTGGAACTACAAAATGAAATCATCAAACTGAAACCACATTGGTATGATGCAGCAGACGACAAAGGCAAAATAAAAGTGATAATGACAGGTTCGGCTTCCGACCCTTTAGATTGGCAGGAACATATCAGAAACAAACCAAGAAGAAAAGCCATTGGCGACCGATTGAAAGACCCGAAAGATGAATTGAAATTGGTGATTGTTCGTGATATGTGGCTCACGGGTTTTGATGCACCTTGTTTGCATACACTTTACATTGACAAGCCAATGAACGGTCATAACCTGATGCAAGCCATTGCAAGGGTCAACCGAGTATTTGGCGACAAAGACGGTGGGCTTGTTGTTGACTACATTGGCATTGCACAGGATTTGAAAAAAGCATTAGCGATTTACACCGAAAATCAAGGCAAAGGGAAATTGGCATTCGACCAGGAAGAAGCCGTTGCCAAAATGCTTGAGTTGTATGAATTGGTAGTTGATATGTTCGGCTCATTCGACTATCGAAAATATTTTGAACTTGACCCACGATTAAAACTGAATTTCATTTTAGATGCTGCCAACCATTTGTTGGAATTAAAAGACGAAGATGGAAGAAACGGAAAGCAGCGTTTTAAAGACCACGTTACCAATTTATCAAAGGCATTCGCTATTTCTGTTCCACATCAAAAAGCATTTGAGATAAGAGATGATTTGGCTTTCTTTCAAGCCATCAAAGCAAGGTTTGCCAAGTTTGACGAAACACAGAAAAAACAAACCAACGAAGAAATTGAAACAGCTATCAGACAAATTGTAAATGATGCGATTGTTTCAAAAGAAGTGATTGATGTGTTTGAAGCAGCAGGAATTAAGAAACCCGATATTTCCATTCTTTCAGACGAGTTTATGGCAGAAATTCAGGGAATGCCAAGAAAGAATTTGGCACTTGAATTATTGAAACGATTGCTAAACAATGAAATCAAAAACCGTTCACGGACAAATTTAATACAGAGCAAAAAGTTTTCGGAAATGCTGGCACAAGCAGTTAAACGCTACCAAAGCGGACTAATTGAAGCAGCAGCAGTAATTGAAGAACTAATCAAACTTGCCAAAGACATTCGTGCAGCCGACCAACGTGGAGAGAAACTAAATTTACGCGTTGACGAATTGGCTTTTTATGATGCACTGGCAGACAATCCAAAAGCAGAAACAATTTTAGGTGACGATGTTTTAAAAGCCATTGCACACGAACTGGTTGACAGCGTAAGACGAAACACAAGTATTGACTGGCAACTGAAAGAAAGTGTTCAAGCCAAGTTGAGAGTTTTGGTAAAACGGATTTTGCGTAAATACAAATATCCGCCAGACGACCCCGAAACAGGCGAATACAATGTTTCAGTAACCAAGGTTTTAGACCAAGCAGAACTATTAGCAGAATTTTGGACAAATGATAAATAGAATGACTTGTCCTGAAATAGGTTGACAGAAATGTTAACTTTATTTCGCACAAAA
>DAOMPL010000064.1:0-12495 GCA_035444785.1 Edaphocola sp. | reverse complement strand
TCTATTAGAACATATCGTCTAAAAAATAGCCTAATTTTTGTCCATTACTCCAAAATTTGTAACTTTATTGAGAATAATTACTCTATATTAAAAAAGGAAGACAAGAAAATAGAGTTTGGTCTATTATTCAACAATAGGATAAGAATTTAGCTAATGTCTGTAAAAGGTAAAACTTATTTATTTTCAAATCATTGTTTTCAAATAATTTGTTATAAAATTTTTAAAAGGAGAAATTGAAAATTACTATCTTGTATTTTTGCTAAAATTAGAAAGAATGAAAAAAGGAATAATTAAATTTCAGATTATTGGATTAATACTTTTTGTATTTACTGCCATTACAAGCTTCGGTCAGAAGATAAATTCAAATTTATCTATAGTTAAATTTAATGTAAGTAAATTTGGATTTAGCAATGTGGACGGCACTTTTAAAGGGATGGGAGGTACAATAGTTTTTGATGAAAATCAACTTGCCTCCAGTTATTTCAATGTTTGTATTGATGCAAGGACTGTATTGTCAGATGACGAAGACCGAACTGAACATTTAAGAGATAAAGACTTTTTTTATGTAAATAAATATCCTAATATTTGTTTTAAATCTTCATCGATAGTAAAAACGGCAAATGGATATGCAGTAACCGGCGACTTAACTATTAAAGGTAAGAGCAAAAAAGCAACTATTCCGTTTACCTTTAAAAATAATGTTTTTAAAGGTACTTTTAAAGTGAACCGGAAGCAATATAATTTAGTAGATGGTACCAAAACTTTTTTAATAGGTGACATGGTAGATGTTACTATTATTTGTACGGTGCAATAGTATGAGGTGTGCTATGGAATAGCATTTTTTATTTTCAGAAATTTGTATAGTTGTTAAATGAGCATCAAGACCAGTTTGGTTTTTATGCTCATTTTTTTTTAAAAAAATTCGTTTAATTAAAAAAAAGTATTACTTTTATCAAGTTTTTAACAGAAAGTACTTTTGAACCTAAGAGGACTTACTTAGTTGATTATTTAATTTATTTACTTTTTTATTACTTTATGAAGACAAATTTTATGAAAAAAATGAAAGCTATCCTCATTTTAATGCTTTTAAGCTTTGGTTGGAATGCTCAAGCTCAGACTACTGTATCGATAGGTGGCTCAGGTACAGGAACAAGTACCTATTGGCCTTTATATTATCTTTATAATTATAGTTACACCCAGCAAATTGTATATGCTTCTGAAATAAATTCAGGAGGTTGGGGAGGAGGAAATGCCTCTATTTCAAAAATAAAATTTTTACCTACGGCATCGGCTTCTACTACTAATTGGAAAGACTGGGTGATTTACTTGGGAAATACTTCTAAGACCTCCTTTAGCTCTTCGACTGATTGGATTGCTTTGGGCAATTTAACCCAAGTGTTTAATGGTACCATTCAAGCCAATGTAACAGCAAATCAATGGTTAGAAATAACGCTTACTACTCCTTTTCTTTGGGATGGCAGTAGTAACCTTGTAGTAGCAATTGACGAAAACACATCTACTTATGGTAATACTCCAAGTTGGAAAGGTTATACAACAGATGCTAATAAAGCAATATATTTTTATTCTGATGGTACGAATCCTAATCCTGCATCACCACCAACTGCCTCAGGAAGAAATGCAGCAACTACTAATATTGCTCAAATTCAATTTGAAATGAATGCGACAGCTCCATGTGCTGGTACCCCAAATCCCGGTAATACGGTATCAAACGTAGATAGTGTATGTCCAAATGTGAATTTTAATTTAAGCCTTCAAAATTTAACTTCTGGTTCAGGGGTTACCTATCAATGGGAAAGTGCTGACGATGCAGCTTTCACAATTAATGTTACCAATTTAGGTACATTAGGTAGCCAGGCTACCACTCAAACTTCTACTAAATATTATCGTTGTAAAGTAACCTGTTCTGGAAGCTCTACTTATTCTACTCCTAAATTAGTAGTTATTAAATCTTTTTTGGATTGTTATTGTCAAGTAACTTCTACAAGTACAACCTACGGAATTAGTAATTTCACTACTACCAATGGTATTACCAATATTAATAACACCTCAGGTCCGGGTTCTTATTCAAATTATTCGGCACAGTCAGTTTCTCAAGTTCAAGGTCAAAGTATTAATTTTTCTATCACTTCAGCTAATAGTTCTGCCGGTATGGCTATATGGGTAGATTGGGATAATGATGGTAGTTTTAGTTCTACAGAAAAAGTATATAATGCAGGTACCTATGTTACTTCTGCAACGGGTTCCATTACTGTTCCATTAACTGCTGTTGCCGGACCTCATAGGATGAGGGTAGTTGCCAATTATCTCTCTACTAACCCAACAGCATGTGATAATTTAGGAAGTGCCTCTTACGGAGAAGCGGAGGATTATACCTTTATGGTACTTGCTGCCATACCTTGTTCCGGAACTCCAACCGCTGGAACCATTTCTGCAACGGCTACCCAATTGTACCAAGGTCAAAACTTTACTTTAAATGCTGGAACTACTACCTCTTTTGGTTTAGGTATCTCTTATCAATGGCAATCTACTCCGGCTGGCTTTAATAACTGGACAAACATTACAGGTGCTAACAATATGAATTTGGCTCAAACTATGAGTGGTAATTCAGTAAGCTATCGATTAATCTTAACTTGTGCTAACAGCAGCGCTTCCGATACTTCGAATGTTGTAACGGTAGCATTAAATGCACCAGATTATGTGCCGGTCTCATTAATAGGTTTTGATGAAGATGTAATTGCTAATGGTATTGGTGCAGCATTGAGCTCTACAACCAATAGTGTAGATGCTGCTCCTTATGCTTTAGTGTCTCAAGACTTTAAGGCTACACCTACCAGCACAGGGCCTACTAAGTTTGTGCCTGCAAATAGGAATATTGCAAATCTTGCTAAATTATTTATTTTAAAAGATTATAGTCAAAATAACAGTTTAAGAAGAACCAGTAACACTTCCGGTTCTTTGAAATTTGTAACTCCTAAAAAAGCAAAACAAGTTTATGTATTAGGAGTGAGTGGTTCAGGTGCTTCTACTGTTAATGCTACAGTTAAATTTACAGATGGTACTACACAAGCAGTTACAGCTTTATCCTGGCCCGATTGGTTCGCTACTACCGGTTCTGTAGTGGCTTCACAAGTAGGTCGTATCAATAGAAATACAAATGCATTAGAAGCCGGAACTGGACCACAGTTGTTTGAAAATGTATTAAATATTACTGCTGCCAATCAAATTAAACAAATTGACAGTATTACTTTTGATGTTCAAGCAGGCTCTAATATCATGAATTTCTTGGCTATTAGCATTATCCCTCCTGATACGGTTACCTGTGTTACACCTTCTGGTTTGATGGCTGCTAATATTCAAGACCATACTGCAACCATTAGTTGGAGTGCCAATGGAGCTACTCCTAATAATTATCAATTGAGCTATGGTCTATCTGGCATTTTGCCGGGTAATGGAACAATGATTAACGTAACTAATGATTCCACTCAAAATTTAGTTGGTTTGACTAGCGTTACCGATTACGATGTTTTTGTAAGAAGAAATTGTGGTGGTGGTGTTTATTCTGATTGGATAGGTCCGATTTCATTTGAAACGCTTATGGAAAATTGTACAGGAACACCAAATGCAGGTATTGCTGCCAGTACGGATACATTAATATGTCCAAGTTTGTCTTTCACTTTAAATACCACTGGTTCTACCCTTGCCAATAATATTTCTGGTAACTGGCAACAGTCTTTGGATGGGGGTACCACATGGACAAATATAGTAGGTGCAACCGGAATTTCTTATTTTGTGACTAATGGTATTACAGATACTACTAGTTATAGATATCATATTGCTTGCACAACAAGTAATATGGATACGGTTTCAAATGTTGTGGTGGTGAAAGTTAAGGGTTTCATGGCATGTTATTGTACCCCGGGAGGTTCTAATGCCAATTATTTTATCAATAGTTTTTCTACCACTGGAGCAGTTCAAAATATTTCAAAATTAAATACAGGTTTCACTCCAAATGGTTATGCTGATTACACTTCAACAGATACAGTCATACAAGAACAATCTGCTGTAGTAAACTTTTCTATTAATGGAAACACCTCATCTACTTATGGTTTTAGTGTGTTTGTAGATTGGAATCATAATGGCATTTTTGAGGCAACTGAAAAAATGTTTGGAACAAGTGCTTATGCAAATAGTGCAACTGGTAACTTCACAGTACCTGCAACCGCATTATTAGGAGCTACCCGTATGCGTGTTGGATTGCACTATTTAAGTTCTACAGGTCCTTCTGCTTGTGATAATACTACCTATACAGAGTTTGAAGACTATACCTTTGTAGTGCGTACTCCTTGTGTACCTCCAGTGGTAAACCTGGGTGTGGATACTACAATTTGTAATGGAAATACTTTAACTTTAAATGCCGGAAACTCTAATCCTAATGCTACTTATTTGTGGAGTAATGGAGCAAGTACTCAAACTATTTTAGTTGATACTGCCGGAACTTATTCTGTAACCGTAACTGATGGATTATGTTCTGTTGCCGATACGATTACCGTTGCCGTTGCTCAAAACCCGACTATTGGTCTAGGTAATGATACCACAATTTGTGTTGGGAATACAGTTACTTTAGATGCTGGCACCAATACAGGTGGAACTTATTTGTGGAGCAATGGAGCTAGTACTCAAACTATTGTTGTAGATACTACCGGAAGCTTTTCTGTTGTTAAAACAAATACTGCTGGTTGTTCGGTTTCCGATACCATAAATGTAACAGTAAGTCCACTTCCTATTGTTAATCTTGGTAATGATACTACGATTTGTTCCGGAAATAATGTTACTTTAAATGCAGGTTCAAATGTAGGAGGCTCTTATTTATGGAGTAATGCAGCTACCACTCAAACTATTAATGTTACCGCTACCGGAACTTATTCCGTAATTAAAACTAATGGTGCCGGATGTAAAGCTTATGATACGATTTCTGTAACCGTTAATCCTACTCCAAATATAAATTTAGGAAATGATACCGTTATTTGTAGTGGAAACTCTTTAGTGTTGGATGCAGGAACAAACACGGGTGGCACTTATTTGTGGAGTACAGGAGCTTCTACTCAAACTATTACAATAACCACAACAGGAAATTATTCTGTTTTGAAAACTAATTCTTTTGGTTGTTCTAAGTCTGATACTATTTCTGTTACCGTTACACAAAAGCCTATAGTGAATTTAGGTAATGATACGGCAATATGTGTGGGTACTTCATTAACCTTGAATGCAGGCCCTAATAGTTTAACTTCTTATTTATGGAGTAATGGAGCAACTACCGAAACAATTAATGTAACTACTGCCGGTACCTATACTGTAACCGCAACAAAAACTGGATCTGTTTGTTCTACTATGGACACCATCGTTGTTACTATCATTGCAAAACCGGTGGTTAACTTGGGTAACGATACTACAATTTGCTCCGGAAGCTCCATAGTGTTAAATGCCGGAGTTACTACTGGTGCTACTTATTTATGGAATACCGGTGCTACAACATCCTCAATAAATGTAAATACAACCGGGACTTATTCTGTTACCAAAACTAACGCTTCCGGATGTGTGAAAATAGATACTATCGTTGTTACAGTAGCTCCAAACCCTCAGGCATTACTACCAGATACTGTTTACTTCTGTAATGGGTTTAGTGCTACTATAAGTGCCGGAAACCCGGGAGCCACTTACCTTTGGAATACCAATGACACCTCTCAATCTATCGTGGTAACTACAGCCGGTCAGTATTCTGTAAAAGTGACTAATGCTTCTGGTTGTGTTACTAGAGATACTACAATTGCTGTTGTTCATCCTTTACCTATTGTTGATTTAGGAAATGATACTGCAATTTGTAAAAATGACAATATTGTTTTAGATGCTCAAAATGCCGGAAGTACCTATGTTTGGAATACTGGGGCTACCACTCAAAGTATTATCGTCAACCAACCTGGAAACTACTCAGTTGTTGTAACCACAGCTTTAGGATGTGTTAGTACTGATGATATAGATATCGATTGGTTTAATGATGCTACTGTTGATGGATTTAATTTTGTTCCAAGATTTGAGATTAATCCAAAACGTGTAGATTTTGCTCCAATTAATCCACAAGATGTAACCAATTATTTATGGGATTTTGGTGATGGTGTAACTTCAACTGCTATGGAACCAAGTCATATTTATGCCAACGAAGGATTCTATACAGTTTCTTTAACTGTGAGCAACCATTGTGGATCTATGGACACCTCATTAATGATTCATGTAGATATTAAAACAGGTGTAAAAGCAGTAAATTCAGAATTACAAATAGATGTATTCCCTGTACCTGCTCAAAACAAATTATCTGTTGCTACCTTAACCAAAGATTTAAAACTTCAAACTATTGCAGTTTACAATACCTTAGGTCAAGAAGCTAATATGATAAAAGTTATGGATAAATCTAAGACCGATATTGATATCTCTAACTTGCCTTCCGGTAACTATTTTTTAAAAATAGAAACTGATAAGGGTTTGATTATGAGAAGATTTAATGTAGTGAAGTAATTGTTGTATGCAAATTTTTATAAAGCCAACTCTTTAGGGTTGGCTTTATTTTTATCTGTAACAGAAATAAAAGGAAAAAAAAGCGAAGTTTTTTCCCAAAAAGGTTTGGGTAGTGGTTAAAATCAAACTATATACCTATTTGTAAATTTGAAAAATATCTAACTCAAAATAAATATAAAATGCAAATATTTATTATGTACTTGTTTTTTGCCAAGTTATTATTAATTATCTTTGCTTCTTATCTAAACAATCTCCAATCCTGAAGAATGACCTCAGAGCAGTTAAAATCAATGCAAGAAAGGCTTGCACATTTATATCAATTTTTAAAAGTAGAAGAAAGAAAGGCAAAGGCTGAAAACGATTTCCAATTGTCCACAGCACCCGGATTTTGGGATGATGAAAAAAGAGCTACATCCATAATGAAAGAAATCCAAATAAATAAATATTGGGTGGGATTTTATCAACAGACTCAAAATGCAATTGAAGACTTTTCGGTGCTTTTTGATTTTTGGAAAGAGGGTGAAGTTGATGAGGAAGAGGTGAAAAATGCTTTCGAACTTGCTCAAAATGCTTTGGATGAAGTCGAATTTAAATCCACATTAAACGAACCTGAAGACGAATTAACTGCTATTGTTCAAATAAATGCCGGTGCAGGTGGCACAGAAAGCCAAGACTGGGCAGAGATGCTCTCCAGGATGTACAGAATGTATGCTCAAAAACAGGGATGGAAAATATCTGAATTGGACTGGCAGTGGGGAGACGGTGCAGGTATCAAAACGGCTACTTTTCAATTTGAAGGAGAGTTTGCTTATGGTTTACTCAAAGGTGAAAGTGGCGTGCACAGACTGGTAAGAATATCACCTTTTGACAGCAATGCCCGCAGGCATACCTCTTTTGCCTCTATCTTCGTCTATCCCTTGATTGATGATACTATCAATATTGAAATTCCGGATAGCGATGTAAAAATGGAAACTTCTAGAAGTGGTGGAGCAGGAGGTCAGAATGTGAATAAGGTAGAAACTAAAGTAATGCTTACCCACATTCCTACCGGTATTGTGGTAATATGCCAAACAGAAAGAAGTCAGTTGGGAAATAGAGAAAAAGCAATGGCAATGTTGAAAAGCCGTTTGTATGAAGAAGAATTAAGAAAAAGGGAAGCTGCTAAAGACGAAACTAATGCCAATAAAAAGAAAATAGAGTGGGGGTCACAGATTCGTTCTTATGTTTTTCATCCCTATAAAATGATTAAGGACCATCGTACCAATTTTGAAGTAGGCAATGTGCAACCGGTGATGGATGGCGATTTAGACGGGTTTATCAAAGCTTATTTAATGATGGGAAATGAATAATTTTTAATTATTTTTTTCATTTTCTTACAGAGTCTTTTAGATTTCAATATATGTCAAAAAAAGTAGCAGTCAAACTTAATGTTAAAGCAGAAGTAATTTTGAAAAAAGGCCACCCTTGGATTTTTAATAATAGTATCGTAAAAATTCAGGAGGATGCACAAACGGGTGATGTTGCCATTGTGTTTTCCCAAAAAGACAATAAGTTGATTGGGGTGGGCTTGGTAGATATGGAATCTCCAATCCGAATAAAAATATTATCTGCAAATAAAGCATTAAATATTGATTCAGATTTTTTTGAAAATCGTTTAAAGCAAGCCTTAGTACTAAGAAATCCCTATTTGAATCAGGGTATCACTTCTGCCTTTCGTTGGGTGTATGGTGAGAGTGATGGCTTACCCGGAATGGTGATTGATATTTATGAGAATGTTGCGGTGTTAAAAATATATTCCGGAATTTGGCTGCCTTATTTAGAGTGGATTCAAAAGGCTATCTCTTCCTTATTTCAAGTTTCAGCAATAGTTTTAAGGACAGGAAGAAATCTAATCAAAACATATCCGGACTTAGAAGATGGGACCCTTATTTTCGGACAGTTAGAACAAGCCAATATCATTTTTCAAGAATATGGAGTTCGGTTTAAGGCTAATGTAATGGAAGGTCATAAGACCGGCTATTTCTTAGACCATCGATTCAACCGTCATCAAGTAGGAACCATGAGTAAGGGTAAAACTGTATTGGATGTGTTTGCTTATGCAGGTGGGTTTTCTGTACATGCTTTAGCCGGTGGTGCCCTTTCCGTTTCTAGCGTGGATATCAGTAAGCAGGCATTAGCTTTGGCACAGGATAATGCTGCATTAAATAATTTTAAGGGTAAACACGAAATCCTTTTAGGGGATGCTTTTGAGCTATTAAAATATTTGCAAAAAGAGGGCCGTCAATTTGATATTGTAGTCATAGACCCTCCTTCTTTTGCCAAACAAAGAGACCAAATATTTACTGCAATAAAAAAATACAAATTGCTTGCCGAAATGGGAGTGACTTTATGTAAGAAGGGTGGAGTATTGGTATTGGCTTCTTGTTCCTCCCGAATAAGTACAGAGGATTTTTTTAAAGCACATCAAGAGGCATTTAAAAAATTAAAAATTCATCCAAGGGTAATATTAAAGACCCATCATGATTGGGATCATCCTATTGGTATTCCGGAAATGGCCTATCTCAAAACAATCTATTACCAACTATAAATTAAGACCATTTGTCTAATTGCTTTATGCAGGCACTCATGTCCTTGGGTAATTCGGCAACGATGCTTATCGTTTCTCCATTACTATCTTTAAAATTTAATAGAGAAGCATGAAGGGCTAGGCGATTTAAAATTGGTTTTTCGTCCTCAACCAAAGAATTGATTTTGAAATTCTTTTTCAAAGAAGAAATAAAAATACCCTGACCATTTCCATATATTTTATCTCCAACTATTGGATGACCTAAATATTGTAAATGCACCCTTATTTGATGGGTGCGACCGGTATGGATTTGAAGCCTTAAAAGACTATAAGCCCGCCATTCTTTTAATAATTCATAATCGGTATGAGCAGCTTTCCCTTTTTTGTGAATCATCATACTGCCTTTTTTAGCAGGGTTTTCTAATATAGCCAGATGGATACTGTCTTGATTTTTTATTAATCTTCCATTGACAATGGCAGTGTAATACTTTTCAATTTGGTGGCTTTCAAATAGCTGGGACAAATATTTATGACTAGTCTCATTTTTTGCAAAAATAATCAGCCCACTTGTATCTTTATCTATTCTATGAACCGTAATAATATTCGGATATTGAGAACGTACAATATGGTAAAGGTTTTCTGTTTCCGGATTGAAGCGATCAGGAATACTTAACAATCCGCTGGGTTTATTAAAAGCTATATAATTATCGTTTTCAAAAATAATATGGGGGAGTTTCATGAATTTATTATTGTTATTTTCCAAAATATTGATTTATGCAAAGGTCCTCTTGATGACGCATTTCTTTTTCTTGTTCTTCGGTTTTGTCTTTGAAGCCACAGAGATGCAAGGCTCCATGAAAAATGACCCGGTGTAACTCTTGTTGGTAGGTAGTCTTATGAATATTGGCATTATCTCTCACTCGTTCTATACTGATATAAATTTCGGAAAATAATTCCTCCTCAGTTTCCGATAGATCAAAAGTTAAAATATCGGTGAGTGTATTATGATTCAGAAATTGGATATTCTTCTCCAAGAGCTGTTCATCATTACAAAAAATATAATGAATCTGAATTTTAGTTAGTTCTAAATGTTTTTGGAGAATAGAATTTTCAATAAAGGAAGACAGAAGTCGTCTTTGTTTTAAACCAGACTTAGTGCTTTCTTCCTCAAAATATCGGATTGCCATAAATTATTTTTTTAAAATTAATGCACGATACAATCTAAATAAACCATAGACGGAAAATACTGCAGCTAAAGCATACGTGAATTTTAAGCCGAAAGTAGTGTATCCTGTTTTTTCTGCCCATACTAATGCAATGGCTACTAAAATATACATGAGTCCCATGAAAGTATCCCTAATGGTTTTAAGTTTACCCATGGCATTATTCCGCTGAGGCGGTTTGTGTTCAAACTTTAATTTTTCTTGAGGGTTAATGTTTTCATTTTCCATTTTGCAAAGATAATTGAATTAGTAGAATGTAAAATAATTTGATGGTTTTAATTATTACAATCTTAATCAGTGGCTTTTTGAAGTCTGATAATTCAAAAAAAATCCGAGTAAATTAAATTTAGGGAGACTTCAAAAAATTAATTCTTTGATATTAAATTGATTATACTTGTATATGTATAACAAAACTGTTCAAAATGCAAAACTAAAAAATTACAAAAAAAAAGTTTATTTGACGAAACCGAAACAGCAGAAAAGTTATCTTCAATAGGAAATCCTTTAGAGCGATTAAGCTTGGTTATTGATTTCGAAATGTTTCGAGCTACTTTAGGTAATATATTGTTGAATGTTGACAAAAAAAGTAATCCAGGATATATAATATTTTTCGGTTTGAGCAAATAATAGGGCTATCTTAAGTATCAAATATATTATTCATTTACAGATAGATAGTTTGACAGAAAGATAGACAAAAAACAATAGAAATATTATGAAAACATAAAAATAATTTATACTTTAGCCTAAAATTTTAAGAATAACATTAAAGGGTTCTACGCTTTTCTAATAAAGGTATCTGTTTCTTTATAAATTGAAAAAAAAATTGATTTTAGAACCCCTTAAAGATAATTATATTGGCAATATTACGTTCTTAAAAGTACAGAATTGAGTTAAAATTCATAGACATGTTTGAAGAAATTCCTTATTTCTTGATTATAGAAAAAGAGGCTATAAAAAGCATACAAGAAGATAAAATAATATTGAAAGAAACTATCGATTTTGCCAATAGATATGGTAAAGGTGTTTTTGAGCATGCTTATTTTTGTTTAATGCCACCTGGTTTGGGTTTATATGAAATATGGTATTGGGAAGATAAACATTTTCGTAGATTTGGGGAATATGATGATTTCGACCCTAGAGATCCTTATGACGATTATCACAAACCTGTCATTCCAATTAATGAGTTACTAAAACAATCATTATTTGTTCAATTAGATGATTTAGAGCAAAATACAACATTGAAATATAAAATATTAAGAAAAGAAAATGGAAGTGTTCTTTTAAACTATTGGCTAAATAAAAACCATTTCACTGACTTTGATCAATGGCACAGCTTAGGTATAGGAAAAGGGATTTTTAATTTAATGCCCAACCACCATAATTACTTTGATCGTAATCTAATATGCACTTGTGGAGAAGAAGGTTGCTTCTCTCAGCATGCTTGGTATGTCAAATATGAAAATAGCTTTGCTATTCCTTTTTTGAGCTATGGTCATAATATTATTTTTGATTTGCATGAATTAGATTGGGAGGAGGAGGATTATGATGAGGATAAGTGCCGTGCTAACAATAATTATTTTCCCTTCCGTTATGAAGAAAGTGATTTTCAGTTAATTGAAAAATTAGTAATACCTAATGGTAAAGCACTTGACATAGAATAATCTAATATTTCTTTTCTCCTGTGGTTGGTATCCTTACCAACCACATTCTGTCTTTCAGTTGGTGAGTACACCAACCCTTTGGGGGAAGGAGTGAAGAACGGCTACTAAAAGGAGATTGCTCCACTTCGAAAGTGATTCTCCTTTTCAATACGAATCACTTTCTCCGGTCGGGATGACGAAAAAAAACGCCGTCGGTCAGAATGATGGATTGCGTGCCTTTCGTCTTTGCGAGGGCTTTGCCCGAAGCAATCCAGTGGAGTTGGCTTATAGTTTGCTTTTCATGCTGAGTTCTTCTTTCTGGATTGCTTCGCCTTCGGCTCGCAAAGACGAAGTGCATAGCTCGGATGATAAAAAAAAACGCTGTCGGTCAGAATGATGGATTGCGTGCCTTTCGTCTTTGCTAGGGCTTTGCCCGAAGCAATCCAGTGGAGTTGGCTTATAGTTTGCTTTTCATGCT
>DAOMPL010000063.1:0-12872 GCA_035444785.1 Edaphocola sp. | reverse complement strand
TAGCTATTTTTTCTCATCAATTGATTGGACTATGTAATATATGTAAATGGTATTAGTAATGATGTCCACAAATAGCAATTGTTTTAGCTTGTTTTTTGTGCTATTTTCAAAAGCTCGTTAGAGGTTTTCCAATTTCTTGTGGTAGCATTTACTTTTAATTTTTTTTCCAAAAAACTATTTGAAAGTTTTGTTGCTCCATAACCCTTAGGACAATACAGATAAACCGCATTATCCGAAAAACTAATTTGCTCTCCATCATTTTTCTTTTCTTCTATTTGTTCCCGGTCAAAAAATTGAGGTGTCGCTGCCAAAAATGTAATATGTAAAAACGAAGTGTCTATACTATTGTCTTTTAACAATGGGTTACTTTCTATTATTTGTTTTAGGTTGTCTATAGTCAAAACTATTATAGGAACATCAAAACCGAAATCCTTTGCTATTTGTTCGGTGATGGTATTTGCAAGAACTTCGGGGCTTGCTTTTTGTGTCGAAAAAATGATATTGCCACTTTGAACATAAGACTTAACATCTTGAAAGTCTAAATGCTCATACATCTTACGTAAGGCATCCATTTTAATAAGTTTTTGACCATTTACATTTATGCCTCTAAGTATTGAAATGTACGTTTCCATTTGAATTTTTATTGTTATCGTGAGTTCCTTCGGTTCTGATTATTGGTATGGCTGCTTTGGAAGCTAGAATAGATTTCTCTAACTTCGTTAGGATGACCTTTTATTTTGGTTTTGCAAAACTACTCAAATAAGACCAGTGTTTATTTACCAGATTTTTAAAAAAATTTATATTCAAATTTACACTTTCTTTTATGAAAATATCTTTTTGTAAAGAATGGTATCTAATTTATTAAAGAAAAAATTCCCCAAACTAAGATAAATTAAGTTTGGGGAATACAATTCTTAAAGTATAAAAAATTATAAAACTCCTGTTTTTTTCATGCAGGTTTTTATCTTTTTATAAGTACGCTCAATATCGTTATCTAAACCAATAGAAAAGCGAATAAGACCATCAGACAAGCCCATTTCAGATTGTTCTTCCATTGGAATTTCACTCGAAGTGGAGGTACCGGGAGCACTGAATAAAGTTTTGTAGAACCCTAAACTTACAGCTAAATATCCTATATTTTCATTCTGCATCATTTCCATTAAGGCATTAGCCTTGTCCAAGCTGCCGGCATCTATTGCCAACATACCTCCAAATCCATATTCTTTATTATACATTTTCTTGTACAATTTATGACCCGGATGTTTTTTTAAACCAGGATAAGCAACCTTAATACCATCTTTCTCAAATTGTTCTGCAAGGTATAGTGCATTATGAGAATGTTGTTTAATACGAATATGAAGGGTCCTTAAATTTTTTAGAATACTGGCACTTCTTAAGCTGTCCATTGTCGGCCCCAAAAGCATAGCAGCACCATCGTTTACACTTCTTAGCTCGTTAATAAAATCCTGGGTGCCACAAATAACCCCACCTACGGTATCACTACTTCCATTGATAAACTTGGTTAAACTATGAATGACCACATCTGCCCCTAAATCTTTTGGGGCGATAGTTAAAGGCGAGAAAGTATTGTCCACTACTAATTTTAAACTGTATTTTTTAGCTAAATCTGACATTGCTTTCAAATCGGTAATTTCCAATAAAGGATTACTTACCGCTTCACAATATAATACTTTTGTTTTTTTTGTAATCGCTTTTTCTACAGCTTCTAAGTTGGTACTATCAACGAAAGTAGTTTTAATATTTAACCTAGGCAGAAAATTTTTCATAAAAGCATAAGTTCCACCATAAACAGTTCTACTGGAAACGATGTGTTCCCCTGCTTTGCACAATTGTAAAAGTACCGATGTGATGGCACCCATACCCGAAGCGGTAACATTAGCTGCTTCTGTGTTTTCTAATGCCGCTAATGCTTGCCCTAAATATAAATTGCTGGGCGAAGAATGCCTGGAATAAAGATAACAACCCTCTGCATTACCCTCAAAGGTGTCAAACATCTTTTTTGCGGATAAAAATGTATAGGTTGAAGAGTCGGAGATAGATGGGTTTACCCCACCAAACTCACCAAAATACTGTAAATCCTGAATCTGATCTGCCGGATTAAAAGCCATAATTATATTTTTTGTTAGAATCTACAAATATCTTAAAAATAATAGATATAACCTATTTATCTTTTAAAAATTTCCTTGATTAAAAATATTATTCGGAAAAATTAAAGCTCTTTTTATAGTCTGAACTTATTCTTCCTTTTTTTAAATATAAAATAATATTTACCTTTGAGCATTAGGACGATAGAAGAATTATAAAAAATAGAAATACTTATATAAATGGCAGCAATAGTAAAAAAGATCAAACCTAGATTATGGACAGAGTCGAGTGGGCATTCCAGCTGGCAAATATTTAAAATAATGGCCGAATTGGTGGATGGCTTTGAAAAGTTAAACAGAATAGGACCTTGTGTGTCCATCTTTGGGTCTGCAAGAACTAAACAGAACAATAAATACTATTTTTTAGCCACAGAAATAGCCCAAAAGCTTTCTCAGGCGGGTTTTGGAATAATTACAGGAGGTGGCCCGGGTATTATGGAAGCTGCAAATAAAGGAGCTTTTGAAGCGGGTGGTCCTTCCGTTGGAGTAAATATAGAATTACCACATGAACAACATAGTAATCCTTTTATTGATATTGATAAAATGTTGAGTTTTGATTATTTCTTTACCCGAAAATTAATGTTTACCAAATATGCTCAAGGATTTGTAATGATGCCGGGAGGTTTTGGTACGATGGATGAGTTTTTTGAAATTGCAACTTTAGTTCAAACCCAAAAAACGATTAATCTACCTTTGGTTTGTGTAGGTAAAGAATACTGGCAGGGCTTGTTTGATTGGATGAAAAATACGATGTATGAAGGCTTTCATAATATCGATGAGCTAGACCTGAATCTTATTAAGTTATATGATACTGCCGATGAAGTAGTAGCCTATTTTAATGAATTTTATTCTGAAAGAAGATTAATGCCGAATTTCTAATGGAAAACAGTTGGATTATTAAAAATGAGGTGCATCAGTATGTGAGTGCATATACTGAAAAAGAAGATGACGTGCTTCAACAATTAAATGAAGACACCCAAGCTCATGTGCACGGTGCCCACATGCTTTCAGGAGCTTTTCAAGGTTCTTTGCTGACTTTATTAAGCCAGATGATTAAGCCAAAAAATATTTTAGAATTGGGTACTTACACCGGTTACTCTGCCATTTGTCTGGCAAAAGGGTTGCAGCTAGGAGGAAAGCTGCATACCATAGATATTGATACAAAGTTAGAAGAAATTAGAAAGAAATATTGGAAGGCTGCCCAAATGCAAGATTGTATTATTCAACATATTGGACCTGCTTTAGAAATAATTCCAAGTTTAAATGAACCATTTGATTTAGTCTTTTTGGATGCAGATAAAGGTAATTATATTGCATATTTTGAACTGCTTATTGAAAAACTACCCTTAGGTGCTGTGATAATTGCAGATAATGTCCTATTTCATGGAGAGGTGCTAAAAGCATCATCAGAACAAGGTAAAGCAGCAAAACATATTCAAAAATTCAATGATCATGTTTTGAATAGTAAAAGAGTGCATACTGTAATGTTGCCCATTAGAGATGGAATTAGTATTATTCGAAAAATAAAATAATTAAATTAAATATTTAACTATCAATAGTTTGGCTGAAGTTTGATTTTATTATTAAATTTGTTGTTAATATTATTAAAGAATATTTCTTAATTTCGCCATACTGCCTATTATTTTCCTATAAATTTTTTCGTTTTTATTATATAAATTTCAAATGAAAGTAAAAGTATTATTTTTTTCGATATTAAGTATTCTTTTTAGCACTTGGAGCAATGCTCAAACTCCTGATTATGTAGCTAAATACATAAATAAATATAAAAATCTTGCTATCAGGGAACAGCAACGTACCGGGATTCCGGCTGCTGTTAAATTGGCCCAAGGACTTTATGAGACCGCTTTTGGCAAAAGTGAACTTTGTCTTAATGCTAATAATCATTTTGGAATAAAATGTAAAAATTACTGGACAGGTGAAACTTATACCTATACAGATGACAGAAAGGATGAGTGTTTTAGAAAATATAATAATGATAGCTCCTCTTATATAGACCATTCCGACTTTTTAAAGACAAATAAGCGATATGCCGGTTTGTTTACCTTGGATGTAAAAGATTATTCCTCTTGGGCAAAGGAATTGAAA
The DNA here is from genome assembly GCA_035444785.1 of Edaphocola sp. Lineage (GTDB taxonomy): Bacteria > Bacteroidota > Bacteroidia > Chitinophagales > Chitinophagaceae > Edaphocola. Next base: position 8,601 of record DAOMPL010000063.1, on the reverse strand, counting down.
AGATGTGGTTATGCTACCAATCCCAATTATGCACAAAAAATTATTGACCTTATTGAAAGATATAATCTGCAACAATACACCATTGCCGCCATTCCGGATTATGGTGATTATGGTGATTTTGAAGATCAACTAGAAAACAACAATGATGAACCTTTAAAGAATTATTATATTCAATCCGAAAAAAATGGCATTAAAGGTTTCTACGCCAAAAAGGGCGATTTGTTGTTGAATGCTGCTTATAAATTTAATATCAGATATACTAAACTACTTGAAATTAATGATTTGCATGATGAGCCTTTAGTGCAAGATATGTTTATCTATTTGCATAAGAAAAACAAAACAGGTAGCGTTTCTCAATATAAATTTGGAGCCGGAGACAGACTTATTGCTGTTGCACAAGAGTTTGGTATTAGATTAGGAGCCCTAAGAGAATATAATAAATTAAGAGCCGGAGAAGAACCTCTTGTGGGACGTATTTTATCTTTAAATGGACTACCACCGGTAAAAAAAGAAATTCAAAAGATAGTTTCCAATATTAAAGAAGAGTTACCAACTAAAGAAAAGACAAAAGAGAACACTTCCAATGAAGAAATAGTAGTAGAAGAGCCCAAAAATACTCTTGTTACGCCTGATGTTGCCATTACACCCAAAACCCAAGAAGCTTATAATATTGCCAATGAACCAGCAATTGAGGAAACGTTAAAAGCGGAAAAGCCAGAGTCGGTAACAGTAAATACTCCTCAAATAGAAACCCAAGAAATTGCTATAGCGGTAAAAGAAGACAAAGCTCCTGAAGAACCCATGAGCGACTTGGATAGATTAAAAGCTAAATTGGATAAATCTGTTTATGGAAAGAAAAACTCAGAGGCTATTATTACCAATAAAAAAGAAGAAAAATTGAAATCTAAAGAAGTGTCAGAGGTTTCAGAAAAAGAAAATACAGCAGTAGAAGAAAAGGTTTATGTTACTAGACCAGCAGCATCCATAAATGCAAGCCAGGAACAATTAAAGAAAAAGATAACTGCTTATCAAAAAGAAAAAAAAGAAGAGCAAGTGGTTGCTAAAAGTAGGGTTGAAGAACCTATAAAGTCCCACCAAGCACCAGTTTCAAAGGATAAGCATATTGTTAAAAAAGGAGACACTTTATTCTCGATCGCAAAAAATAATGGTTTGACCACTCAAGAATTGATAAAATTAAACCATTTACCTGCCAATGGAGCCATACAATTAGGGCAAACTTTGAAATTGAAATAAAGCAACCCTTTTAAAAAATCAATGGTAGTATCTTAACAAAATGTGAGTTTTGATAAACTATAAAAAAAACCGACAATCTTAATTGTCGGTTTTTTTATTTTATAGTTAAGCTCTTAGGCTTTCCATTTTTTATCTGCAAATCTTTCGCTCACAACCAATTCTTTGCTTCCTGCTGTATATTTATAAAATCCTTCGCCAGATTTAACACCTAAATATCCCGCTTGAACCATATTGGCTAAAAGAGAAGATGGTGCATACTTTTGATTTCCAAATCCCATGTGCAATACATTCATGATAGAATAGCAAGTATCTAAACCAATAAAGTCTGCCAATTGTAAGGGACCCATTGGATGAGCCAATCCTAATTTGATGATAGTATCAATTTCTTCAACACCGGCAACACCTTCTTGCAAGCTCATGATAGCTTCATTAATCATAGGCATCAAGATTCTGTTTGCAATAAAGCCAGGATAATCGTTTACTACACAAGGCACTTTACCAATAAAGGTAGATAACTCATGAATAACCTTTGTAGTAGCTTTGTCGGTAGCATATCCATTGATGATTTCAATCAACTTCATTACCGGAACAGGATTCATGAAGTGCATACCAATCACTTGATTAGGTCTGGATGTGTTAGAACCAATTCTGGTGATAGAGATAGAAGAAGTATTTGTAGCTAAGATAGCATGTGCAGGAGCTAACTTGTCTATATCTTTGAAAATTTTAATTTTCAAATCAATATTTTCTGTAGCAGCTTCTACCACTAAATCTGCATCTTTTACACCCTCAGCAAGAACTGTAAAGGTGCTGATGTTGGCTAAAGCTTTAGCTTTTTCTTCTTCAGTAAAAGTGGCTTTGGCAATTTGGCGATCCATATTCTTACCAATCTTTTCAACAGCTTTGCTTAAAGCAGTTTCAGAGATATCAATCATGTGAACTTTAAAACCATATTGAGCAAATACATGAACAATACCATTACCCATTGTACCGGCACCAATTACCGAAATTGTTTTAATTTCATTGATACTTTGAATAGCCTTTATTGCTACATTTGTATCCATTTCTAATGTTTCTGACATAAAAAAATAATTTTGACGAACAAATGTAAGTCAAAAATTTTTAGTTATTGGAAATATTTTGTAAAGGAAAGATTAAACTATATTTTTTTATTGTTTATTTCTTTTAAAACCAAAGGTGGATATATGGTTAAATTATTCTTGAGTTGTTACAGCTCCTCCCCTACTTACCGTATTTACCGACCAAGCTTCTGCTTTTGCGGCAAATAGAATCTTAGTTTGAGTCCAAGTATCCTTAAAAAAATCACTTTTTCTATATCTTTCCAAATCCTCCAGATGATTCCAATGGCTGTAGGTAAAAAATATCTGAGGATTATCATTGTCTTGCCATAATTCCAAATGGGTACAGCCTTGCTGCCCTCTTATTTTAGTTTTTCTTTCTTCAAATAAGCTTTTAAAAGTTTCAATTTGCTCGTTTTGAAAAATCATTTTTACTACTCTCAGCATTTCTAATTAAATTCTATTTTTATTTTATCGTAAATTAACCGCTTGGGATCAAAGATTGAATAACCAAATAAATCGGCTGCACTACCTTGATACAAGCCTATTTGAATGTAACCGGCACTATTTACCATGCTAAAAGGGTCTCCTTCTCTTAGTTTTTCAAAATTATTAATAAATTTTTTGATGCTTTGATGCTTTGGAGAGAATATGGTAAAAGACCTGTTGGACCTGAATTTTTCAAATTCATCAATATGGATATTTAAGATGATATTTCCATAATTGTCTATATGAATAACCCTGCATTCCAGATGACCTTCGGGAGTTAACCTTGGTTGGATATTAGAAAAAGCCCTTTCCGTGAAATGTTGGGTTAGATTGGCCTGCATCCAATTTTCATCAAGGTTTTCGAGTTGATTTAATAATTGACCACAATGTTTAAGCCATTCTGTAAAAGTGTAGCTTTCGCTATTGTTTAATTTCCAAATTTGTGTCTTATGGTTATCAAAAGTAAATTCTAACAATCCATTATCTGCACTAATAATATATTGTTCGTCAATTTTTATTAATAAAATAACAGCAGGTTTATATTCCAAAACTCCAAATAAGGAGATGTGCACCGTTAGCTTAGGAAAAAAATTATAACTGCTCTTGAGCAGATAGCCACATTGCGTAATGTTAAAAGGTTGTACGTCATGAGTAATATCAACAATTTGAATATGAGGTGATTGCTGCATCAAAATACCTTTTGACACAGCAATTGAATTATCCTTATATCCAAAATCTGATATTAGTGTTACTATCATTTTTATTGGGGTGCTACCTTACTTCTAACCCATTAACTGCAATATTTGCAGGGCTTACAAATACTAATTTCCCTTCGGCATCTTCACTCATCAAAATCATACCGGCACTCTCAATACCTCTCATTTTTCTGGGTGCCAGGTTGGCAACCACGACCACTTGCCTACCTACGACTTCTTCAGGTGTGTAATGCAATGCGATTCCGGAAACGATGGTACGGACTTCGAAACCTAAATCAACTTGCAGTTGTAAGAGTTTGTCTGCTTTTTTTACCTTTTCCGCTGCTAAAATAGTACCAACTCTTAAATCTACTTTTTCAAAATCACTAAATTCTATAGTCTCCTTTTGTTCTTGAAGTGTTTTTGTAGCCGCTTCCGGTTCTACTAAAAGGATAGAAGCTTTTGCATTATTTTTCAATTTTTCCCTTTGCTTTTCAATTTCTGCATCCTCCAACTTTCTGAATAATAATTCTGGAGCTCTCAAGGAGTATCCTCTACGCAACAAGTCCATTTTTCCTCCATTTTCCCAATCCAGCATTCTGTCCACTACGGTGAGCATGTGACAAATTTTCTTAGAGGTAAACGGTAAGAATGGATTAGAGAAAATGGCTAAATTGGCACAAAGTTGAAGGGCAATATGCAGGCAGTTGTCAATTTTTTTCTGATTTTCTGCTTGCATTTCAGGCGTTTTGGACAATAACCAAGGTGCTACTTCCTGTAAGTATTTATTGCCTTTTCGTGCCAAGTCTATCACCTCAAAAATACCATCTCTGAAATGGTAGGTTTCCAAACAGTGCTCTATGGTTTTCTTGGCAGCAATAACATCTTTAATTAATGCCAAATCCAATTCGGTTTGTTCTTCTTCATGGTAAGTGGGCACTTTTCCACCACAAAGTTTATGCATCAATACCAGGGCACGATTAATAAAGTTGCCAAAGATATCTACCAATTCACTATTATGTCTTAACTGGAAATCTTTCCAAGTGAAATCATTGTCTTTAGTTTCGGGAGCATTGGCACAAAGCACATACCGCAAAGTGTCTTGCATATCCGGGAAGTCTGTTAGGTATTCGTCTATCCAAACTGCCCAATTTCTGGAGGTGGAAACCTTATCGCCTTCGATATTTAAAAATTCATTTGCAGGCACGTTTTCGGGTAATACATAACCTCCATACGCCTTGAGCATGGCAGGAAAAATGATACAATGGAAAACAATATTGTCTTTACCGATGAAATGTACCAATTTAGTGTCTTCCTGCTTCCAATAGGCATCCCAAGTTAATGGAATTAATTCTTTGGTGGCAGAAATATAACCGATAGGGGCATCAAACCATACATAAAGCACTTTGCCTTCTGCTCCGGGGATAGGAACAGGAACGCCCCAATTACTGTCTCTGGTCATGGCACGTGGCTGTAAACCATTATCTAACCAGCTTTTACACTGACCATAAACATTAGGTTTCCATTCGTCTTTTTTGCCTTCAACTATCCATTCCTTTAAAAAATCTTCATATTTATTTAATGGGAAATACCAATGTTTCGTAGCTTTTTTTATGGGTTGGGCATTGCTTAAGGCGGAACGGGGATTGATTAATTGCTCCGGAGAAAGACTGGTTCCACATTTCTCACATTGGTCACCATAGGCATTTTCATTACCACAAATAGGGCAGGTGCCAATGATATAACGGTCGGCTAAAAATGTATTTTTCTCCTCATCATAATATTGCTCACTTTCCCGCTCTTCAAATACACCATCATCATACAGCTTTTTGAAGAAATCTTGAGCTGTTTGTGCATGTACCTCGGTGCTGGTTCTGGAAAAAATATCAAAAGAAATACCCATACCTTTAAAACTATCTCCAATAATTTTATGGTATTTATCCACCACTTCCTGAGGGCTAATGCCTTCCTTCATGGCACGTATGGCAATAGGAACGCCATGCTCATCGGTACCACAAATAAACTTCACATCTCTTTTCTGGGCTCTCTGGTAACGAACATAAATATCGGCCGGCAAATAGGCTCCTGCCAAATGACCAATATGCACCGGACCATTAGCGTAAGGAAGTGCAGAGGTAACTAAAATTCTTTTATAATTTTTTTCCATTTCGCAAAGGTAAAGTTTATATTGTTTAAAATAAAAAGTAGGGGTTGTACAATTGTAAAAAATATAGCATGTTGTTTTTATTTTTTAATCCGGTATTCAAAAGTTGGAAATAAAATGGGTATTAATTGGGGCTTACATTTGTTTTCTTAAAACAAATCCCCTATCTTTAACACATCGTTTCACTTTTAATACTTTTATTATGAACTACAGAACAATTTCCCCCCCCCCCGCAAAAGGTAAAATCGAGTGTTTATCCATCTTTTTGGGCTAAAACGAGTATAGTTTTTATGGTATTTTTTTGTTCAACTTTCTTTGCAAAAGCCGTAATACCGACCAATATTACCGGAACGGTAAGTATTACTACAAATGATGTTTGTAATGGAGATTGTGTTGTGGAAGAAGGTGCGACTCTTATAATAGATGGCAGTCTTACCGCTGTATTTCAAGGAAATATTCATGTAAAACCTGCCGGAAAACTTATTATTAAAAATGGTGCTTTGGTAAAATTTTATAACCATAAAGGCATATTCTTAGAACCCGGATATACTTATTCTTTACCCAATCCACCTTTTACCTATTATAAATTAGGGGCAAGGTTAAACTTAGACAATGTAGTTTTAGAATCCTATGACAATAATGATTATTGGTTAGGCATTAGAGGAATTGATTATCAGGGCTCTATCAATGTGGATGGTATTTTAGCGGAATTCAATACATATAATTCGGTAATAAAAAGAGCTGAGATTGCTTTTAAAAATTATCAGGAAACCATATATAATCCAATTGGTAAACCTGCAAGGATTTTTGCAAAATATACAAATTTTATTGATAGTAAAGTTAGAGCTATTGATATTAGCCATGCCCAAGATGTACAAATTATTACTCCACCTAATCCAAATGCTCCTCCTTTAGATCCTTATGAATATGACCAATCTACAGAAGTTCAATTTGCTAATTGCGAATTTTTCACCTCTCCTAATCATGATGTACCTCAAGAGTATGTAAAGTTATATGCCAGCAGAGCAATTGGTTTTAAAAATTGTATTTTTAAAGGTAATCCTAATATTAACCCTTTTAATCCTTTCAAAGGAGTAGGTATTTTGGCATATTCTTCCGGAATTAAGGTTGGAGGGAAAAATAGTCTATCCCAATATGCTTGTACTTTTAGTAATTTAGATAGAGGAATAGTTGTGATTAATTCCAATCAACCATTTGAAAGAGTATATATTGGTTATTCAAACTTTAATTGTAGAACTGGTGTGTTTTTGACAGGTTGCTCTATACCCACTATTAATAGCAATAAATTTATTACAAATAATTTGGGTATAAATCCAACAGGTAGATTCTTTGGTATCTATTTAAACTATTCAAGAGATTTCAAAGTAGAAGGTAATACCGTAAACTATCAAATGTCTAGTTATGATACCGGATTTGTAGGCATAGTTGCCGATGAATGTTTACAATATAATAATGAGATTTATCGCAACTTTATTCAAAAAACCAATTATGGTATTCAATCTATAGGAAGGAATAGAGATACATTTGGCTCCACAGGTTTACAAATTCTTTGTAATGATTTTAGTCTTAATGGTAATGCCATAAACGAAAGATTTGACATTTCTTCTGTTGAGGGCAAGATAGGACAGGCTTTTGTAGGTATGCGGTATATCCAATCCAATATTCAACTTTATGGCTCTGTAATAATTTTTAATTCTGCCGGCAATAAGTTTAGTGCCTATAATCCCAACCCCGGAGTACCCAGAAATTATAGAATACATCCTGATAATAGTTTACCTCTATTTCCTTTTAAATATTATTGTTATACCCCTAACTTTACAGAGATTCCTAATCATAGAAATTTTGCACAAAATGGAGTAGAAGTTGGATATTATTTCTCATGTAGCCCTAAAGTTACCGGTAGTAGTCTCTATCCATTGGTGTTACCGGAATATAAAGCAGATTTAAGTTATATAGAAAGCCAGATAATAGCCGCTGAAAACTTGGAAGACCCTAACGAGGTATTGCTGCAAAGTACTTATTGGAAAGCAGCCCAAAAGCACTTGGTGGACAGTATCCTCTTTCCTTATGCCGTCAGAGGGATAAAAGATACCACCATTTTAATTTTGGAACAAATAAGCCAAGGTGACGAGTATAAATTATTATTGGCAGCCGCTTATAGAGATAATGGCAATTGGGCGGCTTGTGATGCGGTATTGGAAACTTTAATCGAAAACGCAGATATGGAAACCGCCTATAATTTAGGGCAATTAAAAGAAGTGTATCGTATTGAAAATTGGTTGTCTGATTTTTCACATAAATGGGTGGATTTACCGCTTGCAGATCATGAATTATTACAAGATTTAGCCAATAATATGATACCTTATGCCACAGGACCGGCGAGAGCCTTATTGAGCTATCATGATGGCGTCAATTTTGAACCAAGGTATATTAGAATAGATGAAGAAGGCAATGCTACCCAAAAAGCCGACATCATTGCTAATAATACGGTACAGGTTTATCCTAACCCTACGAAAGAGGTGTTAAACATCCAATGGCAAGGCGACTATGGCCGGTTTCAAATTGTAGATGTTTATGGTAAAGTACTAATGAATGCTATTATGGACAAGGTAAACCATCAAGTAAATACAGAATCTTTAAGTAATGGTATTTACCTAATAAAGTTACAAATTGACGGTAAAAATGCTGTTCATAAATTTGTGAAACAATAATTATTTTCTAATTGCCTACGGTTCACTATGCATTGAAACGTAGGCATTAATTTATTTTATTATGAAAAACTTATTGATAATATTATTTTTAATGTTTATTTTACCTTTTTCTGGGAAGGCACAAGGTTTTGACACAACCTTTGCATTTGGAATTAGTGGTCCTTTTGGGAAAGGAAGTATTGTTACAA
>DAOMPL010000062.1:0-12949 GCA_035444785.1 Edaphocola sp. | reverse complement strand
TGTATTCCGATTTCGTGATTCTTTACCGGGTGCTGCACGCTAGCCGTATGCCCAAAAAGATAGATGGGGGAGCAGAAAGTATCATTGAAAAATACCATCAGGAAGGGCTGGAAGCGGGCAGTACCATCCGCAGCAAATTGGGCGATGCCGTAAAAGAAGCCATCAAGAGTTTGGCCAATGGTTTTATCAATCATCCCAATAACACAGCACTAAGAGAAGCTGCTGCCTCTGGCAACTTCAGTGCCGATGAATATTATCGCCATCAGTTACGCATCATTTACCGGCTGTTGTTTTTGTTTGTGATTGAAGAGCGTAACCTGGTGTATGCCGATAATAAAACACCGGAAGCCAAACGCTTCAATCAAATCTATTTCAACTATTACAGCCTGCTTCGCTTACGCAAACTGGCAAAGAAATTATTGCCTCCTGAGGCCAGCCGCCACTACGATTTATGGCAGGGCTTAATCAGTACCTTCTCTTTGTTTGAGAAAAAAGAGATTGGCGAAAAGCTGGGCATCATGGCCCTACAGGGCGATTTGTTTGGCTATCATGCCCTCAGTGGCAATGGTTACGACCTGCACCAATGCTACCTGAGTAATGCCGTTTTGCTGAACATAATCAAATCGCTTAGTTATTTTGAAAACGATAATGGCGTATTAATAGCCGTTAATTATGGCGGACTCGATGTAGAAGAATTCGGATCAGTGTACGAAGGCTTGCTGGAGTTGAAACTGGAAGTAAAAAAGATGGAAGGCAGCGACCAATACAGTTGCAGTTTTGATACCAGTAACGAACGAGGCAAAAGTGGCAGCCACTATACACCGGAAGAATTGGTGCAGCCCCTTATTAAACACTCTCTGGAGTATTTGATTCAAGATAGAGTGGATAGTGGGCTGTGGGTAGTGGTTAGCCAACAACCAACTACACACTCTTCATTAACCACTACCCACTTAAATATAGCACCGTATGAAACCTTTAAAAAATTATCGGGAATTAATAGTCTGACAGAAATCAATGGACTTGGTAAAAATGATTTACTCTTCTACAAAGTCCTTTCCGAAAGAAGAGATATATGGATTGACTTCGCAAATAAGAAGGGCGGAAGTGAGTATTCCGGCAAACATAGCGGAGGGACAGGCACGGAACACAACCGGGGAGTTCCTCCAGTTTCTGGGTATAGCCAAAGGCTCTTTAGCGGAGTTAGAGACTTTAACGATACTCTCAAAGAACTTGGATTATCTGACGGCCGAGCAATCAGAAATGCTGTTGCGGAACTCAGAAGAAATAACCAAGCTCTTGAACGGATTAATCAATGCATTAAAGAAATAACTACACACTATCCACTATCCACAACCCACTTAAAACTCAGCAAGCAACCCATCATAGACCAATTGCTTTCTCTCAAGATTGCAGACGTAGCCTGTGGTAGCGGTCATATCTTGTTAAGTGCAGCCCGAAGGCTCTCCCTTGAAATAGCCCGTGTGCAAACTGAGGAAGAGCAACCTAACCCGGTGGCCATACGCAAAGCCATGAAGGATGTGGTGCGGAATTGCATTTATGGGGTTGATAAAAATCCATTGGCGGTTGAGTTGTGTAAAATTGCTCTATGGCTGGAAGCCTATAACCCGGGTGAACCGCTGAACTTTTTAGACCACCATATTAAATGCGGCGATGCCATTGTAGGGCTGGCCCACCGCAGCGAATTGGAAAACGGAATAGCCAATGAAGCATTTAAAACCCTGCCCGGTGATGACAAAGATATTGCCAAAACATGGAGGGATAAAAATATAAAGGAACGCAAGGAAAGAGCATCCAATGCCCTGCAACTAAAAGCGGAGTTTGAGAAAAGTACCGAAAACTCTGTGGAGGAAGCGATGGCAGAATACAAAACCTTTAGCCAATTGCCCGAAACTACCCCCGAAGAAATTGAACGCAAAGCGAAAGCCTATAAAAAGTTTATTGATGGAAAAGGTTTTACTTTTTTAAAGGCGATGGCTGATACTCAGGTAGCTCAATTCTTTATACCTAAAACCGATGCCAATAAGGATTACTTGATGACTGACGCAGACTACCGCCTGATTCTAAGTGGATATAAGGGTTGGCAATTACCTCAAACCGCACAAGCAAAGGTGGTTGCCCTTGAGCAGCGATTCTTCCATTGGTTTATTGAGTTTCCAGAAGTATTTAGTGAAGGAGGATTTGATTGTGTGTTGGGAAATCCGCCTTTTTTGGGTGGCCAAAAGTTAAGTGGCACTTTGGGTGATGGTTTTCTAGAGAGTATAAAACATCAGTTTGCTCCAATAGGTGCGGTAGATTTAGTGACCTATTTCTTCCGAAGAATATTCACAATAATTAAGCCCAAAGGATTTCAATCACTGATTTCTACCAACACAATTGCTCAAGGGAGAGCCCGTGAAGATGGCTTGGATGTAATTGTACAACAAGGGGGCTCAATTAACCATGCTGTAAAAAGTACCAAATGGCTAGGAGTGGCAGCAGTTGAGGTTTCTTTGCTAACTATTACAAAGCAGGTGTGGAAAGGTAAATTCTATTTGGATAACATGGAGGTAGGAAGCATTACAACACTCTTAGATGCTTCAGGATTTAATAAGAACCCTTATACATTATTTTCAAATGTTTCAAAGTGTTTTCAGGGGCATAATGTGCTTGGCGACGGGTTCTTTATTTCAAAATCTCAATATCTAGAAATGATTGAGGGATATGAATTGAACAAATCAGTAATCTTTCCTATAATAAATGCAAATGAGCTTCTGAATTCCCCAAGTCCAGATAATTTTAAACGATTTGTCATTTACTTTAACGAGATGACATTTGAAGAAGCGAGTAAGTTCACCAAACCTTTTTTGCATATTCAAGAAAATGTTAAGCCAGATCGAGAATCTAAGGATGTTCGCAAATATCCAAGAATGGTCAAAGAATGGTGGAAGTTTTGGATGAATAAAAGGGATTTTAGCTTGGCACTACAAAAATCCCGATCGGTCCTATACTCAGCAATTGTTTCAAAAACCCATGCATTTCAATACTTGCCAAGTAATGTGTTTTCCTCTCATGCTAATGTTGGGATTCCGGATGCAAGCTGGCAGGAGTTTTCCTGTTTGCAATCTTCATTTCATGAAGCGTGGTCGTGGAAGTATGCATCAACGATGAAAGGAGATAGGCGGTATTTGCCTTCTGATTGTTTTGAGACTTTCCCTTTTCCTAAAAACAATAATCCATTGGAAAATGATAAATTAGAAGAACTAGGTTGTGTATACCACGAGCACCGCCGGCAAATCATGCTCGGTATGCAATTAGGGCTGACCAAAACCTATAACCTGTTTCACAGTCATGCCATTACTGCTCAAAGCATTAATGAGAAAGACAAACAGGTAGCCGCCCTGCAAAAGCATTTAGACCCCGCAACAGGCGGGGCACCCAATACCATTTCTTTCAAGGAAGCCATACAAGGCATTCTCAAACTCCGTGAGCTGCATGTGCAAATGGATGAGGCGGTGCTGGATGCTTATGGGTGGCGTTTCGACTCCGCTCAACGCCCAGACATAGAGTTGAGGCATGATTTCTATGAAGTAGATTACTTGCCGGAGAATGATCGTATCCGTTTCACTATCCATCCTGATGCGAGGAAAGAAGTGTTGAAGCGGTTGTTGGAGTTGAACCATAAAATACATGAGGAAGAGGTGAAGGCGGGGTTGTGGGAGAAGAAGGGAAAGAAAGGGCGAAAAAGTTACGAAGCCTTAAACGAGACAAGTATTTTTGAGGAGCCGGATGAGAATTTGGGAGGATTGTTTAAACAAAAATAAAAGATGAATGAACGTAGATTATGACAATATAGCGGAAGGCGACCATCGAAAGTTTCTCAAAAGATTTTGAGAAGTGAAGTTATAAAAGAGAGGAAAAATGTTTTGGTAGGGAAAACAGGCGCAAGAATGTTTAATCTTCTACTATTTAATCTTTTAAGTTGTAATAGTCTAAAAATTAGAGAATACCTTCATAAGGAATTTAGTATCTGAATTTCCCATATGAACCTGAGCGGTATATTCAAATAAGTAACCACTAAACCACCATGACAATTGTTGATATTCTGAAAAATGCGAAAATCAATGCTGATGTACTTCAAAAGCGGCTGAAGGAAATTGATTTTTCTATTGAGCATTTCGAAAATGTAGATGACCAACAACGCTTGAGTCTTCTAGATGTTTTTAAAAAGATATTTAATAGTAACCACGCAACAACGACCGTTATTGCAAAAAAACTATGGCAGAAAGAACTCCATGATATTTTGAAGAACAAGAAAAGAAGTATCGGGAGTAAACCTGTTGAACTTAATACGAGAATCGGAGAGTCTGTTGGACATCCTCAGATAGAAAAAGTTAATAGGTCAACTAAATCAAATACAACAAGGGATAATGATAGTCGTTTTAAGATGCCCCCGGATAATAGAAAACTTGGCAGGATAAAGTTATTTGATGCTACAAAAGGATCTGGCTGTATAACGAATCTTGCAGATAACAAAGACTGCATTTTGCATGTATCTAATCTTATAACTTCAAAAATTGATAAAAATGATATTGTAGTTTTTGATACAGTCCCTTCGAGGAAGAAGCCGGGACAATTAGATGCAATAAGAGTGTCAAACAAAATTCCGGTATTTATTTTTAATAAAGAATCTTCGTCAAAATCCTTTGCCTATCCACTCATAGATGGTCAACTAGAAAAAGAAATTGCTTTAACTGAGAAATATGAGACAGGTTTTGCTACAGTGACAGCTCATTATCTGCCATCAAGTTGGAGGGCTTCGGTTATACCTTCTGAAATAATTCAAAAAGCAGAATCAATTTTTTTTGGCAAGGCCATAATTGTAAAACTTTTACCCAATCTTAATGAATACAAAGGCACCATTGAATGGCTGACATCATTGTTACAAACAGAACTCAAAGAAGCTGAAATAAATTCAATATACATTGATGTAATTAACAATTTTGAGCAGAAGACCATTCCTGAAATATATAAGGAAATAAAGAACATCAAGGATATTTCATTCTTTAAGATATACCTAGAAGAAAAGAAGAAAACACTAAATAAAATTAGCTTCGTTTTGTGGGCGCTGGGCGAAGTTGAAATGCTACCCAATCGTACAAAGAAAGAAGAATTTGACATTTGGAGTTCTGAAGTGTTGCCATCATTAGATTGGAATACATTACAACAGGTATTAACAAAACTTCTTTCTGAACAAGGCCCAATAAAGCAAGTTGAAGAGTCATATAAGTATTTAATTGGGGAAGGTTGGGATATTAATAATAAGGAAGAACTGCAAACGGTTATTTCATTTCTGAATATATTTAAAACTAACTTCCCAGCCATACAGCTGGAAGAATCCAATTTCAGATGCAGTGCTAATCAGTTTTATATAGAGCTATATAACACAGGCGCTATAAACGAGCTTTCGGAGGCTCGAACAAAGCAATACATCGAAGAGTTAAAGACGGATGATGAAAAATCCAGTTTCATAGAGAAGTTGCCGTCTGATAAAATCTTATCTACTTATTTCAATTTCCCATCACTTTCAAAATATAAAGAAAGATACATTGCAGGTATCCTCGAAAACGAATTTTCAAAGATCGATTTCTTGTGTTTTGACTTAGAAACCGATGGCGAGAAAATAAGAGAGTTTGCCTGGAAAACCAGCTTAGGTGCAAAAAGCGAATCAGATTTTAAAAAGTTGGAAGATGGTATTGCAGAACTAGTCACTCTAATAAACTCAGGTTCTTTAATTATTGGTCAGAATATAAAGGAATTTGACTTATATGTTTTAGCAAATCATGGAGCTTCACCAAAATCAGATTTCATTTGGGATACTCTTGAAGTTGAAATGTTGCTTAACCCAGAACGTTTTAGTTACGGACTTAAAACACAACATAGTGCATCATCTGATACGGAACTCACATATCGTTTATTCAAAAATCAATTATCAAGGATTATTGTTTCTCAAAGTAATTTAGATAGTCTTAAAGAATTATTGCCTGCAAAAGCAATCGAAGCAATTAATCGAATTAGCAACAATTCAAGTTGGACATTGTTGGATTATGAATATTTTGTAAGTCAGTCCAATGAGTTTTTCCGTCCCAATCCCACGAACCAGAATATTTCTGAAGATACATTTAATCAACTCACAGAAAAATTAAATGAAGAGGGGAATAAGGTTGTAATTGCTCCTGAATTTCTTTGGAATACATTATCCCATCAGTTTGATCTCACATTTTATTCGGATAATAAGTCTTTTGGCTTTTGTTTAAATAAGGAAAAAATAGAAGCAACTCTTAGGGAAGATAAGTTACTTAAAACTATCCTTTTTCGATTTGTGGATTCATGTATTTCAAAAGGGTTGCAGCCTTATTTTCAGCACTTGCCAATAGCCATACGATTAAAACTAAACAGTGAGCAATCAACGTTAATATGTGACAACATTGATGTAGGTTTTGGGAATATTAATCACAAGCCTATCTGCATTAAGCCAACTGATATAGAAATCCTAAAACAGCATGGGAAAAAAGTTTCAGATTTAAAAGTAATTGTAATTGGATATGAATTATACAATCTAACAAGTAAATTACAATTAGGCCAAGACCTTGATTTTGCTACAATTTTCGACAAATTAAAAAATGAACCTATATGGCTGCAAATGTCTGGTGGTAAAAGTTTCATTAGTCTCGAACAAAGTCATTGCAGGCAATTGGGTATTACTGAGTTTCCTGAATTTGTTCAAAATATTTGGTTAGAAAAAATTGGTAAGGGCAAATTCAAAGTATGGTGTAATCTCAACTTCGAAGCCTGTATAAATGATTTGCCTATTAATATGCCCCAATATATTGATTGGGTAGACGAAACATTTACAAAAATAAATTCATTCATTATAAGGCCGGATGCCAGGAAGTCTGGTTATATAGCTGAACAAAAAAGGGTTAATCCTGAATCGTTGTATAGGAAAATATATTGGGTATATCAATTCAAATTATTGGAGGGTATTCGTAATACAAATAATCCCAAAGTTTTAATTGTGAACGATGAATTAGAAACTGAAAAGCTTTCAGCTTATGCAAGGCGTAAAGGGTATTTTATTCCTGATACAAATGCTTCATTGCCAAGACAGGTAGAATTACTGCATACACATAGATCACCTAACAAACTTTTAATAGCTTCTTTCCTGGCTTTAGACAAAATAATTTCAAGCAACTATACTGGCCCATTAGATTTTATATGGGATAGTTTTTTGTTACAGGAGAAATTGCAAATGTTGAAGGGTAAGATACCGGTAGCATTTGAAACTAATGAAGAACATAAGGAAGATGACTATCAGGCTGACGTTAATGCGGTTCAAAAAGATTACGATTTATTTTCGCTAATAAAACTGCACAAACCACTTATTGATTATTACTATAAAATGCTTTATGATAATAATCCAGAGTCGCGGCTATTCCTTTGTGATACAAGACTGGCTGACTATTATGGTATTGAGAAAAGTTTAAATCTTAATACCCAAAGTGTTCAGATGTGGTTTAAAGAAGCAGAATACGATGCAGATAAGGCACTTGCAGCGGAATTCTTTTCATCACCTCATGAAAATGCAGATACCGACTTTAATATTGATGAAGCGAAAGATATACTCCGGCAAATCTTTTTGATGCCGGAAGATGGCGGAGTTCCTTATCAGTGGCATGATTATCAGCACCCATGTTTAAATGAAATTTTACCGGCAAAAAAGGACTTACTGATTTCCCTACCAACTGGAGCTGGTAAATCTTTATTATTTCAAGGGCCGGCTTTATTCCGTTCAGCATTTTCATGTAAGCTTTCAATTGTTATTAGTCCGCTTCGGGCTTTAATGCAGGATCAGGTAGATGCACTTTGGAATAAGGGCTTTTATAGTAATGTGGAGTTCCTAAGCGGTGACAAATCTCATGTTGAAATTAGAGATATATATCGAAGAATATCTGGTGGCGAGGTTACGCTGCTTTATATTACACCAGAAAGGTTTAGATCTCGTTCATTTGAGAATTGTCTTCTCACAAGATTAGATGCTGATAGCGGATTAGAGTATGTTGTATTCGATGAAGCACATTGTATTTCGCAATGGGGTCAGGAGTTTCGTCCAGATTATTTGAATGCAGGCAGAAAAATAGCGGGCTTTTCTGAAAACTATCAAATGCGAAAGCTGCTATTTTCTGCGACAATATCCGAACAGGTTTTTGAGGAAATAAGCCGTCTTATGCCAGGAGTAGTAACAGTGGAAGGAACAGAGAAAAGTTACAACCCGGTAAGGAATCACATAAAAATGGACTTTAAACATAATGTCGTTGATGATGAAAGGCTAAAGGAAATAGCGCAGTATCTTAATCCTGAAAATTTTAACCCGGAATTAAGCCGAGCAATCATTTTTGTTAAGAGTAGAAAAAAGGTTGAAGAATGCAAATTATTATTTCCTGGTACTTTGAAAAATGAATTTCCGAGTTGTGATTTTTCAGAAAAAGTAGGTGCATTTCATGCAGGAATGGATGCAGAAGATAGAAAGGACACTTATGAAAAATACAAATCAGGTGAAATTCTAATTCTATTTGCAACAAAAGCATTTGGTATGGGAATGGATATCCCCAATATTCATTTTGTAACCCATTATTCACCACCCAGTACATTTGAGGATTTTCTTCAGGAAGTGGGAAGGGCTGGTAGAAACGAGAAACAACGATCAGACGCAGGTTTTAATAACGATAAAAATCCTATTAAAACACTTTGCCTTACTGGCAAAGATGATTTCAAAAAATTAAAAGACCAACTGCATGAAAGTAGAATTTCATGGCATGAGGTAAAGGGTATTAAAAAGATATTGGAAGAATATATTGCAATGTTTAAGCCCTTGTCACCGGATACTCAAATTCCAGTGGCAGTGCCATTCAATCTATATTCGAGTAAAATAGGTTCTACTAAAGATGAATCAGATACAAAGTTCAGAATTGCATTGCATTGGCTGGAACGATTAAAAAGAATTAAATTAGGGTATTTCACCATTACTTATTTAGAATTCGATTCTGCATCATTAAATAAATTAGCGAAACGTTTAAATAAATGTCCGAATACGGATTGCAAAAAAGTATGTCATGCTATTCTTGAATTACTTCCAAGTGATGCTCAATCTAATAAAGTTGTACAACTTTCTATTGCATCGTTACGAAGCATCACAAAGCTAAGTCTTGAAAACCTATTTACTGCATTATTAAAAAATCATGCTGCGGGTATATTAAAGCTACTACAAGATGTAGTTATTGAGCCAACAAATTTGCGAAGCGATGAACTTGCATTTTACAGTAATATTACATCAAGTAATAAATATCCTGCATTAAAATCTATTTTCTCTTTTGCTAAAGAGATTATGAATAATGTTAAGGAGTTAGACTCAAAAATATTTGAAGGTGACGAACTTGATCATTTTCTTGAAAATTGCATATATAAGAATATTCGTTTTGCAGAATTACCTTGGCCAATAAATCCAAACATAAAATCGCCATTAAAAAATAAAATCAAATACTGTTCTGACCTTACTAACAAACGATTTAAGCATGCATTTACAATCATTCGCTTATTGGGAAAGACAAAACACGAAACCAAAATGGAGAAGGTTACTGATGGTAACCGAAAAATACGAATAAAGCAGTCAGTATTTAATGGCTATCACAAAAAAGAAGAGTGGTTAAATAAAATCTCACAATTAGAGAAAGACTGCATAAAACTATTGGATTATGTAGCAAAGAATTACTTTGATAAAAACATAAAGAATTTCAATTGGCCTGATATTGTTTCCGAATTGAATATTAAAGGGAACGTACAATACCTATCTGACTTGCTCTTTATATTATCTGTATTAGGATATTGTAAAACTGGAGAGTTACTTCCTACAGGGATTGAAGTTTGTCTACATTCAACAGATATAATTGACGAAACAACAGAAGGGTCGAGCGATGGAGAAGTGTATAATGATTTTGTGGAAGCTCAGGAAATCAGAGAGTTAAAACTAATTTCATTGCAAGTTCTCTCAAATTTGAGTGATGATAAAAAAGACGCTTTTATAAAAGGTTTTTTTGCATCCAAAACTAAATTAGAATTAATCAACCACCTTCAGAATTTGGGAGAAATTGATGATGAGCATCCTATTTTCCAAGCATTCAGAGGTGAAGCAATAAAATATCAGGAAGTCAATAGACTTAATGAAGAACAACGTGAGATATATTTTTCAGATGTCAATCAGAATATTAATGTAGTAGCAGGTCCCGGGTCAGGTAAAACACATACTCTTACATTGCGAGTTGCACGATTGGTGTATTACAAATTTGCTAATCCTGAAGAAATCTTGGTGCTAGCATATAACCGTGCAGTTGTTTCTGAATTAAAAGAAAGATTAGGTAAATTGTTCAAGGATTTAGGGTTTGGTAATTTGGCAAAGAGAATTAACATTTACACGTTTCACGGACTTGCTAAAAAATATTGTGGAAATCAATTAGATGGATTAAAATTTGAAGAATGGGAACCAAAGTTATTGGAAATTCTGAATAATACACCTGGTATAATATTGAATCATTTAGGCACTCTGAAACATATTTTGGTAGATGAATTTCAGGACATTAATGAGGTTAGAATGGATATACTATATAGGTTGAATGAATTAACGAAAGCTCATTTATTTATAATTGGAGATCCTAATCAAAGTATTTATGGTTATGATAGAGGCGTGATGGATCCTTATCACTATTATAATGATTTCAATGCCAGATTTACTCCTGCAAAATTCACTTTACTAGATAACCATCGCTCTTATCCAGATATTTTAGAATTAGCAAGCCAGATATTGACTCTTCCAGAAGAGCACCAACATTTAATTCCAAGACCAACAAGAGTTCCTGATGAGAATTTCATCGCTAATTATGCTCAAATCATAGACAGGACACAGCAAAGGATTGATTGGTGGGATCAGATTTCAATATTAATGCAAGAAAGAGTTGGGCAACGGCCATATAAACAGATAGCAATTCTTTTCAGAACAAACAACGAGGTATATAGAGGCTTTCAAAAAATAAAAGGACTTAATCTTCCCAATATTAGAATCCGTATTCAAGGTAGCTTACCTTATGAGTTCACTCGTATAAGAGAATGTCATGCAGTTATATTGTTCTTAAAATCTAAAATAGGCCAACAAATTCCGTTAGATTTTAAGCAAACATTTCGAGCATTTATAAACGACCTGATAAGCCAGAACCAAAATTGGAATCCTTTTTACCTTAGAGTTATTCATGCCCTTGTTTTGGAATACCTAGAAGAACAAGATGAAAGTCAGGTATTCGATAATTTATTAGAGTTCATAACCGAATTGACCTATAAGGATGACGGTCAGTTGTATAAAATATATGAAAAACATTTAGATAGAATTTCGGCTGCAACTCATGAAACGGAAATAGTCTTAACAACAATGCACAAGGTTAAAGGGCTCGAATTTGATTGCGTTATTATAACGCCATCTTATTCAAATTTAGCTTTTAATCCATTTGCTCCTTTAACCGAGAATCAAGTTACTGAAACAATTAACGAGGAAAAGAGACTCACATTTGTGGCATATACAAGAGCAAGATACCGCCTATTGGTAGTTGATTTTGAAAGAGAATTAGCCTTGAAAGCTTCCCGACCTTACCAATTGCCAGAAAATTATCAACTAGCATTAGGTATTGCAGTTGAGCCAGGGATAAAGAAGCTAAATATTGGTTGGGCAGCAAGTGGTTTTATTTTTAATAATGGGCGAAACAATTACATTAAATCGAATATCGCCTCTGGAGATTTTATAGAAATAAAGAAACTAAAAAGAGTAAAGAGGGATGGAACAGAATTTTTTGTGCATGAAATATTTAAAGTAGGTGCTGATAAAGCTATTGGTCAATTATCAAAAGATGCTGGTAAGATTTTAAATCACAACCACATAAAAAAGCTAGTGGTCAACGAAGTGGTAGTATGGACTTATGATGACACCTTAAAGTTCGATAATGATAACCCAGGTCAAAATTATGCCGCACATTGGTGTAAGGAAGCAAGGGATCAAGGTTACATTTATTTGGTAGATTTTGCAGGCTTTGGTGTTCCGACTGATTAATTGGGAGGGTAAATATGATTTCTGAAATAGTATGTAACATAATTTGCTTTTAGCAAGTAGAGATAAAAATAAAATATGAAAGTAAATTCGGCGTTAACAGTGAATGATTTATATACACAGTACATTGAAAGTTGTATCCTGCAAGGGAATAGCTGCAAAGTTGTTATCTCATCATTCTAAAGGATTCTTGGGAGAATCAACTTCTAACACAAATTTTGTTGTAGATGGAATTGATATTTCATTCTTAAATGAAGACTCAATTTCTCATGATGATAAAATGGTTTTAATGAAGGAAAAGGAAACCGACTTTGTTGATCGCATTTCACTAACAATAAGTGAAGTCATTAATTAGATATTTCAGTTCCTTTGAGACATTCTCACCCAGCCAGCACACAAGCACGGCTTATGCAGTGGCTAACCCACAATGCCACCCCTTCCACTGCATCTATGGTGTTGCCGCCATTTTTAACTGTCATACTTTTTGCGGCTCTGCTCCCCACGCTTTTGGCACATTGCCTGTTTCGCTTCGCTACACAGCCAAAGCCCTCAGCCAAACCAAGCATAGCAGCAAAAGCCGCTACACCCCAACCACCACCAATTCGCTTATGCCAGTATAAAAGTTGGCGGAAGCTACTTAAGCATAATGTTGCCTTATGTGTTCGGTAAAATTGTAACACATCGTTGATACACCATATAATACTCCCCAAAATTCAGGCCATCGAGTTAGTTAAATATTTCTCACCTTTA
>DAOMPL010000061.1:0-14390 GCA_035444785.1 Edaphocola sp. | reverse complement strand
TGAATTGCAAACTTACGGATTAGTGCGGAAGGCTACCGTAGGTTTAGTTCAACATCGGTTTTGCAGGAGAACTGATAAAAACTTCAATTGGACATTTGTGCAAGGTTCAACATTCGTTCTTCGATTGAACTTTTGTGCTAAAAATCCGCTCCCTCCCAAAGCCGTAAACCATTAACGGTCAGCTTATAGGGCAACCCCGTAACAACAAACAAAGGACAAGCAAAACATTTACATCATAGACACGAATGTATTTGTTGATTGTCCCGACATCATTTCAAAAATTGACAAACAGTATCAGGTTGTTGTATCTGCAAAAGTCATTGATGAATTGGACTATTTGAAAATTTCATTGACCGAAGAACAAAAAAAAATGTTCATAAAGCAATCAAACAAATCAATGATAGTTTTGATAAGCGAAATCTCAAAATGGACACAGCTGACTTATCTTTGCTCCCAAACGATTTCAACAAAAAATCACCTGACAATTTTATTTTGTCTGTAGCATTGAAGTACAACACCGAAAATCCAATAATGCTAACATCTAACAACGCATTACAGATTAAAGCAAAAGGATTAGGTATAACCACAATAACGCTAAAAGACTTTTTAAAACAAACAAAATATTAACCAACGCTTTTGGTAAAAATAAAGAATGTAGTAGCCCTTATTGAGTTTACCGATGTATTATTTGCAGTAGATAGTATTCTGGCAATTTTAGCCATTTCAAAAGACCCATTTATGCTTTACACCTCCATTATATTTGCTATCTTAGGATTACGTTCTTTGTTTTTCTTGTTGTCAAACTTCATTTATATGTTCAGTAAATTACCTTATGGATTGGCATTTATTTTATCCTTTATTGGGGTTAAAATGATTATTTCTCCTTAGGTACCTATTTCTTCTCCAGTGTCCTTAGGGATTATAGGTGGCGTATTCGTAATTTCAGTTATTGCATCTTTGATGTTTCCAGAAAAGAAAGAAGAGGTAGTATAATATTGAGTTTCTGTAAGACCAAACCTAAAAAGTTTTGTTTAAATTTGCTTTATGAGCAGTATTAAATTATTTGAAAGTAAAAAAATCCGTTCTATTTGGAATGAAGCAGAGGAAAAATGGTATTTCTCTGTTCAAGATGTGGTGGAAGTATTAACGGATAGTGCTGATGTAAAGCAATATATCAAGAAAATGTTGAGCCGTGATGAGCAGCTAAAAAGCAACTGGGGTACATTTTGTACCCCAGTTGAAATGATAGCAGCGGATGGCAAAAAACGAAAGATACAAACTTCCGACAGCAAAGGACTTTTACGAATTATTCAGTCTATTCCATCTCCAAAAGCAGAACCTTTTAAGCTTTGGCTGGCACAAGTAGGTGCCGATCGTTTGGACGAAATCGAAAATCCTGAATTAGCTACTCAAAGAACTAGAGAATTGTACAAACTCAAAAGCTACTCAGACGATTGGATAGAAAAGAGAATGCGTAGCATTGCCATTCGTGAAGAACTAACAGACGAATGGAAAAATCATGGTGTAAAAGAGCAAATGGAATATGCAATCCTAACTGCAGAAATTTCAAGAGCTACTTTTGAACTTACCCCATCTGAATACAAGAAAGTAAAAGAGTTAAAAAGTCAAAATCTGCGTGACCACATGACTGACCTTGAATTGATATTTTCGATGTTAGGTGAAGCATCCAACTACTGCTATTGTGAAAACTCAAAATCCTAAAGGATTTATTGAAAATAAAAAAGCAGCCAAACAAGGTGGAGCAGTTGCAGGAAATGCAAGAAAAGAATTAGAAAGTAAAACGGGGCAAAAAGTAGTTTCAAATGAAAACTATCTCCCTGAAAAGAAGAAAAAGCAAATAGACAAAAAAGACACTAACGAATAAGCCAACTCTAAAGCAAGTACATTTGCAATTTCGCATATGCCAACGCTCAGTCCCAAAATTGCAAAAGAGCTTGCTTTGCCACCGCTGAAAGAATAATCCTCGCTAAAAATAAAAATTTTAGTGAATATTAATAGAAAAAATGAACCTAAAGGAATGGCCAGCCTACAATAAGCGGTTTGAACACAAGCAGGGTTGAACTGCAACGTTTTAACTTTTGTGCTATCTTTGAATCTCGGTTCTCGCATGAACAGTAGTGCTAAAGTTCCTTGCATGGGTCAAGTAGCCACAACGTTGTAGGTAATACAAAAAACCAATGCACACCAAAATTAAAAGAGGTGCAAGCCACCGCACAAATCCAACGTTTTTACACCACATTTAATTTTACCTCCCGATAGCTATCGGGACACCCCAATCCACCCACCAGCCCAAATTCTAAATATTGGCAATTATCATACATTGCTGCCAATTCATAGGCTTTTTTGTATCTTTGCTTAAAATTTTTAATCATCGCAAAAGATAAACTAAATACCAATAAACTAAAAAGCCATTTCAAGAACAAATCCGTTTTTGAAACAAAGGATATTATTGCCTTCTACGAACAAATTGACGGCAACTTAAAACCAACAACCATAAATTGGAGAATTTACAATTTGGTTCAAAATGGTATTTTACAAAGAATTGGTAGAGGAAAGTTTACTTTAGGTGAAGAAAAAAAATATTTTCCCGAAATTTTATCAACAATAAAAACTGTTTTCAAAAAACTGAAAACCGAATTTCCTTATACAAACATTTGTGTTTGGAACACGTCTGTTCTTAACGAATTTATGCAACACCAACCCAACCATTTTTTCATATTGGTAGAAACAGACAAAGAAACGACCAATTTCGTTTTTTACTTTTTGAGAGAAATTAAAAAGTCGGTTTTTATTGAGCCTACAACCGACATTTTAGAAAAATATATCATAAACGAAAAAGAAACATTCATCATTAAATCAATTATTTCAGAAGCTCCGACACAAAATATAAATGGAATAGAAACTGTAACCATAGAAAAATTGTTAGTGGATATTTTTTGCGATGAGGTTATTTTTTCAGCTCAACAAGGTGGAGAAATGAGAACTATTTTTAAAAATGCTTTTGAAAAATATACAATCAACCAAAGTAAAATGCTTCGGTATGCAGATAGACGTAGAAAGAAAAAAGAATTGAATCAGTTTATGAAAACAATTTCAAATTTATGGCAATAATATATATAAAGTGCCAAAATATAGATTATGATAAACCAAAGTGAAATATCGACCGAATGGCTTAATAAAATATCAAAACAACATCTAAATGCGGATAAAATTCTTGTAGAGAAAGTTATCCGGGCATTACTGTTGTTGGAAGGTTTAGCCAAAAAAAATCTACCTTTTGTTTTTAAAGGAGGAACGGCTTTGATGCTTCATTTCAATTCAGCAAAGCGTTTATCTATCGACATTGATATCATTCTACCGAATGAAATTGAAAATTTAGAAAGCATTTTAGATACAATTACAGCGGAACAAGGTTTTTTGAGAAAAGAATCACAACACAGAAGCACGAACTCAAAAATCAAAAAAGAACATTGTAAATTTTTCTATACGCCTTTACACAAAACAAAAAAAGACGAAGAATATGTTTTGTTGGATATTTTGTTTGAAGATGTGAAATATGTCAATGTAATTTCCTTACCTATCCAATCTGATTTTGTTCCTCAATCGGATAAACCGATACAGGTAAATATACCGAGCTTAGAAGATATTTTAGCCGACAAACTCACCGCTTTTGCACCGAGTACAACAGGCATACCCTACTTCAAAAAAGAGGATAGTATGAGTATGGAAATCATCAAACAACTTTACGACATCGGAAATTTGTTTGGTATTGCACAAGATTTAGACATTATTAAAACTACGTTTTATTGCTTTGCAAAAACTGAAATCACTTATAGAAATTCAAATGACCTTACAGAAAGTAATGTGCTGGACGACATTTATCAAACTGCACTTTCTATTGTGAGCAGAGGAACTGATGGAAATGGAAACTTTGACGAACTGCAAAAAGGAATTTTACGCATAAAACCGTTTATCTTTTCAGAGGTCTATCACATCGAAAAAGCGATTGCACACGCTTCAAAGGCAGCTTATCTTTCGACTTTGATAAAGCACGATGCAAAAACGATTGAAAAATTTGAAAATCCACTTCTAATGAAAGATTGGCAAATTGAAGAACCACTGAATAACAAGCTAAATAAACTCAAAAAATCCAATCCAGAAGCTTTTTTCTATTGGTATAAAATTTACGAATTAATCAAATAAAAATGACAAACATTTCCCAAATATTAAACACGCTCAACACTTCGCCAAGTGTAGAATTGTTGCGTTTGCGAAATAGAGAAATGATTATTGATTTTTTGGTAAATACATTCAATCAGCAATCCGCTATTTCATCAGAAAATATTCACGTTCAATTAGCTGATTTCTTAGAATACAAACAAGTTGAAAATGATGAAGACAGTGAAATCAATTCATCAGATACCTATGAAATAAAAGCAAAAAAGTATATTCAGAATTGGACGAACAAAGGTTTCTTAACTAATTATCCTGATGAGCAAGGTGAAGTTTTTTATGAACTTTCGGCACATTCAAGCAAAACCATTGATTGGTTGGCGAGCTTGAAAAAAGAAGAATTCGTGGGCACGGAATCAAAATTCAACAACATTTTACACCAACTAAAAGAGTTAGTTGAATTTACCAACGAGGATACCGAAAAGCGTATCCAATTGTTGGAAGAAAAGAAATTGGAAATTGAACAACAAATTCAACGCATAAAAGTCGGGGAAGATGTAAAGGTATTTGAAGATTATCAAATCATACCACGTTTCAACCAACTGAATCAATCAGCGAAAGAACTGTTATCAGATTTCAAAGAGGTTGAGGATAATTTCAAAGAAATAACAAAAGGGATTTATCAAAAACATTCGGACGGAAGTTTGACCAAGAGCGATATTTTGGCATTTACATTTGATGCTCTTGATGAATTGAAGGATAGTCAACAAGGAAAGAGTTTTTACGCTTTTTGGTCGTTCATTCTGAATCCAGATTTGCAAAATAAATGGGAAAGTCTAACCCAAGAATTATATCAAACTTTAGAAGAAAAAGCTATTCCCGTAAACGATTCTTTTCTAAAAGGAATGAAAAATCATTTGTACAATTCTGGAAGAAAAGTCTATAAAGCCAACGATAAAATGGCTGAAAAATTAAGCCGAATTATCCGTGAAAACGAAAATTCAAACTCAGAAGCAACGAAAAAGATTATCCAAGAAATCAAGAAACAGCTTGTAAAAATCAGCAAGACAAAGAGAAAACCTGAAATTTCATTTGAGTTAGAAACAGAAATTGAAATCAACATTCCGTTTGAACGAAAACTTACGACCGAACAAAGCGAAACGGTTACTTATACCAACAAGCCAATCATTGCAGATGAGGATATTACTTCGTCTAATCATTTAGGCAAATTGTTTTCTCAATCCAACATTGACAAAGCGTTGTTGCGAAAAAGAATCAAAGATATTTTGAAGGAAAAATCCCAAACAACACTTTTAGATGTAGTAGAACATTATGGTGGGCTGGATAAAGGTTTGTCTGAATTGTTTGGTTATTTAGGTATTGTAAAAGAATTTAAACACAGTATCAATCCTGAAAAAACACAGAACTTCGTATTTGACATAGAGCATAAAAAGCAAATCAAAATCCCTGAAATAATTTTGACAAAATGAGCCATTTAGAAAAAAATATTAAACCATACAGCAAAGCAATTGTCCGATTGCTGAAATCGACCGTAGAACGAACCTCAAATGTGTGGGAAGATGTTATCAATTATCAACACGAGATACAAGAATATATTGGTCAAATTGGCTTGGAACTCATCGTGAAAAAAGATGAAGGTTTTGCTTTTGTAAAGCAATTGGAAGACAATGATGGTGATACACTTGGATTGGTAACAAGACGACAAATTGGTTTTGAAACATCAATTGTTCTTGTGGTATTGCGACAAAGTTTAGAGGAGTTTGACAGTAATCCAACACAATTGGCAACCGAAAAATTCATTACCGATTCGGAAATCAAAGATGAGTTAGAACTTTTTTTACAAGAGGGATATAACAAACTGAAATTTCAAAAAGACTTAGAAAGCTATATCAAAAGAGTAGTTGATTTAGGTTATCTGAAAGAAATCAGCAAGAAAGACAACGAAACGAGATACCAAATACACCGCATTATCAAGGAAAAAATAACACTGGATATATTACAGGATTTCAAAACAAAATTGCAAGAATATGTTGAGTCTGTTTAGCACAAGTTCCGACAAAGCAGGTTTTAGACTTCAATTTATGGAAGTTTTTAACTGGGGAACTTTTGACAAAAATGTTTTCAGAATAAATCCAAAAGGAAATAATTCGCTATTGACTGGTGCAAACGCTTCGGGGAAAAGCACCTATATTGATGCTTTGCTAACTTTGATGGTTCCTGCAAAAAAAGACCGATTTTATAATCAATCTTCGGGGGTTGAGAAAAAAGACGACCGAACAGAAGAAACGTATGTGCTGGGACATTACGGCAATATCCAAGAGGAAGGCAAAACTTCAACTTCCACACAAAAATTGCGTACCACGAACGACTATTCCGTGATTTTGGCTCACTTTAAGAATACCGACCAAAAGCAAATTACGCTGTTTCAGGTGCGTTGGTTTTCAAATAACGAATTGAGAAGACAATTTGGGATTGCACACGTTCCGCTAACTGTAGAAAAGGATTTTGCTGATTTTGATTCCAAAGGTTTGTGGAAAAGAAGATTAGATAAAGTGTACAACGCAAATGCTTCCAAAAAGAAAATTGAATTTATAGAAGGTCCAACCGCTTATGCCGAAAGAATGGCAAATCTTTTCGGAATGCGTTCGGTCAAAGCATTGAGTTTATTCAATCAAGTTGTTGGTGTGAAAGTGTTGGAAGATTTGGACGAATTTATTAGAACCAATATGTTGGAAGAACAAGATGCCGAAGCTGAATTTATCCAACTGAAAGAAAGTTTTTTGACTTTATTGGATGCTAAAACCAACATTGAAAAAGCCAAAGAACAAATCAAACAACTAACTCCCATCAATGAAATTGCGATAACATTGACCAACATCAAAACCGATTTATTCCGATTAGAAAAATCAAAGGAAACGGCAGTTTATTGGTTTGCAAAGAAAGGCGTTGAGTTAGGCGAAAAAGAATTAGAGAAATGTAAGGAAGAATTACAACGATTGAACGAGGAATTAGGCGAATTACGAGATGAGGAAGATAAACTTAAACAAGAAGAAAGAACTATTTCTATTGCTATTGAAAAAGATGAAGTCGGAAGTAAAATCAAAGATTTAGAAAAGGAAATTAAAAGCCTTGCAACATTAAAAGACAATAGAAGTAAGAAACTTGACGATTACAACAAAATCGCACAAAGCATTGAACTGAATACCAATCCAAGTGAGGAAACATTTAATGGAAATAGAGAAAAAGCAAAACAGTTAAAGCAAAGTACTCAACAGGATATTGTAGAAGAAAATGAAAATCTTCGTGGGCTAAAAAACAATGCCGATGATTTGGAAATATCAACCAACGAATTGGAGAAAACCATTCAAACACTTCTAGCGAATAAAAACAATATTGCAGGTCGTGTGGCCGAAATTCGAGAAGAACTCATCGAACATATTGGAGGGACCAAAGAGGAAATCCCGTTCATTGGAGAATTGATAAAGGTAAAAGATGATGAATTGCATTGGGAATCTTCAATTGAAAAAGTATTGCACAATTTTGCATTGCGTTTGATTGTTCCGCCAAGGTATTACTCAAAAGTAAATCAGTATGTGAACAACAATAATTTGAGAGGTAGAATTCGTTACGACAAATACGAAGAACAAGACTACCTCAAAAACTTTCGAAATAAAAATATCAATGAAAAATCTCTAGTTCATAAGATTGACATAAAGCCGAAAACACAATATGCAGATTGGATTGAAAATTATTTGGAAGTTCAATTTAATTTTACATGTGTAGATAATCTTTCGGAGTTTGAACGTCATTCCGAAATGGCAATTACCCAAAGCGGTTTAATAAAATTCAAGAGGGGAAAACACGAAAAAGACGACCGACCGCATATTTCAAAGAAGGAAAACTATGTTTTAGGCTGGGATAATAAAGAAAAAATTAAAGCCTTAACTGTTGAACTGAAAAAACAGCAAGAACTGCAAAAGGAAAACAAAGCAGCTATTGCAAGTAAAAATACTGAGATAAAAAATTTAGGTACATTCAAAGATGAATGCCATAATCTGTTTTCAAAGTTTGAAAAATACGATGACATAGATTGGCAATCTTATGCCCGTGAAATACAAGAAAAGACAGAGCAAAAAGAAGCGTTAGAAAAAACAAACGACCGAGTAAAACAGTTGCAAGAGCAGTTGAAAGATGTGCAGGATAAGCTGAAACAACTTTCGGAGGTTGATATTGAAAACAAAGTTATAGCAAAAGGAAAAAGGCAGACCGAAATAGATTCAGTTGTTCAAACAGTAAAAAATAACAAAGCCATTTTTGAGCCTTTGGGTAATATTGATATGTCAGCGTTTGAAAGCCAAAATCCGAATTTGTTGAATATTGAATTTTCAAATTTTGAAACAAGTCGTAGTAATTTTCAAAATGAAAATTCAAGAGAGATAAAAAAACTTGAAGACGAAAAAGGAAGAAAAGAGAGCGAAGTAAGAATCAAAATAAACGCTTTTAAACAACCAACCGAACACATCACTATCAAATTCAAAGACTGGCGTTCTGATGTAAATTCATTACCAGATTCTACAAACTTGGATTTAATTAGTGAGTATCAAAATTTCTTAGAAAGGTTAGCAAAAGATAATCTTCCAAAGTTTGAAAAGAAATTCAATGACTATTTGCAGGAAACAATTACCAACAAGGTTGGCGATTTTAGAATGTTCTTTGAAAATTGGTCAGATTCAATTAAAGATAATATCAAGCATTTGAACGATTCATTGAAAGCAATTGATTTCAAAAATAATCCCAAAACATACATTCAACTTGTTGCTCCAAATAAAATCAACGATGAAGTAAAAGAGTTTCGCAGTCTTCTTGAAAAGGCTATTCCAAATATTAGAGAAATTGATGCTTCTATTGACGGACGAAAAAATCATTTTTACAATCACATTGAACCATTGATTACTATATTAGACAAAGAAGAATGGCGTAAAAAAGTAATGGACGTTCGTTATTGGTTCAGCTACAAAGCTGAAGAATTTTACAAAGAAACCAATCAAAAATTCAAAACGTATGAAGCAATGGGGCAACTTTCGGGTGGAGAGAAAGCCCAATTGACCTATACGATTTTGGGCTCTGCCATTGCTTATCAGTTTGGCTTGACAAAAGAAGGATTACAAAGTAATTCGTTCCGCTTTATTGCCATTGACGAAGCATTTAAGGCACAAGACGAAGACAAAGCACGTTACTTGATTACGCTTTGTAAACAACTTCATTTGCAATTGTTGGTTGTAACGCCAAGCGATAATATTCATATTGTTGAAAACGACATTTCATTCGTTCATTTTGTAGAACGCAAAGAAGAAAGACATTCTTGGCTGTATGATATGCCGATAGAACAATTCAAAGAAGAAAAAGCAAATTATTTGAACCAATGATTACGCCACAAGAAATAAAGAATAAAGTGGAAAGAAAATACATTTCTTTTCTTCAATCTTTGGTTGAAAACATTCAATTTTCAAGAATAGATATTCGTAGTGATAAATCTTATACGAAATCTTCATTACCCGAATTTGAAAAGGAAATTCAGCAAATCGTTAGCCAATCCAAAGAGAAAAAAGGATTTGGTTATACATTGGAATTTCAGAAAGTAAAAACAAAGTCATTAGGCATACAAGACCTGCCTACTTCCATTTACTTCGATACGGAAAAAGACTTTTTAAAGTTCTTGGGGAAAGAAAAAGAAGTAGATTTATTCAAATCAAGCGTTGAGGAAATTACTAATGAATTTCCCGAACTAAAAGAATGGATAATCAAAAATCCAAAAAAGATTATTGACAATGAAAACGAGTGGGAAAACATTTTGCAAGTGTGTCAATACTTCAAACAAAACCCCAAACCAAATTTATACATCAGAGAATTACCGATAAAAGTTCACACGAAATTCATTGAAAGAAATCAAAGCATAATTAAAGAGTTACTTGACGTACTTATTTCTGAACATATCAATATAGATGAAAAGCAATTTGAAAAGCGATTTAACCTGAAATACGCTGAAACTCAAATTCGATTTAAAGTTCTTGACAAAGAAATCAGCCAAAATTTCTTTTCGGGAATTGATGACATTACAATACCTGTAAGTCAATTTGAGAACTTAAATTTACCGATTAAAAGAGCAATTGTTTTAGAGAATAAGACGACTTTCTATTCTGCATTAACACTTCCTCAAATGAATAGAACAATAGCATTATTTGGAAGTGGTTTTAGTGTATCAAATTTAAAAAATGTTCGTTGGTTTAACAATCTTGAATTGCTTTATTGGGGCGACATAGATGTTCAAGGTTTTGAAATCTTATCACAATTCCGAACTTATTTTCCAAAGACAAAAAGCGTTTTAATGGATAAACAAACCTTTGACAAGTTTTTTGAAAACGACAATGGAACACCGACAAATATTTCAACAAAACTAAACCTCAGGGACGAAGAATATCAACTTTACGACATTATAAAAATAAACAATTGGCGATTGGAACAAGAAAAAATTCCATTAGAATATGTGAATGAGTTTTTAAGAATTGATAGCCTACGCTTTTGGTGACACATTTGCATTTTCCAACCGCACAAAGCCAAACAAAAAAATGTAAAAGAGCTACCAAGCCAGCGATACACTAGAGCCGGCTAACCGAAAAAAAATATAGGAGTATGCATACAACAAGCGGTTTGAACACAAGCAGGAAAAAATTGCAGCGTCTGAACTTTTGTGCTAATTTGAAGTTCGGTTCTCACATCAACAAAAGAGTTAGAATGCCCTACCTGCGTCAAGCTGCCAAAGCGTTGTATAGATATTTGAATGCTACATTACCAAATTTTTCTAACAAATCCATGGTTATTATAGTTAGCTTAATTTGAACAGAAACTAAGCCAAAATTATTAACCAAATTTGATAATTCATAACGACAATAGAGAGTTGTAGCATTACAACTCTCTATCAAAATATTAAAAATTATTTAGATAATTTATTGCCTACTTCTTATTGAAGAATTCAGCAACCTTATCTTTGTGTATGATACCTTCTTTGAAAGAATACGCACCAGATTTAGGGTTACGTACTGCTTTTACTACTTTAGTAAAGTTTTTCGCATCCAAATTTGCATTAGGATCCTTTTTAATCGCGGTTTTTGCTGCTTTTGCCATTATTACAAAAATTAAGTCTTAAGCTTTTATAAAAATCATAAAAGGGTCAGACGGGTTAAAAATTATTTGATTTCTTTGTGAACCGTTACTTTTTTAAGAATAGGATTGTATTTTTTCAATTCAATACGCTCTGGAGTATTCTTTTTGTTTTTTACTGTAATGTAACGACTAGTTCCGGGCATTCCCGAATCTTTATGTTCGGTGCATTCTAAAATCACCTGAACTCTATTACCTTTTTTAGCCATTTTTAAAAAATATTTTAACTATTATTTACTTAAAATTAAATATTAACTCCTTTAGCTCTCAAGTCTTTTACAACAGACATTAAGCCATTTTTGTTAATTGTACGAATTGCATCTGAAGACAATTTAATGCTTACCCAACGGTCTTCTTCTGCTAAATAAAAACGTTTTGTTTGCAAATTAGGCAAAAAACGACGCTTAGATTTTTTGTTTGAGAAGGATACTTTATGCCCTACTAAAGGTTTTTTTCCAGTTACCTGACATACACGTGCCATATCTTAAAATATTATTTGTAATTTTTAGGAATGCAAAGGTGCAACTTTTATTTTGTTTGACCAAATAATTTATCCAAATAAATAAAAAAAATAATTCTTTTGTTGGCTTTCTAAGGAAATTCAGGATATATAAAATAGTTTAAATCCTTTACTCCTAATGAAAATTCACTAATAAACCCTTCTCCATATTCCACACCTATTCTTGAGCCTAACTGAGCTGCCCTATTCCTAATTTTATTTAAAAACCCATCCGAAGAAATATAAGTAATAGGTTCATCATCATTTTTTTCTGCAAAAAACTGAGTATGATAGGCTCCCACAGCTTTCATCTTCTGTTCCATTGAAGAACTAATATCTACAATAAAATCAGGCTCTAAAAACTTGTCTTGAATATAATGAAAAACCTTTCGAGGTCTCCACGGTTCTTGAAGTGTGCCATCCCATTCTGTTTCTATTTTTCTCAATCCGCTTAAAAATGCGGCATCTCTTATCAATTTTCCAGCTCTTCCATGGTCAGGATGGCGATCCTCAGGAGCATTGGCTATAAGCACTTCCGGACGATGCTTCCGAATAAGCTGTGCTAGCTTTATTACATTTTCTCTGTTATGTTCAAAAAAACCATCTTCCATTTTCAAATTATATCGGTAGTGAACACCCATAATTTTTTGGGCTGCTGCTGCCTCCGCATATCTGGTGGCAATGGTACCTCTTGAGCCTAACTCTCCTTGCGTTAAGTCCACAATGGCAACTTTTTGGTTATTATTAATATGATTCAATAATGTACCGGCGCAGCCCAATTCCACATCATCAGGATGGGCACCAATCGCCATTACAAACACTTTATTATCCATAGTACTAAAATATTTACAGGCAAAATTAACTTTATTTTTTACCGAATTCAGGGTTTTAAAGTTAAATTATCATAAACAATAATACCCTGACTTTTAATATCAAAATCTTACGCCTTCTTTATTAAAAACTGTTACATACAAAACTTTAATGTTTTCTAATTCAAATGCACTTGCCCTTTCATTTCAAATCAATCAAAGCAAGGTAATCACTTAATATTTATTTCCAATTTTATTGCAGGATTTACCCTTAAATGAAAGTAAAAAGCATAAAAAATCCGCTTGATTAAATAATATCAAATTTAGACACCTAAATATGTTAAATTAAGAATAAATGTCAAGAAAGTATTTGTTAGCAATTCTCTATATCATGTATTTTCGCAAATTGAATTAAAGTAAAAACACTGCATCGCCTGTATCATAAATTAAACAAAATAAAAATAAATAAACACAATGAACGAATCCTCTAACAGCATTTTAAATCTACATCCCGGATTACTAGTAGGTTTCGGAGTAATTGTAATTATAATGCTCCTCTTAGACTTAGGTGTTTTCAACAAGAAAAGCCATGAAATCAGTAGCAAAGAGGCATTAGGCTGGACTATTAGCTGGATTTCTCTGGCGATGTTGTTTTCAGGAGCTATTTATTGGTTGTATAATCATGATGCCGGTGGACATCAAATTGCAGTAGATAAATTTGCTGAATTCCAAGCGGCTTACTGGGTAGAGAAAGCCTTATCGGTAGATAATCTATTTGTCTTTATTTTAATATTCAACTATTTTAAAGTCTCTAAAAAACTACAACACAAGGCACTTTTTTGGGGAATCTTTGGGGCTATCGTTTTCAGAGCCATCTTTATTTTTGCAGGTGTAGGCTTAATTAATCTATCCTATATCGAAAGTAGTGTTGGCGTTTTTGGCAATGATGAGCCTTTTAATGTAGTGCTAACCATTTTCGGACTATTTCTAGCTGTTGCCGGAATCCGTACTTGGGGCAACCATAAAAATGAAAGTCAGGATTTTGGAAATTCTTTTGCGGTAAGATTGATCAAGAAAATGTTCAAAGTGAGCAACGAATATGACGGAGATAAATTTTTCACCATAAAGAATGGAAAAAAAATGGCAACTCCCTTGTTGTTAGTATTGGCA
The DNA here is from genome assembly GCA_035444785.1 of Edaphocola sp. Lineage (GTDB taxonomy): Bacteria > Bacteroidota > Bacteroidia > Chitinophagales > Chitinophagaceae > Edaphocola. The sequence continues at coordinate 479 of DAOMPL010000061.1, read as the reverse complement.
GTAATTGAGTTCTCAGATTTATTATTTGCAGTAGATTCTATTCCGGCTATTTTCGCAATTTCTAAAGACCCATTTATCCTTTACACTTCAAATATTTTTGCTATTTTGGGGCTTAGATCCCTCTACTTTTTATTAGCTAATTTCATTAATAAATTCAGCAAATTGCCTTATGGATTATCTATTATCTTAGCCTTTATCGGTATTAAGATGCTGGTGTCACCTTGGGTACATATCCAACCAATTATTTCTTTATCTATCGTTGTAGGAGTTTTACTTGTATCCGTTATTGTTTCCATATTAGTGCCGGAAGCAGAACCGGAAACAGAAGTACCAACAAATCAATAGAAGGGTTTATATTGCGAAAAGACTCCGAAAAGATTTCGGAGTCTTTTTTATTTCAAACTGACAATAAAACCTAGAAATGATACCATTTACATATATTACATAGTCCAATCAATTGATGAGAAAAAATAGCTAAA
>DAOMPL010000060.1:0-14481 GCA_035444785.1 Edaphocola sp. | reverse complement strand
GTCACCTGGTGTTTTATCAAACGATGCCATAACAAGGCATAGCCAAAAGCGGGGTTGGACATGGGAGCTGGAAGTTTATCGTATTATCAAAATTTAGTGTAAATTGGCTGAACGCTTCGCGAAAAATACAGCCAATTTACGGGATGTTTTGCCGTTCTAACTCCCCGCCATCGGCTATGCGAGAACGTTACCACCAATGCTAAAAAGACAGACGACACAACAAGACAATGACTGAAAATGGACTCGACATACAGACCATATCGACAAAGCGGACAGACAAACAGGCTGACCGTGTTTTGCTATTGGTACAGGTGACAGAAAAGCAAGAAAAAGCCGACCCTTCGCATTTTTTAAAATTTCTTTTAGCCAACCGCACAAACGGCACATTTGGTTTTGCCCGTCACACAAGCCGACCCTTCATAAAACCAAAAGAGCCGTTTTTTGCCATCGCACATAAAACGAGTAAATCCGAACTTTGTGACATAAATTGTAAGAATTGATGTATGACTAAAACAGTAAATGAAGCATTTAATAAATTCCTTGCCGACAAGGTTAACCTTGATTCTGATAAAACGAAAAAAGCACGTGGTAGCCGTGACTGGTTGGTCGGACAGATAGAAACTTTTCCAGATGGGGACTCTAAATTTCCGAGCATTTACTCAGAAAGAAACATCTTCTTCGGTTCGTTTTCTAGGCGGACAAAAAAACGTCCACTAGACGACATTGATATTATGATTTGTATGAAAGCAGACGGCTGCACATACATCGAACTCCCTGACAAAATCGAAATAACTGCACCTGATGCCGCTACACGCTTTAAAGACTACGTGAACGAAGGAACAAGCATTCTTAATTCCAGAAAGGTAATTAATGCTTTTATTGCAAAACTTGTAAGCGTACCGCAATATAAAAAGGCCGAGATTAATAGAAACTTAGAAGCTGCAACCCTTAATCTCGAATCCTATGATTGGGTTTTTGATATAGTGCCGTGTTTTTTTACAAAAGAAGATGATTACAATCGGACTTACTACATAATTCCAGACGGAAGCGGAAATTGGAAGAAAACTGATCCGAGAATTGATAGCGACAGAATCACAAATATTAATCAAGCACACAGGGGCAATGTGCTAAATGTAATTCGTTCAATTAAATTTTGGAATAGTAGAGCCACAATGCCAACAATGGGCTCCTACCTGCTCGAAAATATGGTGCTTGATTATTATGCTGAGCAAACCGAGATAGCATCTCAATATGTTGACATAGAAATTGAAAAAGTGCTTCTAGCTATCCATAGAAGGGTTTCTAACTCCGTTTATGACCCAAAAAGAATTCAAGGCGACATCAACAATCTTAGCTTTGAGGATAGAAAAAAAATAAAAGATAGAGCATATCAGGATTATGTAAAGGCATTTGATGCTAGAATACTGGAGACCCAAAACAACCATAAAGATGCCATTAGCAAATGGGTAGAAATATTTGGATACAAATTCCCGAAATATGAATGAAATTGGTAAACATATAATTCAGGAGCAAGACTCTGAAACGAGCATCAAATATTTGTCGGCACAAAAGCAGCTTTATATAAATGGCAAATCAACTTTTGCTTTTCAGGTTTTGATTGCGGTACCTATTCCAATTCTAATTTCAATTGTAACGCCACTTTTGGGAAAGGAAGAACAAAGCATTGTTTGGATATTTGTTCTTTACAGCATCATTGCCACATTTCTTGAATTTTTCTGTGAAGACAGAGCAATGAAAGTAAAAAAGCTCGCTGCATCCATACAGGAAAAATTTGACACTTCTGTTTTATTGATTGATTGGAACAAAACACTCATAACAACAAAGCCGGACGATGGTCTAATTTTAAGATATTATAATAAGTACGTAAAAAAGAACAAACTCGATAAGCTATATGGTTGGTATTCAAATGAAGTGATGCCAGTTGATACAAATATTGCAACGCTTCTGTGTCAACGAACTAATTGCAGTTATGATTTTACCTTGAGACAACGCTACACAAACACAATACTGTTATTGGCTGCTGCAACATTCTTAATTCTCTTGATTGTGGCTGGACAAAACGGTTTGACAGTTCCGAATTTCATTTCCACAGTCTTATTTCCTTCACTACCTGTATTTGTACTGGCATACAAACAAATTAGCACTAATAAAGAAGCTATTGATAATCTCAAGGAACTGAAAGAATTAATTGAAGGTCGTTTGGAAAATCTAAACATCAATGACCAAGTTGAACTGAATTTAATTCGGCAAATTCAAGATAAAATATATCTTAAACGCATTAATAGCCCTTTGCTGCCTGAGTGGGCTTACAATTTATTAAGGCAAAATCTGGAAGATGAAATGCATTTTTCAGTAAAGGAGAAAGTAAAAGAACTAATGAAATAAAAAAACAAAGATTAAATGGCAATCAAAAAATCTGAATTATATAGCTCGCTTTGGGCAAGTTGTGACGAACTAAGAGGCGGAATGGATCCGAGCCAATATAAGGACTATATTCTTGTGTTGTTGTTCGTGAAATATGTGAGTGACAAATATGCCAATGATCCTGATGCAATTATTGAAATTCCCAAAGGTGGTAGTTTCAAGGATATGCAAGCCTTGAAGGGCAACAAGGACATTGGCAATCAAATCAACATCATTATTGGTGAACTGGCAAAAGCCAACGACCTGAAAGGTGTGATTGATGTGGCTGACTTTGCTGATGATGACAAACTAGGCAAAGGCAAAGAAATGGTAGACAGGTTGAGCAACCTGATTGCCATTTTTGAAAATCCGGCTCTTGACTTTTCTAAAAACCGTGCAGGTGGCGATGATATTCTGGGAGATGCCTTTGAATACCTGATGAAAAACTTTGCTACAGAAAGCGGTAAGAGTAAAGGACAATTCTACACACCAAGCGAAGTAAGCCGTGTGATGGCGAAAGTGCTTAATATTCACAACGCTACCAACCGCACCACTTTTTATGACCCCACTTGTGGTTCTGGCTCATTGCTGTTGAAAGCTTTGGACGAAGCCGATGGTAAAGGCACCATTTACGGACAGGAAAAAGATGTGGCCACTGCCGCCCTTGCCCGTATGAATATGATTTTGCACGGACAAGAAGCCATTGAAATTCATCGTGGGCAAAGCACCCTTTCCGACCCGTTTTTCAAAGACAGCAACGGCCATCTGAAAACCTTTGATTTCGTAGTAGCCAATCCGCCCTTTTCTTCCAAAAACTGGGCAACGGGTTTTGACCCGCAAAATGACCTTTACGGACGTTTTGAAAAAGATGAAGAAGAAAGTGCCAAAACTGGAAAAGCCACTTACAAAACACCACCCGATAAAAATGGTGATTATGCCTTTTTACTTCACATTTTAAAATCCATGAAAAGCACAGGAAAAGGGGCTTGTATTTTGCCACACGGAGTATTGTTCCGTGGAAATGCGGAAGCCGAAATACGCAAGAGCTTGATTTTGCGTGGCTACATCAAAGGCATTATCGGGCTACCTGCCAACTTGTTTTACGGTACGGGTATTCCTGCCTGCATCATTGTAATGGCCAAAGAAGGAGCCGATGAACGCAAGCACATCTTTATGATTGATGCCAGCAAAGGCTTCATTAAAGACGGAAACAAAAACCGCCTTCGTGAACAGGACATACATAAGATTGTGGATGTGTTCAACAAACAAATTGAACTGCCCAAATACAGCAGATTAGTAGGTGTGGAAGAAATCAGCGACCCAAAAAATGATTTTAACCTAAACATTCCACGATACATTGACAGCCAAGAAGCAGAGGATATTCAAGACATTGCTGCCCATTTGTTGGGCGATATTCCCAATGCCGACATTGATGCACTGGAAGAATACTGGAAAGTTTATCCTTCTCTGAGGAAGCAACTATTTAAAGACGGACGCAAAAACTATTCACAACTCACAGTAGAGCCGGCACAGGTAAAGAATGAAATTTTCTCACATCCCGAATTTGTGCAATTCAGCAAAGATATGGATGCCGTGTTTGAAGGTTGGAAAACCAAGAACACCGCTTTTCTTAAATTACTTAAAACAGGCATCAAACCCAAGCAAACCATTTACCGCATTTCGGAAGATGTGCTCACTACCTACACAGGCAAAGCCCTGATGGACAAATACGATGTGTATCAGCATTTGATGAATTATTGGAATGAGGTAATGCAAGACGATTGCTACCAGATTTCAGCCGATGGCTGGAAAGCCGAATTGAGTATCATCAAGCAAACCAAATCAGCCACCGTATGGGATTGTGATTTAGTGCCAAAATACCTGGTGATTGACCGCTATTTCCTTGCCGAAAAACAAGCCATTGAAAAGCTAGAAACAGAGAAAGAAGCAGTTGCCAATCAGTTGACTGAACTCGAAGAAGAGCACAATACCGAAGATGGCTATTTTGCAGAATTAGACAAAGTAAACAAAGCCAATGTGCAAAAACGATTGAAAGAACTTTTGGCAGCAAAACCCAAAGGCAAAAAATCCGCATTGGCATTGGCAGCAGAGCCGGAAGCTGCTTATGGCGAACAAGCCGTTTTAGAGCAATACTTAGAGTTGACCGAAAAACAAACCGAACTCAATAAAAAGATAAAGGAAGCCCAGACCGAATTGGACAAGAAAGTGATTGAACGCTACAAGACACTCACCGAAGATGAGATCAAGCAACTGGTGGTAGATGACAAATGGATGGCCAATATTGAACGCAGTGTGAAAACAGAAATGGAACGCATTAGCCAACGCCTAACGCAACGAATTAAGGAATTGGCAGAACGCTACGAAACACCATTGCCAGCACAAACCTATGAGGTAAAACTATTGGAAGAGCGGGTAAATAAACACTTGGAAATGATGGGCTTTAAAATGGAAACCCTATAAAAAACGAAACCCGCTAGTTTGAATTGCTTCAGGGACTAACGGGAATAAGATGATGCAAAGATATGACAGTAAACTTGAAAATGCAAACAAATTCAAAGAATAATGAGGTATAGCGACTTTGAAGGCATAATGACCCCGGCCCGAATGAACCGCTACAGGCTAGCTTGCGGTGGCAATACCCGTAAGGCAATGACGCTTTACCGCAAAAACCTGCAACTCACCCAGGAGTTGTTTACCGTAATCAGTTGCTTTGAAGTGGCCTTGCGAAATGCCATAGATGCACAGGCGGTTCCGGCATTGGGTACCGATTGGTTAAGGGATGCGGCTGCACCGGGTGGCATATTTGACAACCCAAGATGTCGCTTGACAAGAGACAATATCAACGATGCTATTGGAAAATTGCACGTGTATAGCCACTACAAATTGGTTGCAGAGCTTGGCTTTGGTTTTTGGCGATATATGTTTTCAAAACATCAGTTTAATGCTACAGGAAGGATTATGCTTAGGGTATTTCCTTCCAAGCCTACTTCTACCCCGGCCATTCAGTACAACAACATTTATGTGTTTAACCAACTGGCAGCTCTCAATGACATACGCAACCGAATGGCACACCACGAGCCTATTTGCTTTCTACCCCAGCAACCTGTAAAAAACACCACTTATGCCCGACAGCATTACAACCTGATTTTACAGTTGTTTCAGTGGATGCAGATAGACGAAGCGGCTTTGCTCTATGGCTTAGACCATATCAATGCAGTTTGTAATGAAATAGATAATTTATGATGGAGATAGCAGATAAATACAAACAAACCGAAGTAGGGCTCATTCCAGAGGATTGGGAGGTGAAAACAATTGGAGAAATCTCGAAGCTAAAAAATGGATATGCTTTTAGCAGTGAATTCTTTTCTAAAACTGGCCCCATAGTAATAACACCGGGCAATTTTAAACTTGATGGTGGGTTGAAATTTACTGATAGGAATACAATACGCTATTCAGGATACATTTCTAAAGAAATGCAATTTCAAAATGGGGACTTATTGATAGTAATGACAGACTTAACACCAGATTGTAATTTATTAGGGAAACCTGGTATAGTTAATTCTGAAGAAATTATTTTACACAATCAACGAATTGGGAAAATTACAATAACATCTAACCTTGTTAAGCAAGAATATTTATACTGGTTTTTTATATCGGATTTGTTTTCAAAAAGAATGAAAGAAACTGCAACAGGTTCAACTGTTCGTCACACATCTGTTGGAAGTATAAACAATTCACTTATCCCTATCCCCACCAAAGCCGAACAAACCGCCATTGCCACCGCCCTATCCGATGCCGATGCCTTGATAAGCAGTTTAGAAAAACTCATTGCCAAAAAGCGAATGATAAAGCAAGGAGCAATGCAACAACTGCTGCAACCGAAAGAAGGTTGGGAAGTGAAGAAGTTGGGTAGTATCGGAAAACCGTATGGGGGACTTTCTGGAAAATCAAAAGAAGATTTTGAAAATGGTAAGTACCCTTACATTCCATTTATGAATATAATGAGTAACCCTGTAATTGATACTAGCTATTTAGACTACGTAAATATTAATGCAGGGGAAAGTCAGAACAATGCACAAAAGGGAGATTTGTTTTTTAATGGGTCGTCAGAAACACCTGAAGAGGTCGGTATGTGTTCAGTTCTATTGGACGATATTCCCAATCTGTACCTAAACAGCTTTTGTTTCGGTTTTAGACTTAATAAAGACAGTAGATGTATTGGGCTATATCTTTCGTATTATTTCAGGAGTAATGAAGGACGAAAGCTATTTTATTCAATGGCACAAGGAGCAACTCGTTTCAATCTTTCGAAAAGTAATTTCAATAAACTCGAATTGCGCCTTCCTTCACCAGAAGAACAAACCCGCATCGCTACCATCTTATCCGATATGGATGCGGAGATAGCGGCATTGGAGGCTAAGTTGGAGAAGTACAAAAAAGTGAAATTGGGGATGATGCAAAATTTATTAACGGGGAAAATACGGTTGATATGATGCTATACCACGCAACATTAGAATCCTTTGAGGTTGGTAGAACATACACTGCCAATGAAATAACGCCTTATTACAGGCAGAATGAATTAAACGGAAGAGCTTGGGTTGATGACCTTTTAAATCATAATAAACCTGAAAACGTCCCAGAAAGACACAATACGTTTTTTGCTTGTGATTGCATTGAGAATTGTTATGCATATATCTCATCAAGATATCCCGATAGGAAAGCTGACTACAAATTCTATTGTGTTGAAATGCAAAATCCAGTTTCAGGGGTTATGTGCTTGACTGACTTGCTAAATGATTTGGGAAATAATCATCCCAATTTAAACATTGTAGTTGCTGAGTATTGGTATCCCACCAAGGAATGGAAGTATTTAGAATTTTTAAGCCAAGAAATGAAAGTTTTGGACACTGTCACACCTTCCCAAATGCAGATTTTTGGTTCAAGAGTTAAATATCTGCACGACTATGAAATGTATAAATGTTGGCTCAAAGAGCTTAAGTAACCAGTAAAATCGAAAGAAAATAATGGCACAAGAAATAGTACAAAGCTTAATTACACCCAATGCTCACACCATCAACAAGGTGTTTTCGGAGAAAGACCGTTACTACATTGATATTTACCAGCGGGATTATAAATGGCAAAAAAGCCAGGTAGAAACCCTTCTTCGTGATATCGAACTTCGCTTCAATCTAACCAAGAGAAATATCAGCGACCCTAAGAACATTAAGAAAGATGTGTTAGAGAATTTTAAGCCCTACTTTCTCAATACTTACCTGACTTGCAAAACCAGCAATTATGTTTCAATCGTTGACGGGCAGCAGCGGTTAACCACTTTTCTCATTATGTTGATTGCATTGAAGCGATTGGTTGCAGAAGTTCATAAAAATGAGAATTATACTGTAAAAACAGTCAGCACCGCCACCTTGGAAAAACTCATTTTTGAAGCAGACGATTTTGACAAACCGGAATACTATAAGATTTACAACCCTAATCGCCAAAGTGCATTCGACTTCATTCTGGGCAACTTGGAAACATACGAACCCAAAGACGAAACCCAAAAACGAATTGTAGAGAATTTCGGAATCATTTCAGGATATTTCAATGGCTTTTTTAAGTCTGAGATTCCCGAAACTCCGATTGACGTTACCAAACTAACTTACTACATCTATTACGTTCTGGAAAAGCTCAATATTGTTGAAATTCACATTGAGCAGCAGGAAAATGTGGCCACCATTTTTGAAGTAGTAAACGACCGTGGACTTGGATTAAAGCCTTATGAAATCCTGAAAGGAAAGTTTCTTGGGAATTTATACAATCAGCAAAAAGAAAAAGCAAATGAGATTTGGGTGGAGCTGCAAAATAAATATTACAACAGCGTGATCAAGAACAGCACCGAAAACGAGATTGACCTAGACACCTTCTTTAAGCTGTATTTAAGAGCAAAGTTTGCCGACACCGAAAATGATTACAAGAAATTTGAGGATAAGTATCATTATGAAATTTACTCTAATCAAAAGATTCTGAATTTCTTCAATCGCTTTGAAGATACCGAGAAGCTTTATCAATGGGTAGTAAATGATTTCAAATACTTTGCGGAACTGCATCTTTCCATCCGAACATCCTACGACAATGAATTCCTGATTTTCAATAAACTGCTCGACCAAAATCAGCAGTATCTATTGATTGTATCGGCCATTGAATTAAACGACAAACAGGAAAAAGAAAAAATCACTTTGGTGGCGAAGAAATTCGACCAAATGCACGCCACCATACGCTTATTGGATTTATACGACAGTAACGATTTTCAGGATTTGGTTTACAAACTTCTTCCGAAGGTCAGAAACAAAACCCTTCAAGAAATTACCGAAGCGTTTGACACTGTCTTGATTGAGTTTTTGGAGAGTGAAGAAATTATCACCAAAGGAGCATATGCAAACATTGGCGATTTATACAAGTACGAACTATTCCAAAATACACGTAACCGCTGGCTGAATTTCACCAAGTACACCTTAATGCGAATTGATAAGTATTTGGCTGATGTATTAGACAAACCATCATACTGCAAAGACACCTTAGCCGATTTAGAAGAACGTTTCAACAAGAATAACAAAAAGGTGTACGGTATGCATTTAGAGCATATTTACGCTAACAATGATAAGAACAAGAAACTCTTTACCGATGAACACGGCATTTTTGATGAAGCTAAATTCAACACTGTTAGAAACAAATTAGGAATGGTGCTTTTGCTGAAAGACAAACAAAATATCAGCAGCAATAACGATTACTATATTTTGAAAGTTGACGACTACAAGACGAGTAATTTGATTTGGAATGAATTATTAGTTGGTCATATGGACTCCATAGACAGAAGAAACTTACCCCAACACATAAATTTCACCACAATAAATCCTAATGCAGACGGTGTATTCCCGATTGATATGCTGGAAACAAGGCAAAAAGAAACTTTTGAGATGCTGAAATTAATATGGGGCTTTAATTAGAAAAATATGAGCAAAGTAGGACAAATAGAACGTGCCACTCAAAATCGTGTAGTCAAGCTTTTTCAGGAAGTATTAAAATACGGCTATTTGGGAAATCTGGAAAAAGAAGAAGATAACAGCAATATCAATGAAGCTTTGCTCACGGCATACCTTACTAAAAAAGGCCACAGTCAAAACCTGATTGGCAAAGTTTTGTATGAGTTTAAGAAAATTGCCACTATCAACACCAATGACGACCTGTATCAGGCTAACAAAAATGTGTATGCGGCATTGCGATACGGTATTAATGTAAAAGAAGAAGCAGGGCAAAACAAAGAAGCGGTTTACCTGATAGATTGGAAAAATCCTTTAGAGAATTACTTTGCAATTGCAGAAGAAGTCACCATCAAAGGGCAGCACAACAAACGTCCTGATATTGTACTGTATATCAATGGCATTGCATTGGGTGTTTTGGAGTTGAAACGCAGTACGGTTTCTGTTTCAGAAGGCATTCGCCAAAACAACGACAACCAAAAACATCTTTTCATAAAACCTTTTTACACCACCATTCAGTTGGTAATGGCGGGGCAAGACGTAGAAGGTTTGCGATATGCAGCCATCGACACACCTGAAAAATATTATTTGAAATGGAAGGAAGTCAATGAAGAGTTTAATCCGAATGACACCTATCTGTTAGAGTTAACCAAATCCATTCGGGAGCAAGCTGCCCAAGCCGAAAATCTGTTGGATAAGAACATCATTGAAATGCTCGGCAAAGAACGGCTCATTGAAATCCTACACGATTTTGTCGTGTTCGACCGTGGGCAAAAGAAATTTTGCCGCCCCAATCAGTATTTTGGTATCAAAGCAGCTCAGGAAAGCATTCGCAATCGTGAGGGCGGCATCATTTGGCACACACAGGGCAGTGGCAAAAGTCTGACAATGGTTTGGCTTACCAAGTGGATTCGGGAATTCAACCCCAATGCCCGTGTGCTCATTATTACCGACCGTGACGAACTGGACAAACAAATTGAAAAAGTTTTTAAAGGCGTTGATGAGCAAATCCTTCGCACCAAAAGCGGAGCCGATTTGATAGAAAAACTCAATGCCACTACACCTTGGTTGTTATGTTCATTGATTCACAAATTCGGCAATAAAGAAGAAGCGGACTATGACAGCTATCTGGAAGAATTGAAGAACAGTCTGCCTAAAGATTTCAAACCCAAGGGCGACTTTTATGTGTTTGTAGATGAATGTCACCGTAGCCAAAGCGGAGATTTGAATAAGGCAATGCGTAAAATCTTGGGTGATGACGCCTTGTTCATAGGTTTCACAGGTACGCCATTGATGAAAGCCGACAAACAAAAGAGCATTGAGATTTTTGGCAAATACATTCATACCTACAAATTTGACGAAGCTGTAAAAGATGGTGTTGTTTTGGATTTGCGTTATGAAGCCCGTGACATAGAGCAGAAAATCACTTCACTGGATAAGATAGATGCTTGGTTCGACAGTAAAACCAAAGGGCTAACCGACTTTGCCAAAACTGAATTGAAACAGAAATGGGGTACAATGAAAAAGGTGTTCAGTTCGGTAGGTCGTTTGCAGAAGATTGTTGCCGACATTCTGTTGGATATGGAAACTCGTGAACGCTTGCAAAACGGCAGAGGGAATGCTATTTTGGTTTCAGACAGCATTTACAATGCTTGCCGCTTTTATCAGTTGTTTCAGGATTCGGGTTTTACCCGTTGTGCCATTGTTACATCATTTGCACCATCGCACAGCGACATCAAGGGAGAAGGCGAAGGCTACACCGAAAAGTTGATGCAATACGACATATACCAAAAAATGCTCAACGGCAAAACACCGGAGGATTTTGAAGATGAAGTAAAAAAACGCTTCATTGACGAACCGGCTCAAATGAAACTGCTGATTGTTGTGGACAAGCTACTCACAGGATTTGATGCACCAAGTGCCACCTACTTGTACATAGACAAAAGTATGCGTGACCACGGCTTGTTTCAAGCCATTTGCCGTGTAAACCGTTTGGATGGTGACGACAAAGATTACGGTTACATTATTGACTACAAAGATTTGTTCGGCAGTTTAGAAACTGCGTATAAAGATTTTACTTCAAAAGCATTTGAAGATTACGACCAAAAAGATGTGGAAGGCCTTCTCTCCGACCGTTTAGCAAAAGGTAAAGAACGTTTAGATGATGCATTAGAAACAATCAAAGCTTTATGTGAAGATGTGGTTCCACCCAAAGGAACCCAGCAATACATTTCTTTTTTCTGTGGCAATCCACAAATTAAAGAAGACCTGAAAGACACGGAACCCAAACGAGTAGCCCTTTACAAAGCAGTAATTTCTCTGATTCGTGCTTATGCTAATATAGCTGACGAAATGGAAGAAGCGGGTTACAAACCTGCCCAAATTGAAAAGATAAAAGAGGAAATAAAACACTTTGAAAATGTTCGCAAGGAAATCCAATTAGCCAGTGGCGACTGGGTGGACTTGAAACAATACGAGCCAGCAATGAGGCATTTGATCGATAGCTACATTGCCGCTGAAGAAAGTAAAAAGGTTTCTGCTTTTGATGATTTTAGCCTGGTGGAATTGCTAGTAAAAGATGGGAAAGCCGCTTTGGATAACCTGCCTGAGAATATTAAAAAGAACAAAGAGGCAATGGCAGAAACCATTGAGAACAATCTTAGGAAAGTAATCATTGAAGAAAGTCCGACCAATCCAATTTACTATGAGAAAATGAGTGTGTTGCTTGATGAACTCATTAAACTCCGCAATGAAGAAGCGGAAGCTTATGAAAAATATCTGGAAGAGATTGTAAAACTTGCCGTTAAAATCATAAAGCCTGAAACAAGCAACGAATATCCTTCAAGCATAAACACGCAAGCCAAACGGGCATTGTATGACAACCTTGACCGTGACGAGCAATGTACTATTGCAATGGATAGTGCAGTGATTTATGGCAAACACGATGATTGGGAAGGAACACTTTCCAAGGAAAAACACTTGAAAAACAAGGTCGTAAAGCCTGTATTGGAAGAATATGATAAAGTCGAAAAGTTAGACCCCATTTTTGAGGTGATAAAACAGCAAAGAGAATACAAATAAGCAATGGAAGAAGTCAAGGTTTTACATATCACTTCCAATTTAAGTATTGATGTGGTTCGCAAAGACATCAAGAATATGCACCTGGCAGTCTATCCGCCAACGGGTAGAGTACGCATTGCTGCACCATTGCGAGTAAATGACGAAGCTGTAAAACTGTTTGCCATTTCAAAAATCAGTTGGATAAGAAAACATCAACGGAGTTTTGAAGCACAAGACAGACAAGCACCCAGACAATACAAAGAACGGGAGAGCCATTACTTTTTAGGGAAACGCTACTTACTAAGAATTACAGAACAAGACGCTCCGGCCAAAGTAGAGCTAAAGACAAAAACCTATATCGACTTATATATAAGGCCTAACTCGACAACTGAGCAGAAACAAACTATTCTCAACGAATGGTATCGAATAGAATTAAAGAAACTCGTTCAACCACTCATTGATAAATGGCAACAACAAATTGGTGTGGCAGTTGACGACTGGCAAGTAAAGCAGATGAAAACCAAATGGGGAACTTGCAAAATTGAGAAAAGAAGAATTTGGTTAAACCTAGAATTGGCCAAAAAACCACTTCACTGTTTGGAATACATCATCGTTCACGAACTAATCCATTTATTAGAAAGACATCACAACGACAGATTTCTTTCACTTATGGAAAAGCATATGCCACAATGGAAGTTTTATAGAGAGGAACTGAATCGTTTACCAGTAAGCCACGGAGAATGGACATACTAATAAATAGCCCAAGCATTTTGCAAGCACATTGCCAAAGCCCCACAAGCCGACCCGCAGACCAAAGCTTTGTCAAAGAGCTTGCAAAGCCAACACAAGAGAAAAAGAAATTTTAAAAAATGCCCCACCGCACGACAAAAGAAAATGAAAAACGAAGCAACAAATAGACCGGCAAACCACGGCAGACAAGGAAGCACTGGTGGTAACAGCGGTTTTGCAAAAAAGCGGGTTCAGTGGTTAATTGAACATACTACCTCGCATCAACTTTTGTGGTATGTTGACAGTTTTGAGCTCCGAAATCCGCTTCTTCGCAAAGCCGCAAACCGTTGGTGGCAAGTTTATTTTAATGACTTAAATATTGTAGAGAAGTATCAATTTGTAATAATAATGCAACTAATGCTAAGACACATTACCATAGCTATATTATTTATTCCACCGTTAAGCTTTTCCAAACATCAGGATTATATTGTTTTGCATAAAGGCGATACCATTTACGGAAAATATATTAAGCGTAATAGTATCAACAAATACATTCACATTCGAACAGACACTGGAAAGATCAAAGTACCCACTAAGGATGTAAAAGAATTCTATTGGAAGAATAAAAAATATAGGGTGTATGAAGACCCTTGCGAGGGAGGTTTGAGTGCCTATAGTGTGCTGGTTGAGGGAAAAGTATCATTATTGCACAGTGGTGGTTACGAAGATTACTGTCCTCAGTTGTTAATTATCAACAATGAAGTATTTCCGCTCGAAAGAAAGCATCATTTTTCAGATGAAGCTTGGAATATCTTGTCAAAATGTCTTGCTTTTGAAGAAAAGTACGAAGCCTATTACAGCGAACGCCGCAACAAAATAATTGTTTGGGAATGGGTATATAGAAAAAGCAGAACAAAATTGTTAGAAATGATTAGGTATTACAATTCAAGTTGCGGAAATCCAGATTAGTAAAAATCAACTAACTACAACAAAGAAAACCAGCCACCAACATTGCATAGCCAAAAGCGGGGTTGGACTTGGGAGCCGGAAGTTTATCGTATTTTCAAAATTTGGTGTAAATTGGCTGAGCGCTTCGCGAAAAATACAGCCAATTTACGGGATGTTATGCCGTTCTAACTCCCCGCCATCGGCTATGCGAGGACGTTATAAGCCAGCGTTTTTGTTCTCTGAATATTTCAAGCTTTTTCTTTTC
>DAOMPL010000059.1:0-15836 GCA_035444785.1 Edaphocola sp. | reverse complement strand
GTTTAAGGTTTACCCTCCGCTCTTCCGCCACTGACATCAAGCCGCCGAACCGTTACCAGCAAGCGTAAGACGACCACCACGACACCAACAGACGACCAAAACTCGACAGACAATTTAGCTGTTCCTTGACACAAACCGACCTAACTTTTCCGACACTCAAGCCGACCCAAATGGTTTTAAAAATTTTCCCCACCGCACATTCTAAAAAATAATTTTATGCCTACGCACATTGGCACATTTACAAAACCACACAAGCCAACACACAACCCAAGTTTTGCAAAAGAGCCAATCATCCCCATCACTTCGATAATTTTATAATATTGATTATCAATTATATAAAAAATTTCTTTGAGATTTCTCAAAAATAATTTGTTTAGTTAGGAATCCTTACTATATTTGCGGCGGCAATAATGCCAAACAACAATTAAAATCATTTAAAAAAATGGCAAAATCAATTTTCTATCACGCAGGATGTCCAGTATGCGTGAGTGCAGAGCACGACATCGTAAATCTTATTGGTGCAACCAATGTAGAAATCGTTCACATCGGTGAAGACCGCAACCGAATTGCAGAAGCTGAAAATGCAGGTGTGAAATCTGTTCCAGCTTTGCTTACTCCAAACGGAAATGTGCTTCACATCAATTTTGGCGCGTCTATGGCTGACGTAAAAGGCTAAAAAAATTTCAACCTTAAAGTTAGGAATCCTAATTTAAAATGGATTCCTAACTTTATCATTAACCATCAAATTTTAAAAAAAATGAAACATTTATTTCTACTTCTCGGAATTTCTCTTTTTACCGTTCAAGGCTTTGCTTGCGACAAATGCGGAAACTACAACAATGATGATTTTCAAATCAAAAAAGTAAGCGTAAAACACTCACCTGAAATTGGAGCAACTATCTGGGAAATTACCGTAAAAGGTACAGCTGGGAAAACTACACCAACACCAGTAGGTCAACTTAACGGTGCTCCTGTTTTGGGTTACGTTTTCCCTACCTCCTTGAAACCAACGGATGTTGGATTCAGCAATACAGAAGGCATAGTTGCCCTTGCCCTTACTTCACATCCTGATTTTGATGACAGCCCACTGTGGGACGAAAACTCTGATGGTAAATTTGACAATGACGGTATCGTTTGGCATCCTCATTGGGTAATTCTTACGGAAGACAAAAGGGTAGAAGGCGGTTTAGCCGTAAAACAGTTTGACCCCAAAGATACAACAGTTGTTTTACCCCCAACCAATCCTGGGATGCCAATGTATATGGATTCTCCCGGTTTTCAAGTCATCACTAAGGGAAATACCATTAGAGTTGTTGTTCCCAATTATCGAATGAACAACAAAACCGATTTTTCCTATGACGGTGTTGCGGCTTATATGCAAGTGAATACAGGCGGTGATGGTGGCCACGGTGGTGGTGACAAACCTATGCTTGGTGTTTACAAAGTGTATTCAGTAGCAAGCGGTAATTTATCATTACCTTATAAAGTAAAATAACCTAAAATGGAAATTTCAGTTTACGATACAGTTTTTAAAAAAGAAGACGGAACATTGCTCAAATTTGACATTCTTGTTCCATCAAACCTTACAGATTTAAAGCAAATTTACGAATTTGGCAATTCCTTTTTAAAATCTGAAAAAATTAAGGCAACTACCCTTATAAGTGCTGACGAGTGTACTTTTTGTCATTTGGAAGTAGCTACAAGAGCGATTGAAGATGATATAAAACAAAAGGGATACTCGATTTTTAAACATTGGGGATTCACAACTTTAGCAAAATAGTTTAATTATTTGCCCTGCAAAGTTAGGATTCCTATCTTTGCAGGGCATTTTAAAATTAAGTAAAATGAGAATTTTAAGTTTATTATTCATATTGCAATTTGCGATTTCAGCAAATGCACAAAACACTAAAAAAATGGAAGTAGCAGTTTGGGACACCTATGTAACTAAGAAAGATGGTAGCGTGATGCACTTTGACATTATTGCACCATCATCAGTAAAAGACACTGCCGTTATTTACGAATATGGCAGAGCCTATTTAAGAACTAAAAAACAAGAAGGTCAGCCCTTAACATCTAAAGAATGTAGGTTTTGCCACGTTAGAAGTTTGCAACCCCAATGGGAAGCCGACATAAAAAAGCAGGGATATTTCATCCTTGAAATGGAAAATTGCGAATGAAAACAGATATCAATACTCGAAAGGATATAGAATTATTGGTGAATACTTTCTATCAGAAAGTAAGAACTAATTCTGTATTGGGTTACATTTTTGATGATGTTGCAAAAATTGATTGGGAAACGCATCTTCCTAAAATGTATTCGTTTTGGTCAAGTATTCTGTTGGGTGAACATAGTTTTTCAGGAAACCCAATGCACAAACACATTGCGTTAAGTAAGCAAACCGCAATGACCGATAAGGAATTTTCAGAATGGCTATATCTTTTCGTTGAAACCGTTGATGAACTTTTCTTGGGCGAAAAAGCAAACGAAGCAAAATTAAGGGCAGGAAACATAGCAAGATTAATGTTGCATAATATTCAAACAGTATGAAATATTCTTCATTCAATTTAAGTGAGCAAAACCAAAAGGTAGAGAGCCGGATTGTAGTGGCTTTGGAACGAATATCAGAAGCGTTTCGAGTTTTGCTATGGAACGAAAGCAAAGAAAATTCATTAAGTCCTATCCAAATTCAGATTTTGATTTTTGTTTATTTTCATTCACAAGAAAAATGTAAAGTTGGTTATTTAGCGGATGAGTTCAATATGACCAAAGCCACCATTAGTGATAGTGTAAAAGTATTGCTTTCAAAAGATTTAGTCGCTAAAGAAACTGACCCAATAGACACAAGAAGTTATTCACTTTCCTTAACAACCGAAGGAAAAAAAATAGCCATAAAAGCGTCCTTTTTCGCTTCTTCCATAGAGCAACCTCTTGAAAAATTGAACGAAGAACAAAAAACCGTAATGCTTAATGGATTACTAAAATTGATTTATGACCTTAACAAATCAGGTATCATTACCATTCAACGAATGTGTTTTACTTGCTCAAACTATCAGGTTGACAAAGGTGTTCATTATTGCAAACTTTTAAAAAGTCAACTTGCTGAAAGGGAATTGAGAGTTGATTGCCCTGAACACGAGTTACAGCTATGAATCTCATAGTTGAAAATATAGCTAATATCAAAAGCAGAATTAAGAGTTCGGCTGAGTTTTCGGGTCGCAATCCAAATGATATCAAACTTCTTTTAGCCACTAAAACTGTTTCAGCACAGAATATTAAAATAGCTCTTGAATCAGGAGAAACTTTGATAGGAGAAAACAAAGTGCAGGAACTAATTGAAAAGGCTGAAGTACTCAAAGCTATCCCGCATCAAAAACATTTTATCGGACATTTGCAAACGAATAAAATTAAGGAAGTTATCAGGTATGCCGACTGCATACAATCGGTTGACAGGTTGGAAGTAGCTAAAAAATTACAAAGCAGATTAGAAATTGAAGATAAAACTATAGATGTTTTTATTCAAGTAAACACTTCCTATGAAGAAAGTAAGTTTGGCATTTCACCCGAAAATGCTTTGAATTTTGCTCAACAAGTTAAACAATTTGACCGATTAAACATTAAAGGTTTAATGACCATCGGACTTTTTTCTGCGGAAACAGAAAAAGTTCGCAAGTGCTTTCGATCACTGAAAAACATTCAAATACGAATGTTAGATAAAGACTTACCTGTTTACGATTTATCAATGGGAATGAGCAACGACTTAGAAACAGCCATAGAAGAAGGCTCAACGATTATTCGTGTTGGAACTGCAATATTTGGCATACGACCTTATCCAGACAGCTATTATTGGAATGACAACATAGAAACCAACCCACAGGTGTAAGCACATTTGCAAACCGCTACAAGCATACCCTAAGACTAAAGTTTGCAAAAGAGCTTCCACCTTTGCCACCCAAGAAAATTAATTTTTAAAATTTCCTTCCCTTCAAAAATTTTTAAACCCACCAACGCTCAGCCGACACATAAAAACCAAAACACTCACTGGACAATGACAGCGAAACCCCAATCAGACTTGACTTACACAACACGACAGACAGAACGCCAGCTGGTAACACGGGTTTTGCAAAAGTGGCGGTGCAGTTCTTCGTATGACAGTTTTTCGTAAATTTGAAGTTTGGTGCTTCGAATGAAGTTCGGTGCTAAAAATCGCCACCTTCGCAAAGCCCGAAACCGTTGTATGAAATCCCTGAACAAGCGTATGAACAAAAATTTAGATGAACAACAAAACATCAATAGGCTCACGCTCATTATGGCACATTGGCAAGGCACACAAAGCCACCGCACAAAAGCCAACCTTGCCAAAGAGCCATAATTTTTGCCAACGCTTCAACAAGAACGCAACAACAAAAAGTAACCGACAACTAAACAACCCATACCAACCGCATCTGTGAAATGTTTAACCCAAACATTTTAAAATTTATCCAAATGAGGTATAGGCAAATTATTTCAATCCTAAACAATGAAAAGACTTTAACCCATGAAGAAGAAGAAAATATCCGAAAACATTTTCAATTTGCTAAAAGTAAAAAGTATGAAATAGTTTTACCTTGCAATTCAGTTTGTGATAAAATTTTCTTTATCAACAAAGGAATTATAAGAGCACATTTTAGTAATGAAAAAGGAAAGAATGTAACAAGAGTAATTGCATCGGAGAATCATTTTCTAACTAATATGATTAGTTTTAGAACATTAAGTAGAAGTATTGAAGCTTTTGAATGTTTAGAAGATACCGAGTATATTTATATTACCAAAGGAAATTTGAATGCTTTATTAGAACGTTCTCCATTATTTAGAATTAAGTATTGTGAAATATTGGAAATCTACAATGCAAATCAAATCAATCATATTCATTCTATTACAAATTCTGACGTTTGTGCCAAAATTCAATACCTAAAATCGAATTACTCCAATATTATAGGCAGAGTTAGTGACCAAATACTAGCATCTTTTATTGGTGTTTCAAGAGAAACAATTGGTAGAAACAAAAATCAACTTCAGTAGCATTGTGTGACCTAAATCACAACCTTTAAAAGTTGTGATTTAGATCACTCCAGAATAAAAATATATTCATTTCCTTTGTGTCATAAAATTGTAAAATTTCAATGACCATATTTAAAATCATTTCTTTAACCTTTTTCTTGTCTTTAGTCTATAATACAACACAGGCACAATACAAAATACTAGGTGCTGTTAGGGATAAGAATAATGTAGCAATTGAATTTGCCAATATAAGCCTGCAAATTAAGGATTCAATAATTACCCAAACAACAACTGACAGTTTAGGGAGTTTTGCATTTATCAATATAACATCAGGTGCTTATCAAATAATTACAAGCCATTTTGATGCACAAGATACTATGAAAATAGATTTGAAAAATGACACTTTAATAAATATATTTTCTACAAATAATAGTACATTAGAAGGTGTTGTAGTTACAGGTAAACGCCCGGCTATTGTCAGAAAAACTGACAGGTTAATATTTACTCCTAATATTCAAATAGTAGGCAATGCAATGGATATACTAGCTAAAACGCCTATGATAACTGTTATCGATGATAATATATCAATTATTGGAAAATCATCAATACAATATCAAATAAATGGGAAAACACAATATAAGGATTACAATTCCTTTATTCAATATTTAAGAGGAATACCTGCAGACGATGTAAGTAGAATAGAGGTTATTACCAATCCACCTGCACAATTTGATGCGCAAGGAAATAGCGGTGTAATAAATATCATTTTGAAAAAAAAGACGAACCGAGGTTTACAAACCAATATTTCTAATGTTACACAATACAATAATGAATGGTTGAACAGAACTGGTTTAGGTATTTCTTATGACTATAACAAACTACAATTATACGCCAATTTAAATGGAGTAGCAGGCAATAATTTAGCAGAAAGAAAAGATATTACTTACTTTTCCAATCAAGATTGGAATCAAATCAACAATAGAGTAAGCACTACTAAAAATTTATCGGCAGATATTGGTATTAATTATGACTTAACACAAAAGTGGAGTATTGGAACCTCCATATATGGAGGTTTATCTCGTCCAAAAAGCGATGAAAATATCAATACTTCAATATTCCAAAGCAGCACAACACAGCTCGATTCCCTATTGACTACAAATAGTATCAGCCTAGAACCTTTTAATCATTTTGGAGCTAACTTTAATACTTCATATAAAATAAATGAAAGTGGACAAAAACTAACTTTTGAAGCAGATTGTTTTCAATACACAACCAACAGGACACAGGATATTCTATACAATTTCTATAAAGACAATCTGATATTTCGTCCCTCAGAAAAAAAACAATCCGGAAATGACCAGAATATGGAAATCAATACTGCAAATATATTGTACGAATTACCTACATCTGTAGTTCAATTATCATTCGGAGGTAAACTAACGTTTATTAAAACACAAAATCAGACCAACTTCTACAATATAGAAGACGAATACAGAATCCCCGACAATACAAAATTTGACAATTTTGTCTATTCAGAAAATACACAAGCCATATTTGCAAACGCCTCAAAATATATTCCCAAATGGGGTTTTCAATTTGGATTAAGAGGAGAAAACACACAAACGAAAGGAAACTCGATAGCATATTCCAAAGAAACTAAAGACCGATATTTTAAACTTTTCCCTTCATTGTATATCGTCCACCAACCCAATGAAAAAAGCAGCTTCTCACTGAATTACAATAGAAGAATCGACAGACCTGGTTTTGTAAGCATAAATCCCTTTATTTGGTATAGCAATCCTTATGCCTACACACAAGGAAACCCTCAATTAAAACCTTATTTTATCAATGCGATTGACTTTAATTATATTTATTTAAACAAATGGTTTTTAGGAGCTGGATATAGCAATACAAAAGACATGTATTCAGAAATCACGTTCTTCGACACGGTTCACAATACACAAGTAACAAACATAAAAAATTTTATTAACTCAAATGGAGCATATATAAGCCTTTCTGCCAATCATACACTTTGGGATAGGTGGGTATTCATTCCTCAGTTTTACATTAATTATTTTGACGTAAAGTCTCAAAGAGCGGAGGTGTCTAACAGTAAAAATTTGAGCTACTATTTTAGCATAAGTAATCAAATCTATTTAAACAAAAGCAAAACTTTTTTAGCAGATATAAACGGATGGTATATGTCTCCAATGCTCAATGTATATAATCATTATCAGTCAAGATGGAGTACTAATATCGGTTTAAGTAAATATTTTCTTGACCAAAAATTAAAAATAGCTTTAAAAGTAAATGATATTTTCAAGTCAGAAGCAACTAATTTCTATTCAACAATTGCAGACACCCGACAAGAAAAATATAGATATAATGGTAGTCGCTATGTTCAATTAAATATTCAATACAATTTATTATACGGAAAGTCAAAAAAAGTAAAACAATCACAATCCAATAAGCAAGAACTTAAAAGGACAGATATAAAATAGAAAAGTATACAGGAAGAAGTTATATTAACCGAAACAGTAACAAAAGTGGCCATTATTGTTGTTGTAACAGTTGTTATAGGCTTCGTATGGGCTATTGCGAAGTAAAATAATGTCCAATATTTTTAAAAAATTAAATTATAAACAAATGACAAATTCAAAAATTCAAGCAATGCTTGAGAAAATGCAGAATGATGTTTTGAGTGATAACCAAGCATCAAAAGTTTTAGGTGGTGGCAATCCTCCAACAGATACAACAAAACCAAATCCTAAGCCAGTACCGACACCGCCGACGCCGACGCCGACGCCGACGCCAGCTCCAGCACCATTTCCTACACCTACCCCACTTCCGGTTTGTGATAATTTAGGAAAGAGTTATTAATTTTTAATCCTGACAACTGCAATGCAAATTCTCAATGTATTGCAGTTGTTATTAAAATTAAACAAAATGGAATACAAACTAAGTAATTATTATGTAGCGAGTGACGTACTAAATCCCAATTCTGAAATAAGTCTTCAAACGAGAATTATATATTCTACAATAACTAATTTCTTCTATGAAATCAAAGAAGCTGATTATACATTACTTCTTAATCAAGAATTCGATGCATTAGATTTACAGCTTTTCAATCTTCTATTACAAGTCAAAATAATAAGACCCAAAAATATAGATGAGTTTGAAGAAGTAAGAAACGACAATGAATCTATTGATGGTATATTATCAATGGTACTACATACTTCTGCAAATTGCCAATTCGGATGTTCATATTGTGGACAAAGCCATACTAAAAAGAATATAAGTGATAACGTAAAAGCTAAACTTATAGAATATGTTCAAACTAAACTAAGTTCAAAAAAGTATACTCACTTCAATGTTGTATGGCACGGAGCCGAGCCTCTTATGTCATTTAGTAACTTGAAAGATTTAGCAACTGAGTTTGTTGAAATATCTAATCAATATAATGTCAACTATTCATCGACTATTATTACTAATGGGCTAAGTTTGAAAAACAATATCTTCCTACAACTTGCAAAACACTGTAAAGTACAAACTTTTCAAATAACACTTGATGGAGATAAAGAATTTCACGATAGAAGAAGACACCTTAAAGATGGATTGGGAACATTTGATAATATCATTAAAAACATAGAAGAAATCACAACTTCGGAAAATGAAGAAATTCTCAAAAATGTAAAATTTGTCATTCGAATTAATATTGACCGCAATAATTATCAAGGTGTGTACAATCTAATTGACCGTTTTGCAGAAAATCTATTTAGAAAAAGTTTTGTTTTTAGTTTTAGACCTGTAGAAAATTATGGAGAAGTGAAATCCAAAGACGCACATGGTTATTCCAACAAAGAATTTGCTGAAATAGAAATCGACCTAATGCTTTATTCAGCCAAATTAGGATTTCCGTTTAGAAACCTTTTGCCAGAACGTAACTATGAAACATGTTTTGCGTTAGGCAAAGAATCAACTGCATTAGATATTTACGGAAATATGTTTTCCTGTTATGCTTTTCCATATACACCACATGAATTAGCTGAATCCAACAAAATCGGCAATATATTATTTGATCAATCTACACACAATAGAAATACACAATTGCACAACTTTAAAAATGAAGTTGCAGAGGAAAAGTGGCCTTGTAAATCGTGCAATTTATATCCTTCTTGTGGTGGATATTGCCCATTAAAATGGAATGAAGGTGAGCTGGCTTGTCCGTCATACAAATTCAATATCAAAGAACGATTAGCATTGAAATACATGAATAGTAAAACTCAAATTGAAACTTTAATAGATTAGATGTTTGAAAATAAATGGTTTGTTTTTCAAAGAGATGCTAAAGATTGTGCTCCTTCTTGCTTGAAAATGATTGCACAATATTATGGTAAATCATTTAGTTTAGAATTTTTAAGAGAAAAGAGCTTCCTAACAAAGGAAGGAGTAAGTCTATTTAATATCAGTAATGTAGCTAAAGAATTAGGATTTGAAACACTGAATACATTAGTTAGTATTGAAGCATTGGAAGATAACCCGTTATTACCTGCAATTTTACATTGGGGGCAAAATCATTTTGTAGTATTGTTTAAAATTAAAAATCGAGTATATCACATTGCAGACCCTGAAAAGGGAATTATTAAACTAAATAAAATAGATTTTGCTTCTACTTGGCTTAATAATAATTCAGAAAAAGGAATTGCTTTATTTTTAGAACCTACAGATTCCTTTTATCAAAAAAAGAATCAAAATGGCAATAGCAATTTTTCTATCAAAATAATTAGAAAATATTTAGCTCCATTTAAGATTTCAATTTTTTGGCTAATATTAATCTCTTTGATTAGTAGTGGACTTTCGTACACCTTGCCATTTATCTCACAATCCATGTTTGATAATGGGATAATGGCAAAAAATATCACTACAATTCACTTATTGATTTTTTCACAACTGTGTATCATTATTGGCACACTTGTTATTGATGTTTTTAGAAATTGGATATTGCTTTATTTAGGTACAAAAATCAGTATAAAAATCATTTCGGATTACTTTAAAAAACTTTTTAATTTACCTATTAGATTCTTTGATACAAAGTTAATGGGTGACATTAATCAGAGAATTGCTGACAATGAGCGAATTGAAATATTTTTAACCTCACAGGCATTGACCACAGCATTTTCGATACTTACAATATCTACTTATTTGATAGTCTTGGCATACTACAACTTGAATGTATTTCTCTTATATATAATATTGACCAGTATTGCTATTTTATGGTCTTCCTATTGGTTAAAAAAAAGAAAAGCAATTGACTATATACAATTTAGGAAAAGAAGTGAAAATCAAGAAAATATATACGAAAATATAAGTGGAGTAACCGAAATAAAACTTAACAATCTTGAAAATCACAAAAGAGAGCAGTGGGAAAAAACTCAAATGGATTTACTAAAAACCAATGTAAGAATTTTGAAGATAGATCAACTGCAACTTACAGGATATGAGTTTATAAACCAAATAAAAAATCTATCTGCAACTTTTATTGTAGCCATTTTGGTTGTAAATACCAAAATGACAATTGGAGAAATGATTGCTATTTCTTTTATAGTTGGTCAATTGAATGCTCCAGTAAATCAACTTATCATATTTCTCAGAGCATATCAAAATGCACAATTGAGCTTTGAACGCCTTAATGAAATACAAAACGAAGCACCAGAAGAAGATACTCAATACAAAGCAATTGCCAATTCCAATGCAACAATCAATATTCAAAACCTTTCCTTCCAATATGAAGGACCACAATCCCCTTTTGTATTAGAAAACATCAACCTCACAATCTCCAAAGGCAAAATCACAGCCATAGTAGGAGCAAGCGGAAGCGGAAAAACTACCCTGATGAAACTCCTCCTAAGATTTTATGAACCTACAAGCGGAAATATATTTATCGGAGACGATAACCTAAATATCATATCTCCCAAAAGTCTAAGGCAAAACTGTGGAGTAGTAATGCAAGATGGCTACATATTTGCGGATAGCATAGAAAGAAACATTGCCACAAGCGATGAAAATATTAATGCAGAAAAATTAGAAAATGCAGTGATAACAGCCAACATAGCAGAATATATCAATGAGCTACCTTTAAAATTCAAAACAAAAATTGGAGCTTCTGGCAATGGTATTTCAGGCGGTCAAAAACAAAGAATGCTCATAGCAAGAGCAGTTTATAAAAATCCACTTTATATCTTTTTTGATGAAGCTACATCAGCCCTCGATGCCGAAAACGAAAAAATAATACACGACAATCTACAAACATTTTTTAAAGGGAAAACAGTGCTAATAATTGCACACAGGCTCTCCACAGTTAAAAATGCAGACCAAATCATTGTATTAGACAAAGGAAATATAGCAGAAACGGGTACACACGAAGAACTGACAAAAAATCGTGGTAAATATTTTGAATTGGTAAAAAATCAGCTTGAACTTGGAGATTAAGCAGGCAGGCACATTCCACATTTTGCACACTCACAAAATCTCTTAAAAATGCGTAAAGAATCTGCCGCAACAGAATCTCAACTTGACTACTGATATTGAGCACAAATAACGAGTGGAAATTGGGACTTCATACAACGAGCAGTTTTGCAAGAGCTGGGGTGAAGTGCAAAATTCAACATTTGTGCTTCTATTCAGCAATAGTGCTAAATTGAACTTTAGTGCTTCTATTTCCCAGCCCTCGCAAAGCTGCCGAACCGTTATAGGCAATCCTTACAGTACTTCCATTCAACGACTTGTTCGCCATCTTGGAATGTTTTACTATCAGCGTCAGAGTACCATCCTTCATCGTAATAAACAATCTCATACCATTTAGATTTTCCTAAGTCGTTTATGTGTTCAATTTTCGCAAGAATAGGACTGTCTATAACATCAGGTATATTCAATTGGTAAGTTTGTGCTTCTTTGTTCATTTTGTTCTTTAATTTAAGTTATTACTATTTTAAAAGTTTGTGCGTTTAAGTCCGCAACTAAATATACCTGCGAACCGTTAGCGGTCAGGCGTGAATGACACATCAAAATATAAATAGACAATGGAATTATACGGACGACACAGCAAAAGCATACCTCAAAAAGTGACTATTCACGTTTTGGAAATTCTAATACTATGGTTGTCGTTTTGGATACTTTTTCAAGACGGTGGAACTTGGATTGAAAACACTTTGCATATTCACAATTCAACTGAATTTACCGACAGGCGACTAATCATTTTCACGTTTAGCGTTATTACATTTTTTCGGTTTGCGTTTATGATGACGCTTTTACTGAAAAGAGCAATTCCTTGGGAAGAAAGTTTTAGTGTTCCATTTGGGTTTGCCTTATATTTTGTCGGGTTTGCCTTATTTACTTTGCCAACTTCTAAACCAATTGACTTCATTGACATCCTTGGGATAATCTTATTTGTTGTTGGAAGTGTGTTGAACACAGGCGGAGAAATTTTGCGTAACCAATGGAAAAAGAACCCTGACAACAAAGGGAAAATTTACACCGAAGGATTTTTCAAATATTCCAGACACATCAATTACTTTGGCGATGTGCTTTGGGTAACAGCATATGCGATTATTACACGAAATTGGTATGCGGTGAGTATTCCGATTTTTCTTTTTTGTTTATTCGCTTTTTACAACGCACCCAAACTTGACAAATATCTGAAAGAGAACTATGGAAAAGGTTATGACGACTATGCAAGCAAGACAAAAATGTTAATACCGTTTATATACTGACAAAAGCCCGAACCGCTAACAAGGTATTGCCAAAAGCGGGGCTGAAGTGCAAAATTCAAGGTTTGTATTTCTATCTCCGCCAAAAACGAATTTTATTCGTTTTTTATTTTTAAATTTAACTCACAAAAATTCGTTTTGGCTCGCCTCGGTGCAAAATCGAAACTTTTCGCTTCGATTTCCCCGCCTTCGGCAATACCCAAAACGTTAGCTGATATGTTTCCCCAAATGCACTCACAAAATAACTTTTTAAATTCTCGTGAAGACAAACAAACTATTTCAAATTTTAAAAAATCATTGGCTGGAATTTTTAATTGGAGTTATTGGACTTTTGATGTTTACTGACAGCTTAACAAAAGAAAAAATAAGTCAAAAGACTAAATTCATTGAATTGAAATCACAACTATCAAATTATAATTTTCACGATGGTTCAAGAGGATATAAACATTATTATTTTTATTGCGACAACTATTGTAATAAGTTTCAAATTAAAGCTGACTATATTAACTATTTTGATAAAATAAACTTTCCAAAACATAAAGGAACAGAGCTCTCTTTTAAAATTACCGAGAAAGATTTCAACAAAAAGTCGGATTGCGATAAAATTTTCGTTTATGAAATATCAACTGAAAAACAAACTCTATTAAACATGAATAAGATAATCGAATTTGAAAATAAAAGGTATGACATAATTATGGCTTGTTTATTCATATTTGGAGCGACAATTGGATTTGCAATTCGTTATAACAAATACAAAAAAACACATCAGCTAACAGCACATTTGCAATAGGCGGGGTTTCGTGCTCCGCAGACAGTTTAGGAGTAGCCGGAAGTTTTGTCCTCCGCATAAACATTTGTGGTGAAAAACCCGCCCATCGCAAATCTGCAAACCGTTACCTGCAAGCGTAAAAACAGACACCACACAGAAAAAAAACTTTTGTAACATTGGTTACAGTAAATTCTTAAATATTATTACAACTTTGAAGCAATAATTTTCGTTCAAAATAAAATTTAAAATAATGATTACAAGAAAAATAATATTACTCTTTGTAATATTGCTTATAAACATATCAGCATTTGCGCAGACAGCACCATTTAATATTCATTTAGAACCTATCAATATTTCAGGTCTTGGTGGGCTTCAATCTTTTGCTGTTGGACAACACAATGGCAAATGGTTAATAGTTGGTGGACGACTTGACGGACTTCACCGAAGACAACCTTGGGCAAGTTTTGATATAGCAGGTCATAATAATCAACTCATTGTTATAGACCCTGTGACACTTCAAAAATGGACAGCCCCTATAACTACATTGCCAACTTCTATTCAAGAACAAATAAGTTCTACAAATATGAACTTTTATCAAGAAGGAGATTATTTGTATCTCATTGGTGGTTATGGATATAGTGCGACAATTGTCGACCACATAACTTTCCCTAATTTAACCGCCATTAAAGTGTCAGATGTAATTTCAGCAGTTATTTCAAACACTAGTTTTACTACTAATTTCAGACAAATTACCGACCCACATTTTAAAGTTACAGGTGGAAGATTACGCAAAATTTATAATACATACTACTTATTGGGTGGGCAAAGTTTTGATGGACGATATAACCCTATGAACAATCCTACTTTTACACAAGTCTATACAAATGCTATAAGGAAATTTACAATCACTGACGATGGAACGAATATTACTATAAATCATTTACCTTCCTATAACGATGCAACAAATCTACACAGAAGAGATTACAACGCAGAACCACAAATATTGCCTAATGGACAAGAAGGAGTTACAATGTTTTCGGGTGTGTTTCAGCCCACCGTTGATTTACCTTTTCTAAATTCTGTTACAGTAGATAGTAATAATTATACTGTGAACAATACTTTTCAGCAATATTATAATCATTACCATTGTGCAGTTTTACCAATTTATTCCACAAGTAATAATGAAATGCACAATGTTTTCTTTGGTGGCATTGCACAATACTATGATAGTGCAGGCATATTGGTACAAGACAACAATGTTCCCTTTGTAAAAACAATTGCAAGAGTTACAAGAAATTCAACAGGAATGATGTCAGAACACAAACTTCCAATAGAAATGCCTTCCTTATTAGGAGCAGGTTCAGAGTTTATTATGGACAAATCCATTCCTCATTATAATAACGAAGTTTTAAAGTTTGACCAATTTACAACGGATAGCACAATGGTTGGCTATATTTATGGTGGTATTAGTAGTACTGCTGCCAATATTTTTTGGACAAACAACGGAACCCAAAGCAGTGCAAGTAGTCAAATATTCAAAGTGTATGTAATAAAAAATACAACACTTGGTGTAGATGATTTAAATGAACAGAGTATAGGAACATTACAAATCAAAGTTTATCCTAATCCAAATGACGGAGAGTTTATAGTTAAGTTTAATTTGACCAAGATAGCCGAAACTAAGATTTCTCTATACAGTATGGAGGGAAAGAAAATAGAAGAACAAGTTTTAAAGAATTTGCAGGTTGGAGAAAATACATATCAACGAAGAATTAGAAATCTTGATAAGGGTGGTGTTTACTTATTAACTATAGAAACACCTTATGAAAAAGCAACTCAAAAAATAATTATTGAACCATAATATCAAAAACGCCAGCAGGTAACAGCAGTTTGACAAAATGGCGGGTTCAGTGCTAAATTGAACTTTTGGTTTTTAAATGAACATTAGTGCTAAAATTAAGGTAAGTGCTTCTAAATCAGCCACTTCGCCAAGCTGCAAACCGTTGTATGCAACCAAACCAGCAAATCGCTAAAATTTATCCTATGAACAAAATCTCAACAGGCTCACGCTCATTATGGCACATTAGCAAGGCACACAAAGCCAACGCACTCTAATGCTGAGCTTGTCGAAGTAAAAGCTAACCTTGCCAAAGAGCCATAATTTTGCCAATGCTTAACTATGCTTCAACGAAAAATAAAAAAAAATGTCTATTAACACAATATTTAAAGATAGTTCTTCGTTAATATAACAAATGACCTCAAA
>DAOMPL010000058.1:0-15845 GCA_035444785.1 Edaphocola sp. | reverse complement strand
CTTCTTTTCCAATTCTGATAAAACATATATGCATGAGCATATTCAGGATTATTATAACTATAATCATCTTGATGTGCACCTCCATATAAATGGTTAACCTCATGAACAAATCCTCTTAATCCATTAATAGCTGCAGTTAAAGTAACTAAACAATAGGCATCAGAAGATTGTGTCACTCCAACTTTTTTAGCATAACCATAAAACCCACCATATTCTTCAATTTGTCTTGTAATAAAAACAACAATATCAGCCTTTAAGGAATCTCGAATATTAGATACACTACCATTATTAGAATATTCCATTAAATCATATTTTATGATTCCTTGATACGTATTTCCATTGTTGCCAATAAGATTTTCTCCTAAATTGACAACTTCTACACCTGCTAATTCAGCGTTAATAAAATTACCGCCTGATTGATTCACACTTTTACTCCATACATTATTAAGTTGATTTATACCATGCAATGCTTTTCCCCATGTGTCAGGCTCTTCATCAGCAGCTTTTTGCGTGTAAATAACTAATATTTTCATTCTGTTGGATTGACAGGTTTTTATTACTTCATCATGTGTATTAACAGGAGTTCCATCATTAACGCCACAATTCAGCTCTGCATCCATTTTGTATTCTGCCAAAACCAAAACTCAACCTGTCAAATCATAAATCTGATAGCTCCTGTCTTCTACTTCCATAGTTCCAAAAATTCTACCATCATGAGCTAAGAATGAAAGCACTCCATAAGTATTTTCTGCCGTAGAGTCCGTATAATTATAATATTCTCCCCTCCAATTAAAATCATTGGGTGATTGATAGTTTACTATGGTTGATTTAAATTCAAAGGAATCTAAATACAAACCTAAACCTAACTTTAATAATCCATTAGTATCAGAAACAGCCTCTGAGTTATAGGAAATAAATTTAATATCTGGTTTGTAAACACCCTGAGTAATCATCTTGTCATAATTTGCTTTTTGTGTTGCATTTAAGGCAGCATAATTTGTAATTAATGTTTGAAAGACAGTGCTTTGTCCAAAAACATTTTGCCCTGATATCATTAACATCAAAGCAATAAGAAAATGGTAAATTCTATTCATTTGTAGAAGTTTTTAATTGTTAAGAAATTACCACAAACAAACAAACAAACAAACAAACAAACAAACAAACAAACAAACAGTGTTAAATTTTTTTTAAATTTTTATTAAATTTATTCAAAATCAGAAATACCTTCACCGAAACCTGTTTATGGAAATAATCCAATTAAAAGTTGCCAAAATACAAATGCTCAGCGTGGCTTTAGGATGTCTTTCGCACCCTAACCACAAACCAGATGTGATTGGTGAAGACAAGCATATTAACCCAACACCTTATTCTTGTCCAATAAACATTCCAGCTCTTCTATTAATTTTTTATTGGGCTTATCAGTAAATATTCCACTTTGCTGACCTGCTCTGGCACCTCTTAAAAACACATAAACGACACCCCCAAAATGCAAATCATAATTGTAAAGCTCACCTAGACTTTGTCTTAAAAATTTCTGCACGGCGACCGAATAAATTAAATATTGTAAAGCATATTGATGTTGCACCATAGCCTTGTTCAAGTTTATTCCCTCATAAGCTTCTAATTGAAAGCCCAAATAATTGGATTTCCAATCAAGGATATAATATTTACCATTATGCTCAAAAAGCAAGTCAATAAACCCCATCATTAAACCTTCTATATTTTGAAATTTATAAGGCACTTCAATTTGGTAGCTTTTTAGTAATTCATTTATCTTAATAGAAGCCTCCTTTTGTGAGACCGGAAAATAAAATTCCAACTCATGCTTTTTCTTATTAAAAACCAAATCTTTTAAGTAAAACGTTGTAGTTGCTCCAATGCTAATATTGGCATTTAACACATGGTGCAACAATTGTGCTATTGAAGCACTATGATCTTGCTCTTTAGTATTAAAACCTGCCAACCATTTTTTTTCTTTCTCTGTTAAAAGATTTGTATTTAAGTAATCTTTATTAAAATTAATATTTTCAAATAGCTCATGTAATTTAGTTCCTATATGTGCTCCTTTAGGTAATTCGTTAAAAATAAACTGATTGTAGCTTTTAAGATCTATACTTTCTTCTGGTCTTTCTCCGCTTTGGGGAGCACTTAAATTGCTAAAACTATAGGTAAACCAAAGAGATTTACTGTTTCTTGCTTTTGCTAATTCTTCATTATTTAAAGAAATAGAAGTTAATGCTTCCTGTTTTACCACACTATATTTAAACCCTGCAAAATCCTCTTCCTCAACAACAAACTCTTTTTCCACTCCATTTCCAATTGGGGTTTGAGCCAGTAAACTTTCCAAAGGGGAACCTTTAAATTGATTGGAAAAAGTGGAATAAAAAACAAAACATTGATACACAGGTCGTGTTAAAGCTACATACATTTTCCTTCTTATTTCTTGATGCTCTGAATTTATATATTGTTGTAATTCATTTTCATCAAGATCC
Organism: Edaphocola sp.; assembly: GCA_035444785.1. GTDB lineage: Bacteria > Bacteroidota > Bacteroidia > Chitinophagales > Chitinophagaceae > Edaphocola. The sequence continues at coordinate 13,353 of DAOMPL010000058.1, read as the reverse complement.
ATACCGGATTTTACTACCTTAACACCATTTTCATTTTTTATGTCAACCAATGCTGAATCTAAAGGACTTTTCCCTTTGTTATGAACACCATAAACAAAAACTATAGGAAACTCTAAACCCTTACTTTTATGTATGGTCATTATCCTAACCGCCTCCTCGTCACTCTCCATCCTTTGTAGATATTCATTACTTTCTTCATCAGGATTACTGATTTGCTTTCTCAACCATTGCAAGGTTTCTTCTGCTGAATAATTTTTCTTGCTTTGCTCCTGATGCAATACCTCTGCCAATTGCAAAAGATTACTCATTTTACTTTGGTTTTGCACTTCTTTAGAAAACAATTGCTGCATATTAAAATCATTAAATAATTGCATCAAAGCTTGGTAAACATTATATGCTTCCAGAACCAAAGCATATTTTTTGAAAAGTTCTGCCATTTCCAAATCATCCAATTGCAATAAAGGCATAATTGCCATATTATGCTGTAAGCGGTAAATATCTTGTATAAAAGTTAAGAATAATGCTGATTTGATATTTTGAATATTGGGCTCCAGCATCGCATTAAGAATCAATGATAAATCTTTAGCTTCTTGGGTAGCCAATATTTTCGATTCTTTAACTCCTACGACAGGGATATTATAAGCCTGTAATTGTTTTTTTATTTTGTCGATATTTTCATTCTTATTTACCAAAACGGTAATGTCCTGAGGAACAATTACTCTGGATTGTTCTCCATCAACAAGCCTATACTTATTCTGAGGATTTAACAGGGTAACAATAGTTTTGGATAAGGCATCAAGAGCCTTGTCTCCACTGCTGCTAGCACTAAAAATCAGATTAGAATAGGATTCGTCATCCTTGGTCAATCTTTTTGTTGTATTCTTTTCAGTAGCTGCCACTTTTTCATACTGAATTTCACCATTTTCATAACCAAAAGCAAAATCTCCGGAGGCGACAAAAAAATGCTCAACGGCTTTAATCATTCCTTCGCTAGAGCGATAGTTGGTATTCATGCTGTATTGGTTTTCCATTTTGGTAGCAGCAGCCAAATAGCTGTCCACATCTGCACCTCTAAAAGCATAAATACTTTGCTTAGGATCACCAATCAGGAATAAAATAGTTTCTTTATTTTCTAAAAAAAGTGCTTTAAATAATTCAAACTGGACAAAATCAGTATCTTGAAATTCATCTATCATCACTGCCGGAAACCGTTGGCTAATAAGCCTGATAAGCTTTTCGTTCTTTTGCTCCACTACAGCTTTATGCAAATTAAGGATTAAAGCATCAAAAGTTAAAACACCGGATTGTTGTAATTGGTACTGTAACTTGGGTAGATAAATTTGACTAGCTTTTAAATAAAAAGGAATTCTTACATCAAGTTCAGACAACTCTTGAACCATCCTTTTAAAATCATCGTCAAACTTTTCAAGGTATTGTGGAGTTGGTTTTTTGTTTATTCCTACTTTGTATCTATCAAGAAAGGCTTCCGGCTGATCAAATAAATCATCAAATGCTTTGATAGCTGCCTTTCCGGCATTTTTTACACTTTCTTTTAAAGCTTCGGAATCTTGGATATAATCATAAACTTTAGTCAAGACCTCCTGATTGGCTTTTTTTATTTTTTCATATCCAGCAAAAGCACTTTCATTAACATCAATATCTTTATAAAATCCTGATACTTCAAACTTAACATTATTTAATCCATTCTTCAAAATAGTTTTTACGCCAGTTCTTATTCCTTTAAACTCATTCAAAGAAAAAATTCCTTCCGGGAAAGTTGTCAATTCCTTACGCCAAAAATCGTTTACAGTTTGTTCTATAAATTCATCTACATTATTTTGCAATTCTGCCTGAAAATTCTGCTTAGTTTCAAAGGCAAACTCATTCAACATTTTTTGGCAAAAACTATGGATGGTCAAAATATTGGCCTCATCTAAAGTGAGCAAAGCCTGTCTCAGTCGGTTTTTGAGTTGATCTCGATCTGCGGTCTCTTTATTTTTTTCAGCTTCCAATGCCCTTTTACAAATATACAAAATAGTTGCATCAGCATTTTGAGGTTCAAGCCCATTTTCCAATTGACGCACTATTTCCACTGCGTCTTTAATAAATTTTCTAATCCGCTCTTGCAATTCAGCAACTGCAAATTTGGTAAATGTTACTATTAATTGTTTATCGATAGCAATATTTTTTTCTATCAATAATCTTAAAACCAAAATAGCAATAGAAAAGGTCTTTCCCGTACCTGCACTGGCTTCTACAAGGTTTTTACCTTTTAAACCCACTACTTTTACATCAAATATTTCTTTATTTCTTTTCATTTTTTATGGGTTGGTCTATTAATAAAATTTGCTCAAATATTCGGTGCATCTTATCGATATATTTTTCATTACCATTAAAATCAAAAATACCAAAGGCATGTTTTAATTCTTTATTATAATCGTTAGCCTCTTTTTGAATTTCTATTAAAGGATCTTTATTTTTTATTGTTGCAACATAAGCCTTCAAATCATAAAATACAGCCTCTTCATGAAACTCTAAAAACACATCTAAGATTTGATTCAACTGAGTTCTGGCTTCTTCTTCATTAATTACTTTCAGGTCTAAAATACTATCAATAGTAAAAACTTTAGCCTTTTTAATCATTAGCCCTGTTGCCATAAGCCATAAATACTTTAGTTTTAATTTGGCAATGCTTTCAAAAGTTTTATTTTCTTTTTCTACTTTAAATTGAAAATGAAGTAAAGTGTCCTCAACTATATCATTTATCACCCCTGAAAACACATAACCTTTATATTCGTATTCAATATTTTGGGTTATATTTTCTTTTCCTAATAAATCATTTTCTTTTAAGGCATTAAAGATGGCTTGTAATTCATTAATACAATCGGATTTCAAAGAAGTAGCAAGATTTCGTAAAGGCAGATTGGCATTCAAGTATTCTTTTTCAAACCAAGCATCTTTTTCAACACCATTTACCTCAGCTATTGCCAGATTATTATACATTTTCCATTTTTCTAAAGTATTCAACTCAAAAACCTCATTGGATTCAATAGCTTCTACATCTCTTTCAAAATAAACACCCAACTCATTTTTATAAAAATATTCCATGCTATTGATAAAAAACGAGGCTACATTATTAATGGAAAAATTTACTTTTTCACTCCTTTCAATATTTGAATTTGGCAACCCGAGCAACCATTTCCCTGCTTCCTGCATCAGATAATTGGGTAATAAATTTCCATGCTTATTATACCGTTTGCTATAGCTATGCAGGCTATGATGTTGTACCAAATCTTCTCTTACATTGGTACCCGGTACAAGACTCTCGATATAATCCAGAAGTTCATCCAATAAAATAGAAGGAGGAAATGGTTTATTATTAGTAGCATCCATACCTATATAACTGAGGTACAGTGCCTCTTCAGCAGACATTATAGATTCTAAAAATAAGTGCCGGTCGTTATTTTTGATATTTCTATCCCCTATTTTTGGATGTCGGCTCATTAAATTAAAATCAATTTTCTTTTCTATCCTTGGAAAGTTGTCATGATTCAAACCCAAAATAGCCACTACTTTAAAAGGTATGCTTCGAAACGGTAACAAGGAGCAAAAAGTGATGCCTCTATTGATTATCCGGCTATCCACTGTTTGTTGATCCAATTCTTCTATCAACCTTTTGCTATATACTTGAAAGCTAATAGTTTCGTCTTTTAAATACTGTCCCAAAACATCATTTTGAATACTTCTTAACACCTGTTTTGTCATCTCTTCTTCACTTTCAAAATAATCTGATAGCAGAAAATTTGACAATATTTCTTCTACAATGCTCTGCCAATCCACCAAATTTCGCTTAGCTTTTCTTTGTTGGCTATAATGAACCATAGCATCTAAAAAATTATTAAAAGCAAACAGCTCTTGTATTTCAGCATTGCTATCACTGGTTTCCACAGTAAAAAAATCTCTTAGACCTTCAATTTTTTGCTCTCCATCTATACATATTCCAAACATTAGTTTTTGCATTCCATATTTCCAAGAAACCAAATAGGTATCGTCTTCATCGGCATCAAAATCATTTTCTATACCAAAACGAATATTTGCCTTAATAATTGCCGAACGGATAAAATCCATATTACTGATTCCAAATTTATTACGAATCCTGGACGAAGCTAAAATATCCAATACATCCTCAGCAGTAAAAAGATGGGTATCAAACTTTAATATTTTCACCAAATCACTCACCAAGGAATCTCTTTGCACTAAGCTTTCATCGATAATACTGTATTGAAAAATATGGGGGGCATTATCCATCATCGCCCTGATGAAAGGTGCATAGGCATTGATATCCGTAACCATGACAATAATGTCTTTTTCCTTAATATCATTCTTTTTTATAACTGTTTCCAAAATGTAATTATACACGGTTTCCACTTCACGGCGGATAGAATAATTAGAGGTTACTATTACACTGTTATCTTTCAAAGCACTTGCTAGCAAAGGCTCTGGAGCCACTTCATTATTGAAAATATTATTTTTGATATGCCCCAAGAGATTATTGGCATTTATGGGTTTAATAGCTTGGTCTATCATATTATTAATAAAAGACTCGTCCGTATTAAAAATCATTCTAAAAGTTTCCTGTAACACCTTGCCCCAACTGGTTAAAAGTTCATTACCAATATTGGCACTCCAAAGATTCTTTTTATATTTTTGATTTTTCAAGAAGACTTCTTTTTCACTTTCATCCTCAAACCAATAATTTTCAGGGGAAGGATTGTTTACAAACCAATGAATATCAATTATTTTGCTTAATTCATACAAAATTTCTAAGTGAAAAGGTGTAATGATAGACAAGCCAAAAAGGCACAACACCGGCATTTGCCGCTGTATTCTGGCTTGCATTTCAGGTTCTTTCAAGGCCAGTAACAACTCTTCTTTGATTTGAGTATGATCCAAAATATCAAAATCTCTTTTGGCTTTCAACTGCCTCCAAACATAAGCCTGCCATTGTTGTTCTACCTCTAAAGCTTCTACCTCAACGGTATTCCACTCTTGAATCATCTTGGCTCTATAGATTTGATATTGATCGAAAAGGTCGTCTATTTTTCGGGCAAATTCCCATTTTTTCAATTCATTTTCTTCTCCTTCTTCTAAAAAATAAGCTGCTTGGTTAGGGAATCTATTTTTAAAATCCTTCTTCCCTAAAATAGAAAATATCAACCAGTCCAAGCCTTTATGTTGCACCAACCTTTGCTCATTATTCTTAATTATATTATAGCTCAAAGAAACGATATGACCAGGTTTGACAAACTCAATATTGATGGCAATACCTACTTTTTCAGCTATCTGGGTTTTAAGCCATTCGTTCATCCCATTGGTTTGGGTAACGATATAAAAGGGCACAAAAACATGAGGCCGTTTTTTGTTAATTTCAGGAACAATCTGGTTAACCAGTTCATTAATACTATTGGAAATATTCAAAGACAAGCTCATGTATTAAGATTTTAGATTTAAAAAATGGTCGGTAATACCTGAAACCCTTTGTACAGAATGCTGTACAATAGTCTGAATAATTTCACGTTGAGCCAATATATAAACTTTCTGCTTGGCTCTTGTGATGGCAGTATATAAAAGCTCTCTATTGAGTAAAAAATTTTCTTTCTGATCGGGTAAAACAATAAATACCTCATTAAATTCGGAACCCTGGCTTTTATGGATAGTCATCGCAAATGCCGGTTCATAACTCCTGATCTGTGCCTGACTTAATTTTTTTTGACCCAAAGCTCCATTGGGAAAAAACACAAATCTCCTACCCTCTTTATTTTCCAAAACAACACCAATATCACCATTATACACCTCTTCTACCGGCTGGTTTTGACTCACCATGATGAGTTGAAAAGGATTGTCCAAATTTTGATTTTTAAAAAGCACTTGTTGTATCTTTTCATTAACACCGGCAACCCCATGCTTCCCTTCCCTATTGGCACACAGCACTGTACTGTTATTCATTTTTTGCATTACTGTTTCTACAGAACTTGTTCCAATAAATCCTCCATGCTCTACCTTCAAGGCTGCTATGGCTTTTTCAATTAACATTTCAAAATCTTCTCTATTTTCAAAAAAAGTAATTTGTTCATCTTCATTTTTAAAAAATGGCTCAATGGCTTTCCAGTCATTATTCAACACCGCCCGGCTCAATTTTCCAATTCCTTTTTCATCGTTAAAACGATAACTTTTTTTCAACTCGATAATATGCCCGAATAAAGGATGTTCACTATTTTCGGCATCATGCATGGCTTCTAATTTTTGTTTTTCGGGGGCTACAAACAGGTTCAACAGTTGGGTTCTTTCTTTAGAAAAAATATTTAATGGAACAGTTCCGGTACACAAATCCCTGAAAACACTTCCGGCATCCACCGAAGCCAGTTGATTTTTATCTCCTAAGAGAATCACCTTAGTCCTTTGAGTGTCAATTGCCTGAAACAGTTTATGAAAAAGGGAAATGTCTATCATGGAACACTCATCTACTACCAACACATCCGCATCAAGTGTCCTTTCTGCATTATGTTTAAAATAAATACTATTAGAAATATAACCTAAAGTGCGGTGAATAGTTTCTGCTGTCAAGCCATTAACCTTATCCAAAATAGCAGTTTCAATTTCTATATATTTAAAGTTAGATTTGGTCTTGCTTAAGCTTTCTTGCAACCGAGCTGCAGCCTTTCCTGTGGGTGCACAAATTTTTATTTTCAAATTTGGATTTTCCTTTAACAGTAAGAGTAGCAGCTTACTTACAGTGGTGGTCTTTCCGGTTCCCGGCCCACCTGAAATGATATTAAAATTATTTAAAAAGGCATTTAAGCAAGCTATCTTTTGCCAATCCATATCATCCGACCTTTCAGATTCAGGAAACAATTGATGATTAATAAATTCTTTTAATGCCAATAGGTTCGAACTTTTATCTTTTTCGGCAGTACATAAAGCTTGTATCTGCATTACCAAAGACTGTTCATAATGAAAAAAACGGTGCATATACAATTTCCCATTATTAAGAATAAAAGGAAGCACAGCTCCGGGTTTGCCCACTAATTCATTTTTCAAATCATCAATTGAAATATTTTCACCAACTGTATCTTGAATTTTTTGTTCCACATCTAAGCATACATTCCCTTTTGCCATATCTAAAGAAAGATAGTAAAGCCAAGGTCTTAACTTGTCTTTACTAAAATAATTAGCAAAAGATTGGTGCTTGTTAAAATTTATAGCCATAGAATTGTAAAAAAAATATAAATTAGTTAATAATCTTGACCCTTGTAAGACTATTAATAAAAAAAATGTATTTAACTTGCAAGGTTAAATATTTTAATACTTTTCCAAAGTTAGTACGGAATGATTCTAAATATCAAATAACCAGAAAAATATTTTTCACAAACTTAATAAATAATTGACAAACAAATAATTATATTTTTCAATATGCAGCATTTTCATTCCATGAAGTATTGGGTTAAATTAAGCCCTGAGGATCAAAGCAAAAGAATCAAACAAGCTTTGGAGAGAACCGTAGATTTTAAAGGCAAACCTCTTTTGGGGGTTCCTGCCTCTGCTGTGGACAAGAAAGTATTTTTTGGTCAAACGGCTACTTTAAAAAACCATCCTTTCCTTCAAACTATTTTACAAAATCCTAATCATATAGGATGCCATACCATAGGGGAGTCTGAGCCCTTCTTTGCCGGCACTCAAGACCTAGAACGAGAGGTAATCCAAATGTTGGCACAAGATATATTTGGAGCCGAAGAAAATGCCTATGACGGTTATATTGCCTCCGGAGGAACAGAAGCTAATATACAAGCGGTATGGATGTACCGAAATTATTATTTTAACGAGTTTAAAGCCACTTCCGATGAGATTTTATTGCTCGCCTCTGACGACACCCACTACTCTGTGGCAAAAGCTTCCAACCTGTTACAAATAAAATGGAGAAGTGTGAAAGTCAATATGAACGACCGCTCATTAGACCTTAAAGACTTGGAATCCATCATAAAAGAAGAAAAAGGAAATGGGAAGAAATATGTAATTGTTATTTCCAATGTGGGTACCACAATGTTTGGAAGCGTGGACAACCCGGATGACTATGCCACATTACTAGGCAAACACCAATTAGAATTCAAAATACATTTAGATGCTGCTTTTGGTGGATTTATTTATCCTATAGTGGAAGCCGAAAACAACACTAATTTCAAAAACCCTAACGTTTCCTCTATAACTTTAGATGCCCATAAAATGTTGCAGGCACCTTACGGTACCGGAGTTTTCCTTTCCCGTAAAGGATTGATAGAAAATGTTTATACTAAAGAAGCTCAATATGTAAATGGCATGGATATTACCTTATGTGGTAGCCGCTCCGGTGCTAATGCTATTTCGGTTTGGATGTTATTAAAAACTTATGGCCCTTATGGTTGGTTGGAAAAACTAAACACTTTACTTTACCGTACCGAAAGATGTTGTGTGCATTTGGACAATTGTGGGGTTCGTTATTACCGCCATCCTAAAATGAACATCATCACCATCAGGGCAGAAGATGTAGGTCATGAGTTAGCAGAAGAATATGGCTTGGTTCCGGATACCCATGATGGCAATACCCAATGGTATAAAATAGTTGTGATGCAGCACGTAGAAATTGAAATGCTGAAAGCTTTTACCGACAGATTAGAAGCTAAACATAAAAAATAAAAAATGAACAATCAGTCAGAATCCAGAACCATTCCACAATTACAGCAAGATGTTGACCATTGGATACAAACCATAGGTAAACGCTATTTCAACGAATTGACCAATTTGGGCATATTGATGGAAGAAGTAGGCGAACTATCAAAAATCATGGTAAGAAAATATGGAGAACAATCTTTCAAGGAAGGCGAAAAAGACAAAGATTTAGCTGATGAAATGGCGGATGTGCTTTGGGTTTTAATTTGTTTAGCCAACCAAACAGGAGTAGATTTGGAAGAAGCACTGAAAAGAAATTTTGAAAAGAAAACCAACAGAGACCGATTAAGGCATCAGAATAATCCAAAACTATAACTACTTTTTCATACAATAAAAACAGAAACTCCCAAGTTTCTGTTTTTTTTATTTTACAAGCTATACTTTGTTCCGCGTTTTGGTGGTATGCGGCTGGCAGGGGATGTTTAGCATTAAAGTTGAATAGGATTACTACGCTTCAATTTTGTACTTCTGTCCAATCGAAGCTATCCTACCCTGACTTTGATAATTCTATGTATAGGAAATCGTTTTTATTCAACAGCAAATTTTATTTTTATAGCATTTTCAACTCTAAAAATTAGTATTATTATTGTTAATATCATTAATCCCAAACCTATAAACATATTGGTCAAGTTTTCAAAATTTGTGATAAAACCAATAGTGGTCGTCATCATTAATACAATACCTAATTTTATCATTTCTTTAGCAGAATATTTTTGAGCAAAATCCCATCTCTTTTGATTTTTCATTGAATTGGTTGTCCTGTAACCGTAAAAAGAATTAATATTTTTAGGGGGAAATTTAAACATAATTAATCCAACAACCATTAATATTAAACCTCCATAAATCGTAATATTCATTAATGGATTTTCAAAAATATTATTGATTATTTCTTGTATTTTCATTATTATAAAAATTTCAGTAATTTATTTACACTAGTTAAAATGACCCACTTGCAGTTCTTATGGTATGCAGAATGGGTACTGTTGATGCAAACATAAGGCATCAAATTTGATACCGAAAGTTTTTTGCTGTTTTTTTTCTTTTTATGAACATTATTTTTTAGCACGACTGTTCAAATAGGGTGTCGCAAATGGGTCGGGTATTGCCTAAGGCAGAGGATTTTTAACACAAATGTTGAATAGAATTACGGCTTTTGAATCTTGTGCATCTGCCTAATCGAAGCTTTTATGCCCCTACTTCGGCAATTTCTAGTTTAGACACGGGTTATCTTATCACAAATATCAGTCCTGTACCAATACTCAAGGTAAACACCTTCTTGTTATACTTGAAACTTTCGCTCGTTGAAACGTTTGTATTCAAGTCGGTTGTTTTCTTGTTAAATGTTATGTTTGTTTTGTAGTACGAAGTCATTAAATCAGTATTTAGATAAAATCTCTTTGTCAATTTATAGCCAAATGCTGCGGATGCTGCCATAATAATGTGGTCGTTTGGTCTCTTACCTGAATCATAGGAAACTTCTATCAGATTATTTGAGTTTTTTTGTTTCAAGATTGCCTTTCCCCAATCCGTGTAAAAAGAGCTAACACCTATTGAAATTTTTGGATAAATAAACAGTCGTTTTTTTTCATATCTATAAATCAACCCAATAAATCCACGCTCAAAGTTGCCGCTTATTGGATTAAAGTTGTCATAACTTGCACCTGTTGATGGTGTAACATAGTAGTTATTTTCATACTCCGAATTCATATCGGCTAAAAAAGCTTCAGCCCTTTTTGAAATATTTTTCCCAGTCATTCCTTGAAAATTAATTGCTATCCCCCAATGCTTGTGAAAAAAGTACGAAACCGATAAAACTTGCCAATAGGTTGAATGGTCTCCATACTCAAATAAATTATCAGGGATTCGTCCTCCGTCTAATAATCTGGTGATTGGCACATTTATTCCATAGTTAGGTCTTGTCTGCCATTTAGATTTATAATTTAAAGAATCTTGACAAAAGGAATGTCCGGAATAGATACCAAAAAATAAAATAGTTACAAAAATATTTCGCATTATATTAAGTCAATTGAGGGTGTCATTTCTTCGAGAATTCTGCCATCGGACAAAGTAATTTTAACTTTAAATTTATGGCTTTGGTTTAAACTTGGCGGCGTCATAAGCAGTACATCAAAGTCTAATTCTAATTCATCGTCGCTATACAGAACTGTTTTCTTCTTCTTAATAAAATCGGTAATTGTACTGAATGTGCTACCTTCAAATACTTTAAAGTAGTCGGACACATCTGAATTTGCAGGATGATTTGGATCAAAGTCGTTTAAGGTAAATATTTGAATTGTTACCACACTATCCTGTGCAAAAAGCTGGTTGGGTGGCGGACATTTGCAACTTGTTGCATAAGCTGATTGAATAAAGAAAGATTGGGGAGGTGCTAAACACGCTGTTCTTTCCCGGGTCAGTTGCACCCTAATCCCAAATGCTTCTTTTGGAACTGAATTTGTAGTTGTTGTCAGTGGGTTAGGTCCACTGTTGTCAAGGTTTTTGACTATCATTGTTTTGTTGGTGTAGTGCCCAATTAAAGAGTCAATGCAGTCACAACAGGAAATCATAACTTCTGCAATCAATGGAAAGAGCAGCACAACTAATATTTTGTTTATTCTCATATTTCTGTCTGTTTTGTAGCGTCGCCAGTAACATGTGACTTAATGTTCAGCAAATGGGGGAAGATGCCAATTTTAGCACAACCTTCCTTGCAAGGACAGCACTTCAAATATACAAAATATTTCAAAGGGATAACTTTTCTTCGCGCTCTTGCAAAATTGTCCGTTGAACTAAACCTACGGTAGCCTTCCGCACTAATCCGTAAGTTTGCAATTCACTAAAAAAACTATTTATGGCAACAAAAAAAAATCGCCGGAAGAATTAAGCGTAAACAAATACCTTAAAAGCCTGTCCTGAGCTTGCCGAAGGATGCCTGCGACGAAGTTAAAGGATTTTCAGAATTATTGATGCGATTCCGATGGAATATTTCTATTCTCGGACGTAGTGAACGCACATTTGACAATTACAGCAGACAAGCCTGCCCCGTAACGAAGTAATTCGGGGTAGCCGCAATGGCACTTCACTTTGGATGTCTTCCGACAGCATTAGAACCGGAGCAAGTTAAGGACTATCTGTACGAACTACAACAGCACAGTAAAACGCCCTCCCAAAGTTATTTACCCCGTTGGATATCATCCTACGGGGTGAACACACTGTTTATGGTCTTCGTTTTCTTTTGAAAACAGAAGGGTTGTCGTACGATTATCTGCATCTTCCTTCCATTGCTCATGATAAAAAGCTGCCGGATGTGCTGAGCAAGGACGAGATTTGGAAAATGTTGACCGGAGCCAAATTGCTCAAACACCGCTTAGTGATTGGCTTGCTTTACGGCTGTTGACTTCGTTGTATGGAGCTTCGGAACTTAGAGTTGAAACATTTGGATTTTGACCGTCAGATGCTTCATGTGGTACTGGGAAAAGGAGGTAAGGATCGTTATGTTCCGCTGTCAGAGCATTTAATACGGGGGATTAAGACCTATATAAGCGCTGCTCAACCTAAAAAATACCTTTTTGAAAACACGGCCTGCAAGACGGAAGACCATCGAGATTTTGATGGGCGTTATTCACAGCGTGGTGTACAATGGATTGTAAAGGCTATTGCTAAAGAAGTGGGCATTCGTAAGAATGTTCATGTGCATACTTTACGGCATACTTATGCTAATACATAATTTTTATACAAAGATAATAAATCCTACGGGGTAAAGTGGCTATCAGCAACCACCGGATAACAGGTTGTACGGATAGGGAAACATCTTTCAGTTATAAGGATTATCGGGATGGGGCAAGGCCAAAACCATGTCCTTGAGCCATGAAGAATTTGTACGTAGATTTTCAATGCATACCTGTCCCGTACTCGGGATTCTTCCTCCCCGTTTTGTCCGTATCCGACATTACGGCATATTGAGTAGCAGTTGGAAACGAGGAAAATTACAATCGCTGCAGCAATCGCTGAAAGTATCTTGTCCGCCGTCGGAGCCTAAGTCCCTGTTGCGAAAATGTCCGTGCTGCAAAACCGGTACACTCATTACCATTGAAGCCTTTGGTAAACGTGGCCCACCAAAGAAATATTTACCGGATTTTCAAATTACTCCCGAATCCTAATGATTTGGGTAGGGGGATCTGTGTGTATAAATGAAGCAAATTGAGGTAAAACACCAACTGACATTAGATTTTACTTCCTGCACCGCTAATAAAGCCGACTTTCCGGCTGTTGAAAAATAAGAAGTTAAGATTGACAACTCCATAGCTGTTCAGAACATAATCGGTTTTCCCGAATGGACGGAACAGGCTGTTCAACAGCGGTTTCATGGCTTACACTACGTGTGCCACGAAACCTTAGTTATTACAGGCTGGCGTTCTTTGAGTAGAGTTGTTTTTGTTTTATTTTTATGTGTGGAGAGAAAGACATACTCTTTGGCAAGCCTTGCTTTGAGAGGTGGCTTGTGTGGCTTGCCAATGTGTAGGTCTGTTGTATTATTTCTTAAAACTCAAATATAAATCCAATAGAAGGTACGATGGTTGCCGACCGCTGATT
>DAOMPL010000057.1:0-16004 GCA_035444785.1 Edaphocola sp. | reverse complement strand
AAGGTTTATATGTAATCCGTGTAGCTGATAAAGCTGTTAAGGTTACTATAAAATAGTTTTTTTCATTGTAATTAAATACAATTGGCTGCCTTAATAGGCAGCCAATTGTATTTTTTAGATTTAATCTTCTCCAAATAAATCTCTGGTAAATACTTTTTCTTGAACATCGGTTAAATCTGCTGTATTTCTGTTGGAAATAATAATATCACATTTTTTTTTAAATTTCTCCAAATCTCTAACCACTTTCGAACCAAAGAATAGGTCTTCTTTCAAAGAGGGTTCATATACTTCTATTTCAATCCCTTTTGCTTTTATTCTTTTCATGACACCTTGAATAGCAGAAGCTCTGAAGTTATCTGAACCAGCTTTCATTATTAATCTATAGACTCCTACTTTTTTAGGATTCTTTGCAATAATACAATCAGCAATAAAATCTTTTCGAGTTTTATTTGCCTCAACGATAGCCTGAATTAAGTTATTAGGGACAGAATTGTAATTTGCTAATAATTGTTTAGTGTCTTTGGGTAAACAATAACCTCCGTATCCAAAGGAGGGATTATTATAATGCATTCCTATTCTTGGATCTAATCCAACTCCTTCAATAATTTGTCGACTATTTAAATTATGGATTTGTGCATAGCTATCTAATTCATTAAAATAGGCAACCCGCATTGCTAAATAAGTATTTGAAAATAATTTAATTGCTTCTGCTTCTGTAGAATCTGTAAATAATAATGGAATATCTTTTTTTATTGCCCCATCTTGTAAAAGACTTGCAAAATCTTTTGCTCTTTCACTTTTCTCTCCAATAATGATTCTGGATGGATATAGATTATCGAAAAGAGCTTTTCCTTCTCTCAAAAATTCTGGTGAAAAAATTATATTATCAAGCCCTGTTTCTTCTTTTAATTTCTTTGTAAATCCTACAGGAACAGTAGATTTAATAATAATAACTGATTTTGGGTTGTATTTTATTATTTCGTTTATAACAGTTTTAACTGTTTGGGTATTAAAATAATTCGTTACAGGGTCATAATCTGTTGGAGTTGCTATTATTATATATTTAGCATCTTCAAATGCTTCTTTTTGATTTAGAGTCGCAGAAAATTTTAGTTCTTTATTTTGAAGATATTCAATGATTTCTTTATCCTCAATTGGTGAAATTCTCTTGTTAAGTAGTTCAACTTTATCAGAAATTATATCAAGGGCAATAACTTCATTTTTTTGTGCAAGAAGCAAGGCATTTGAAAGACCTACGTAACCAGTTCCAACAACAGCTATTTTCATTTTGTTTCTTTGTTTATTTAATATTTGTTTTTTGTATTTTGAATACTTATTAATAAAATATTCAGTTTTTACTTTTCTTCTACTGAAATATATATTAAGTTTTATATATATTTGCATACCATTTTTGGAAACAAAAATAGGTCCAAACTCTAAAGGTATTGTCAATTTTTCCGGAAATATGATTTTCAACAATCTTGGAAATTTCTTCATAATTAAAAATGGCCTGTTTCCGAATAAAGTCCTTTTCAATATATTTTAATAGTTCCAATTTTAAATCTGAACGCAACCAATCTCCTACCGGTACTCCAAAGCCTTTTTTAGATTTATCTAAAAACCCTTTAGGGAAATATGCTTTAAATGCCTCTTTAAAAATATGTTTTTTATTCCAACCATTCATTAAAAAGGACTCGGGTAATTGACTTGTATAATTCCAAATTTCTTTATTGAGTAATGGGGCACGACATTCTAAAGAAGCCAGCATACTTGTTCTATCTACCTTAACCACCATGTCTCCTTCAAGACTTAATAATTGATCTATTTTCCTAAAATCATTTAGGGTTTGATTCTGATTTCCTATTTTGTTTTTATAATATGCCAAATTATTTTGGAAATATAGAGATTGATTTAATAGTGCCTTGATTTCTTTTTCTTGAAATCCTAAAGAAATAATATTATAATAAAAATCACCATCGTAATTTATAGCATGAATCAAACGATTCAATTTAAAACGTTTTCCTCTTTTGTCATTGGAACTTTTAAAAACCCTATCACTTATTTGCTCTAATTGTTGATGAATGAATTTTGGAATTATAGAAGTATATTTTTGATTTAACCTGCCTATGTAATACTTATTGTACCCCCCAAAAACCTCGTCTCCACCATCACCTGTTAATGCTACTGTAACATATTGCTTAGTTTTTTGGGCTACTACAAAAGAAGCTAAGGCTGATGAATCGGCAAAAGGTTCATCAAAATTTAATAGGATTTCATTAAGGTTTTTTTCTAAATCTTTTTCATTGATGATAAACTCATGGTGATTGCTATTGATTAATTTGGCAACGGTTTGCGACTTGTCAGTTTCATCAAAAGATTTCTTGTCAAACCCAATAGAAAAAGTATCGATTTTATAGGAAGATTGTTGGGCTAAACACAAAGAGACGATAGAAGAATCAACACCACCAGACAAAAAAGTGCCTAATGGCACATCGGAAATAGCACGTGAAGCCACACTTTCCTGAACCATATCATGGACAGTTTGAATACTTTCTGCTTTTGAAGTCTTAGAGTACTTTTTAAACTTTTGATCTACTTTAATGGAATTGATATTTATTGCACCCAAAGTAACTTCTAAATAATGATTGGCTTCTAATTTTTTTATCCCTTTGTAAATAGTAAAAGGTGAAGGGATATAAGTTAATTGGAAATAAATATTCAATGCTTCAAAATCAATCTCTGGTTTAAAATCCAAAATATTGACAATTGATTTTAATTCAGAAGCCCAAATGATTTCGGAATCATTTGGGTAGTAATAAATAGGTTTTTCTCCAAAATAATCTCTTGCGATGAAAACTTTATTAAGCGTTTTGTCGAAAATACTTAGACCGAATACACCATCCAACATTGCAAAACAATCTGTTCCATAGCAATCGTAAAGATTAATGATTACCTCTGTATCACTTTTTGTTTCGAAAGTATAACCTTTTTGAATGAGTTGTTCTCTTAATGATTTGTAATTATAAATTTCTCCATTAAAAACAATTACTTTTTGTTTGTCATTACTATAAATTGGTTGCTTCCCGGTAGTTAAGTCTATTATTGACAATCTCCGCATCGCCATACCAATAGTTGTATTTTCAAATGTTTCTACAAAAAATCCATCATCATCAGGTCCACGATGAATGATTCGATTATTCATTGTCTCTAAATCCTGAAGAATAATTTCTTTTGATGTATTTTTTTTAATGATTCCGTTGATACCACACATATACTAATATCCATTATTTAATAAATCATTGTAAACTTTTTCATAAGCATTTACCATTTGTGAAATATCAAATTTTTTTGCTTGAAAATAGCATTTCTCTGCAATATCTTGATAATACTCTTTATTATTTAATAAGTTAGTTATCAATTCTGCTAACTTATTAACATCCCCTACTTCAAAGAGGAGACCTGCGTTTCCTACAACTTCATTTAAACCTGATACGTTAGTGGCTATTAATGGTTTTTTTAGAGCCATTCCTTCAACAGCAGATCTACCAAAACCTTCCCAATTACTTGACATTACCACAATATCGGCAAGGTTAATATATGTTCCTATATTGTTTTTTAAACCTAAAAACTCGACTCTATGACTTACTTTTAAGTTTTTTGCAAGTACTTTACATTCTTCCATTCTATCCCCTTCTCCTATAAAAACGGCAATCACCTCTTCTGGTAACATTACTAATGATTTAATTACTGTATCTTGATCTTTTTGCTTTCGAAACCCTGCGATTTGAAGTAAAACTTTTTTGTTCTCAATTGTTTTTTCAAATTCCTTATCAATCCATTTTATTTCTGATTGAACTTTTGAGATGTCAATTCCATTATAAATTATTTGAGTAGGATAATTCCCCTTTAAATGTTTTTTTAAATTTTGGTCTGCTCCCTCGGAAATAGTTATTATTTTTTCAAATTGGTTATAAATAATTTTATCTACTAATTTTAATATCCAGTTATTTCTCCTTCTGTTGTTGGAGTCATGTTCTGTAAAAATTAATTTAGTATTTATCCCAGATATCATTTTTGCAATTGAAACCCAATATATACTTGGAAACAGGTGAACATGGATAATATCATATTTTTTTAAAAATGGAATAATTTTAAATATTAAAAACGGATTGTATATATTAATATTTGTTCCTAAAGAAAATATTTTAACATTTTTCGACTCTAGTTCTTCTTTAAAAAATGAAGTTTTTCCATCTAGAGTGAGAATATCCATATCAAATCCGTTTGCTATATGTAAGGGAACATTTCCAGAGAGCATTCTTTCTGCTCCTCCAACACCTAAGGAATTGATTACACGTAATATTTTCATTTTATTTATTTTTTTGTTTTTCTAACCAATCTTGAAACATTAGGATATCCCAAATTTGGGCTGACCAGTTTCTTTTGCCACTTTGATGTTCTTCCCAATATTTTTGTACGATAGTATTATTAAAGAAACCCTGATTTTTAATTTTATTTTCTTTTAATAATTCAAATGCCCAATCTTTTAAGGGACCTCTTAGCCAAGTTTCCAAGGGCACTCCAAATCCTTTTTTCGGTCTTTTAAAGTAATCTTCTGGCACGTATTTGTATAATACTTGCTTTAGAATCCATTTGTCTATCCCGTTTCTAATTTTATACTCTAAAGGTAAAGACTGTGCAAAGGATACGATTCGATGGTCTAATAATGGCACTCTGGTCTCAAGAGAAACGGCCATGGCTGCTCTATCAACTTTTGTTAAATTATTATTAGGCAAATAAGTTTTAGTGTCAAAATACATCATCATTTCAAATATATTGTCAAATTGAGAGGTATCTGAAGTGAATAAGGTTTCGGGTTCTATAAATCCGGGAATCAATTGGTCAACACTTGGGTTATGTGTCATTATTCCTCTATGGTATAATTCCTTTTCTGATTTCATTTTTAAAAAAGGAAGTAATTTCAACATTTTATCAGGATAATTAAAAACTTCTCCATAACTACCCTTTTTAAAAGATAATGGGGAAAGGATAAACTTCCACATTTGATAAGGGAAAGATTGTAAAACAGATACTAATGTTTGTCTTAATCCAATTGGAAATTTACTTATTTTATTCCATAAGTCATTAGTAAAATGATACCTCCAATAGCCTCCGAATAACTCGTCACCGGCATCCCCCGATAAAGAAACGGTAACTTTTTGTTTAGCAAGCTGTGCAACCAAAAAAGTTGGTATTTGAGAGGCCTCAGAAAAAGGCTCAGAATACATTGACGATAAGTTAGGCACCACATCTAATAAATCTTTTTCGCCAACATAAAGTTCATGATGGTTTGATCCAATATGATGTGCTACTTTTTTTGCAAAATCGGCCTCATTGAATGATTTTTCATGAAATCCAATAGAGAAAGTATCTATTTTTGAAGGAGACATAGCTTGCATAATAGCAGCTATAGTACTAGAGTCAATGCCACCAGATAGAAAGGCTCCTGTAGGGACATCTGCTTGCATTTGCAATCCTATAGAAGAACTAATCAGTTTATCTAAAGCGTCAACAGCATCGTTTGGAGTAGAAAAATTGCTTTTTTCAGGATTACTTTCAATATTCCAATAGTAATTAATAGTATGCTTTTGAGTATTGAGATGGTATTCTAAATAACTACCGGAAGGTAATTTAAAAATATTCTCATAAATAGAATAAGGTTCCGGTATTGCAGAATATTGGAAAAATAAACCTAAACTATTTTTTGAAATAGGGTTGTCAAATTCTGGCAATGAGGCAATTGCAGAAATTTCAGATGAAAAAACAAAGTTATTTTGACTAAAGCCATAATATAATGGTTTTTCTCCCATCCGGTCACGGGTTAATGTTAGGGTATTTTCTTGCTTGTCATACAAAGCAAATGCAAACATTCCATTGGTAAGCTTTAGCGTTTTAGATAAGCCCAACAATTCAATCGCTTCTAATAATATTTCTGTATCAGACGTTCCTCTCCAATTGATAGGCAGAATACGCTCTAGCTCCTGTTTTATTTCTTGATGATTATATATTTCACCATTAAAAACAATAATATATCTATTTGAATGGGAGCACATGGGCTGATTGCCACTTTCTGTTAAGTCTAAGATAGAAAGTCTTACATGGCTCAAGCCAATTTCGTTATTCTCTTTTATCCATATAGCATTTCGGTCAGGTCCTCTATGAATGATTTTTCGATTCATAGCATTTAACCTAAGCTCTAAATCTAATTTTTTAAAAGGAATTATTCCATTAATACCACACATGGAGCTACGATTTGTTTTTATATTTAATATAGATATACAATAATCCACCTAAAGGAGAAAGTAATAGAGTTAGGATAGGATAAGGATTATTTCTGAAAATATTCCAATCCTTTAACTGAATATGACAAGATACCAAATGAATCATATTCTTTAATTTCACTTTCCAATATTTCGAATATTTTAAAGTTACTTCTCTACTATATAAAAATCCTTTAGGGTACCTTAGGTATTGTTTTAGCATATTTCTGCTTGAACCATCCGCTAAATATTCTACCAAAACTAAAGGTTCGTTTAAACAGAGCAGTTCATAATCTTTATCAATCATGATAAATAATACACCATGAGGAACAAAATTTTCACCTTTAAATAAAGGATAAGGAGGATAGTTTTTGACCACCTCTGTTCTAAAAACCAATTTTTTATCTCCGGGAATCTTATGTTTATGATATAAATCTTCTAAAGTGGAAGCTTTCAGATTTTCAGGGAATCGCTTGCCAATAATGCTTCCATCTGTATTTGCATCTAAACCTATTAAACCTGAATATTTATTGCTTCCATTTTTTTTCCAAAAGTCTTCTATTAGAGCAACAGCATTATCCGGCATGAAGTCATCAGAATCTATACAAATATTTAGTTCTGTATCAATATTATGATAAGCCGTATTATAAGCACCGTGCATCCCTTGGTTTTCTTGATAAATGTATTCGATAGCTATTTTATTTTCAGTTTGCCAAGAGGCAACCAATTCTTTTGTATTATCAGAAGATCCATCATCAATGATTAACCATTTAAAATTTTGGTTGGTTTGTCTTAATAAACTCTCATAGACTTGGTGTAAGCAATAGGCTCTATTGAAGGTAGGCGTAAAAATAGTTAAAAGTTTATTGGACATAAATAATTACATTCATAAGATAAGTGAACCCAAAATATATTAATAATAAATATCCTAATTGTTTGTTTTGTTCCTTAACCAAGGAATATTTCAACCATGGATATACTATTACTAATGCTAAAAGAAACCAGGACAAATAAGCAAATCTATTAGAAAAATTGACATTAATTACCAAAATCCAAAAACCATTAGCAATTAAATAGGTGTTGACTATGTGATTGTATAATTTGTCGTTGATCTTTTTCTTGAAAATATAATACCAAGCGGCAAATACACCAGCTGCAGAATACAAAAGAAAATCCCATCTAAAGCCACTTTTTGAGAATTCGTCATCATTTCCTATTCCTCCTGTTAAATATTCTGATCGAGATTGATCAACAAATCCTGCAAAGAAATTGGTAAAAAAACCACCCATAAATAGTGATAAAGGAATACAGAGCAACCAAAAATAGAAAAAATATTTTGGTTTTTTATAAAAAAGAGCAATAACATAGGCAATTACAGGGATAATCAATGATCCATGAAAATTTATTGCTAGGAAAAACCATAATGCTTGGAAGATTTTCTTTTCTCTGCTTAAGCCCATTAAAAAAAATGAAGTCCCTAGACCATTTCGGATACCATTAGTTCCATAAGCCCAAAAGGAAAAAGAGCCTATTAACATAATGAAAGCATACACCCAATATTCTTTAAACCATTTTTTTGAAACAAAATAGGTGGGAATGATATAAAGAAGTGCACAAACAAAGAAGAAGGCTTTATTTGTCATTATCTGAGAGCAATACTGAATAAATTTATTAAATAATATATCATGGGAGGCTCTTGTTACATCACCTCCTCCTTCAAAATAAAGAAACCAACGATTATAGGTTCCCATATCTCCGAATCTATAACTAATTGGACGCCCACCCATATATAAAATTACAAAAACAAGGACAATAAATCCAATAATTTTTAGACCATTTAGCCCCTTATAATCTTGCAAGTCATAAGTTTGGGTATGAAAAAAAATCATTAATGTAAAAAATAATAAGATATGGTGATATATATCAGTATATTGGGAAATAGGAATCCAATCAAACATGGGGCAAAGATATTATTTTTTTAAGATTTTAGCTAATTATGCTTTCTATTTTATTGATTTCTGTTTTATTGCCATAAGAATTTTTTTCGCAGTTTTCAATCAGCATTTTTTGCAATGAAGGGTTTGTAATAATATTTATGATTCCTTGAGCACATCCCTCATTATCCATCGGTACTATAATGCCATCAAAACCATTAACTAATTGACTTGAGGAAGTGGCATATTTTGTTATTACCACAAGTTTTGCTAAAATTTGAGCTTCTCGAACTGTAACTGCCTTGCCTTCATAACGGGAAGGTTGGATATATATATCACAAGCACTAATATAAGGATAAGGATTTTCTTTTGCACCGAGGATAATCACTTGTTCTTCCATTTTAGCATCCGAAATATTATTTCTTATCAATTGTTCATCTCCCCCAAACCCAACTAAATACCATTTAAATTGGACTCCTGCTTTTTTTATTCTTTGTGCAATATAAGGAATCTGATCAAAATTTTTTGCATGTGTAAATCTTCCTACTGAACAAAAAATCATTTCATCTTTTGTTTTTGGCATTTCTTTTTCAACAGAATACAATATGGATTGGTCTTTAATAAACTCTGGATGTACAATATTTTCAATCAATACCATTCTTTTATTTAATTCAGGGAATTGATTCAGAAATCCTTTAGTGCAATCTTCTGATATAGAGGCTATATAGTCATATGCTGACCACATTTCTATTTCATTTTTTTTGTCAAATTCAAAAAAAGAATAATCTGTATGGATCCAAGCAATTTTCTTTTTTGAATATACTTTCTCCGATGCAATATAATGCGGTGTAAGAAAGCTAATGGCTAAATCGTATTGTGTATTATTTATTTGTGGCAAGACCTTTAAAGCGTACTTCTGTAAATAGTTCAAATAAACTAAATTGTTTTCTTTTAAATTATTGCTTGCAATATATTGAATAGCGGCTTTCTTAGCTTTTTGTTTTTGTAATAATAAATCCCAGTTCCCAAGTTTAAGATTATCTATTACCCCCAATAGCATTCCTTTATATTTTTTGTTCTCGGGCAAGAGATTCACTTGTTTCGGCAATAAGGGCAATAATGCGCCATCATGAATAAATAGGAATAAATCCACTTCATAACGATCATAATCAAAACTATTTAGGAGACCAAGCAGACTTCTTTCTACACCTCCTATCCTTAAATTATGAGATACTATTATTATTTTCTTTTTCATTGAATCCTTGATTTTTTTGATTAAACATTACTGCACAACAATCCTTTTTTTGAAATTATCAATTACCTATTTCCTTATCACAGATTCGTATAATGCTAGCCATTCTTTCATAATATTCTCCACTGAATATCTATTTACATTTATTTTTGCCTTCTGCCCCATCTGTTTTCTCAAGAGTTTGTTTTCCATTAATAATTCTATTTTTGCTACTAATGCATCCACATTTTGAGGAGCTACCAAAAAGCCATCCTCATTATTTTTAATAATATCTCTTGGCCCTGAAGGGCAATCGAAACTTACACAAGGTAGCCCACATTCCATAGCCTCTATTAATACCATACCAAAACCTTCAGAACGGGAGGGTAAAACTAATAGGGATGATTTTAAATATTCTGATTGTATGTCTTTGGTAGGCTCAAAGAAGTGAATCCGTTTTAATTGTTTCTCTTTTGTCAAATTTACAAAAATCTCTGCGGGGTCCATTTTTCCAAAAATTTTCACATTCCAATCCGGAAATTTGGATTCTAATTGCTCCCAAGCCTGAATTAATAAGTCATAACCTTTGTTCCAAGTATGAGAACCTACGGCAATAATAGTTGGTTCCTCTAAAGAACTTGAAATTTCACTTTTAAAACTTAATGGATTAGGAATAGCAATCACATTCTGTTGATTCCATTCTTTAATATTATTAGGAGTCAAAACCACAAACTTAGAAAAATTCTGTATTTGGGCAAACATAAGCTTTTTAATAATCCACCCTTTTAGACTCTGACTTGTATTCAAAGCGATAGAGGCATGTCTTTCATAAATCCATTTTGCAGTTGTCTTAACTAATTTGGGAAGAAAGAAGCCTTTCAAGCCATCGTCGCAAACCGAAATGATATTAGGTTGAAAATCATTAATTGTTTTCTGAATACCCCTTTTGTAAGACTTATAATAAGCATATGGATTCCCGGAAACATCAATGGAATAAAAATGGATTTTGGAGTTGAAATTATAAAATGGATTTTTATGATTATGATTCAATACTAAAATGGCAACTTCATATTGAGCTTGATCAGCCAAAAATGCAGTCTTTATGGAAAGTACTCTTTCTAATCCATTTGAACCATTAATACCATTAGTAATAAATAATAATTTCATTTTTTTAAATCTCTATTTCACATATTTGGGAGCCAAAGCGGACCACTCCATTTATGGTTTACAAAATTTTCACCTTAAGCTTTATTAATAAAATCTTTACATATTGTTTTCATTTTTTCGGCCAGCTCATGATGCTTTTCCAAATTCTTTACTTTAGTATCTTTTGTTATTTTATCTGTTAATCCAAAATTTGAAGTCCATTCCCCTGTTTTACTGTTAATATCAATTCTATTGAAAAGGTCTAAAATACCTTCAAAACGGCTGGAGTCGGTGAACGTTTCAAAACCATTGATAAAAATCACCGGAGTACCCATTGCCAAACAAGGCAAAGCACAATGTATCCTGGATGTAATTACCAATTTTGCTTTGGCATATTTCTGCAGTATATCTTCTGCCATTTGAAATTTTTCTTCACTGGTGTATTTAAAAGCTGGTGGTTCTTGATTGATATAAATTGCCGACTGTAATAATTCTGAACTAATAATCTTTTTAATATGGTTCTTTCGTTTATTTAATTCAAAAATTTTTCCATTTAAAATACCTCGACCTAAATATTTAATATTTCTAAATACTTTTCTTTTTAATGGGTAACCATATAGTGGATCTACGATATAAATATCATCAGTTCTTTCGCTTTCGGGTACTTTATAAGAATCTAAAGTTAAGGTGAGACAGCCCGAAAAATAGGCATCAATACCATGTTGCTGTAATAAATTCTTAGTGTAATGGTCCCTTGTTCCTATAGGCTGGTATTTTTTCAGGTAAGCAATACCTTCTTTACTCAACATAAGGTCTGCAGCCGTATTATTTATATGAAAAGAAATAAATAAGGGAATTATATCCTTAGAGGGAATCCAATTAGCCGCATTCTGGGTAAACCAACCATTTAAAATAATTTTGGTTGGCCCTCCTTGGTACTTTGTCATTCGTTCCCTATTAATACGCACATCCATATTGGGCAAAAATTGCTTTGCAGCTAAACTTTGAATATTATCTCCAACATTAAAAAACTGTCCGTTTTCCATGTAATCTAATATAGCATATTTCATTTTAGTGTTCTCCTTATTTTTAAATATATTTTAAATAGCTTTGGGAATTTGGAAATCAATTGCTGTTTTAATTTTTTTCGATTTTTTGTTTGAACTAATGGAATATTAAAACTTTCTTTAAAATTAGTTAGAAAGATTTTATATTGAATTTTCCATTCAGGATCTGATATATTAAAATAATTTTTCGTTAACTGGGAGGCTTTATAAATTTCCTTCCAATCAGATTGAATACCAGGTGTCTGATATCCATTCAAAACTGTTCTATTTAATCTATTAAAAATATCAATTGAAATATTAAACCCATATTCATTTGGATTACCTCCGGCTATCATAATAGCCAAAATTGTTCTAAAACATTTTTCGCAAACAGAACAATTTAAAGTCGATTTAATATCAGAATAACAAACTCTAAGTAATGGTTTTATTTGATTTTTGGTCTTATTAATAATAAAATCTACTTTCTCTTGTCGAGTCAACTCCACACCATCATGAATTACTTGAGTATTATTTCCCCACTTCATGCAATTATCTATTTCAGGCATTGAACCCATGATAACAATACCATAACCTTCCTTTCTAGGATTGGAAGATGCAATATAAACATTGTTATAACCTTTTGTGTAAGATAGTGGTGCAGTCAAAGCTGTTAGTGCAATACCATGTTGCACCATTCCCCACCAACCTAATGTTGGTAATAATTTATCCACTTCAAAGGAAATAAATGCTCTTAAATTTGATGTAATATAATGCTTTTCATTTTTCGATATTGCCTCGGTAGAATTATTATATTTTATAACTTCATTCCATTGTTTTGAATCTCCAGTCTCCATATCAGCTCCTCTAATTGTGATAAGGTCAAGATATTCCGAATTATGTCTTAGAAAAGTAGTAAAAGCATCTACACCTCCGCTAAACAACATTGCATTTTTTTGAGTATCCGGAGAAATATTATTTACAAGTTGATGAACTATTAATTGAGACGATTTATTAGATAAATTAGGATAAAACTCATTAAATTGTTTCTTTATTTCAATCAAAGCCTTATAAAAAGTATGATCCAGTATTTTCACCTCTATATCAAATCCTACAAACCAAGCGATAGGTAAAATATTGGCCAATAAAGGGATATTTAATATCCCATCTGGAACATTAGATAAATCCACATCATATTGGGCAAAAAAGCGTTCTTTTTTGAAATATTTGGCGATCTCTTTTGAATATTCATATTCATACCGGATAACGGTATTATTATCAGATAATTTAGTGTCTTTTAGCTTGAACATTTAATTTACTCTTTATAATTTGGCTAAAATAGGTACGCTCCTCCGGATTCATTCCAATATAATACAATGAAGGAATGTAGGCAACAAAGATAATCACTGCTTTAATAATAAATTCTATCCACCCATTCAGGAAATGTATATTCATCAAAAAATAACCTAAAACAGCCATTCCAATTAACACAAAGATGAGCCCTTTTGAAACCTCCTTAAAAAATTTCGGTATATTTAATTTCAACTTTTTATGGAAGAACACATTCATAATAATCTGCCCTAACATCCAAAATCCAACTATAAAATTAATTACTGAATGAATACCATATTCAGCAGCAAAAAAATAGCTTAAGCCTGTACCTAAACCTAAACATATTAAATAAACAGTGGCTTTAAATCTAAATAATTTTTGTGCTTCTAAAAGTGAATTGGCAAAAGTTTGAATCAGTGGAACGGTATATCCTATCATTATCATTATGGCAATATAATAGGCAGGCATATAATTAGGTCCCACCCATAGCATAATAAATTGTTGGCCCAAAAATACAAATCCTATAAAAATTATAATTAAAGTAAATAATGAAAATCTTGCAATCTTTGTCATCATATTGGTGAGCTCCTCAGAAGAAGATTCATTTACTGTCATTTGGGTAGCTCTGGGTAAGAATAGACTGGAGATTGCTCCTGAGAAGGCACCATAATAAGTACCCAAAGTTAATCCAATGGCATAAATCCCTACACTTTCGGCATTTATAGTAGCTCCAATAATTAATTGACCACCTCTCCATTGCATCTGTCCAATCAAAGCAAATAAAAATATCCAAACAGAATAAGAAAAAATCTCTTTAAAAAATTGTTTGTTTTTCCCTTTGAAATTATACTTTACATTAAGGTTACGTTTGACGAAAATAAAGGACCACAATATGGTGCTAAGATTTATTACAACATCGAGTACGACCAAACCAATGGCATCTGAACCAAAAAGAAGAATTAATACTACCAATACACTTCTGACAATATACCGAATTACACTTAACTTCCTCGGAAAAACAAAGTGTTCATAAGCATTACAAATAGCTGTAAAGGTGCCACCCGGTAGTGAAATCATCAGGCTAAAAATAAGAATCCCCATCATTATTTTTGCTTTAGATAATTGTTCAGGTGTCAGGGTATCTCCAAAAAAATTATGGATATTAAGAAATAGAAAAATTCCGATTACAAAGACTATTGCAGAGATTAAAAAATAAACTTTCATTACAGAACCCAGGAACAATTCTTCTCCCTCTTTATCATTGGTAGCTCTATATTTTGAAACGAACCTAACGATAGTATTGTTCAATCCTAAATCCATAACCGTTAAATAAGCTATTAAAGACCCAATTAGGGCATAAAGACCATATTCTGATTCTCCCAGAGACCTTACAATAAAAGGTGTAACAAAAAGTCCTACTACATTAGTTAATAATATGGACACATAGGATAGGACAGCACCTTTTTTTATTTGACTCATTGTTCTGAGGTTCTTATATTTATATTTTTATTCTGAGTATTATTGGGAATTTTATAGGCGAACATCATACTGTTCTAATATCCCTTTAACATCGAAAACTACAGCATTTTCCTTCTTATAATCCTCAAGGTTCAAGTTTAAAAATTCA
This sequence comes from Edaphocola sp., assembly GCA_035444785.1. GTDB lineage: Bacteria > Bacteroidota > Bacteroidia > Chitinophagales > Chitinophagaceae > Edaphocola. The sequence goes on along the minus strand of DAOMPL010000057.1, from coordinate 1,371 downwards.
TTGTGGGCAACTGTTAATACGATTGCATCATATTTTTTATTAGAGTCTAGAGTTTGGAAACTAGTAATCCCGTATTCATGTTTCACTTCATCCGGGTTGGCCCAAGTGTCAAAAGTAGTTACGGATAAAGAATAATCTTCCAATCCATGAATTACATCTACAGCCTTGGTATTTCTCACATCCGGACAATTTTCTTTAAAAGTAATACCCAGATTTAAAACTTTAGCACCGTTTAGATTAATGCCTTTTTTTATCATGGCTTTAACCACTTGAGAAGCTACATATTGTCCCATAGAGTCATTCAGTCTTCTACCCGCCAAAATGATTTCAGGGTGATAACCATGTTCTTGTGCTTTTTGTGCTAAATAATAAGGATCTACACCTATACAATGTCCGCCAACTAATCCCGGCTTGAAAGGCAGAAAATTCCATTTGGTGCCTGCGGCTTCTAATACGGCATGGGTGTCAATATCCAGAATATTAAAAATTTTGGCTAACTCATTTACGAAGGCAATATTAATATCTCTTTGCGAATTCTCTATCACCTTAGCAGCTTCTGCCACTTTGATAGTGGGGGCTAAATGGGTACCGGCGGTAATAACTGATTTATACAGCTCATCTACAATCTTCCCAATTTCCGGAGTAGAACCCGAGGTTACCTTTAGGATTTTTTCAACGGTATGTAATTTATCTCCTGGGTTAATTCGTTCTGGAGAATAACCGGCAAAAAAATCAATATTAAATTTCAAACCTGATATTTTTTCCAATACCGGGATGCATTCTTCTTCTGTCACTCCGGGATAAACAGTGGATTCATAAATGACGATATCTCCTTTTTTTAATACTTTACCTACAGTTTCAGAGGCTTTATATAATGGAGTAAGGTCTGGACGGTTATTTTTGTCAACTGGAGTAGGAACGGTAATGATATAGACATTAGCTTCCTTGATATCTTCCAAATTAGAGCTGCAAAATAAACCTAAAGTAGCTTGAGGAATTGGATTGTTAGAAACGAGAACTGATTTTAATAATTCAGATTCCACTTCTAAAGTATTATCTATTCCTTGATTGAGTTCTTCAATTCTTTTCTGATTAATATCAAAACCTACGGTTGAGTATTTAGTGCCAAACAATCTGGCTAATGGTAGCCCTACATATCCTAGGCCTATTAATGCTATTTGTTTTTGTGTAATCATTGAAAAGATATTACTTTTTGATTTTTCTAAAAAAATTAGGAGGAGCGAAATTAAGACTAATTTTTCGAATGGTAATATTTTTCTATTATTTTAACATCCTCCCTCTTTTGGTCTAAAAATTTGTAACTATTCAGGTACCAAAAATAAACAATTTTTCTAAAATACAAAATTGGAG
>DAOMPL010000056.1:18264-18513 GCA_035444785.1 Edaphocola sp. | reverse complement strand
ACGTTCTGGAAGCATTAACCCTTATCTGTAAAACTTAGACTGAATAGTTACCATAAATCTACTTTTGCATTAAATTTGGTACAAATATAAGTTAAAGTTTTGTAATTCAAAATAATAATGAATATTTTCTTTAAAGGTGTTGCATTTATTACTTGAATATAAAATATATACACTTGCCATAAAACAAAGAAAGAAACTATTTATTAGTTCCTTTTGTGATCCCGCTGGGACTCGAACCCAGGGCCCTCC
>DAOMPL010000056.1:0-18164 GCA_035444785.1 Edaphocola sp. | reverse complement strand
AGGAACTATTTATTAGTTCCTTTTGTGATCCCGCTGGGACTCGAACCCAGGGCCCTCCCGATTAAAAATCGGGATGCTCTACCTGTCTGAGCTCTTACTTATCAGGGATTCTATATATTTTCTTGATTTTTGCTTCTTGATGTACTGCTCACGATGTTTGGCTTCTGCTAAACTCTCAAAATATTCTTCATATTTTAGCTCCCAAGGAATCCCCAATGAAGTAAACTTTGAATGACCTATATTATGTTCATACAATCGCCTCGAAAGATCGGTACATGCTCCTACATAATATTTATTCAACTTTGAGGAATACAAAATATATACACTTGCCATAAACAAAAAAAAGGAACTATTTATTAGTTCCTTTTGTGATCCCGCTGGGACTCGAACCCAGGGCCCATACATTAAAAGTGTATTGCTCTACCAACTGAGCTACGGAATCTTTCCGGATAATTTTTTAAAGATGTTTATCTTCATCTTGTGATCCCGCTGGGACTCGAACCCAGGGCCCATACATTAAAAGTGTATTGCTCTACCAACTGAGCTACGGAATCAAAACCATCAATTCTTATTATTAATGGATTGCAAAGGTAATTGTTTTTGTTGATAAGAACCAAATAAATTTTAAATATTTTTTTTATTTTTTATTTTTGCATGCCAACCATCTATTTTTATGTATTATTGTCTAACAAAATTAACCAAAAATGCTACAAATAAAATCGTTTACTTTCAATCCTTTTCAAGAAAACACTTATATTATTTATAATGAAAATAAAAATTGTTGGATAATAGATCCCGGAATGTATTCGGAGGAGGAACATAATATTTTCAATAAATACATTTCAGACAACAATCTTAAACCCATCCAAATAATCAATACCCATGGGCATATAGACCATATTTTTGGAGTTAATGCAGTGAAAGAAAAATACAACATACCATTTGGTTTACACAAAGAGGATGAACCAATAATTAAAAATGCTTCTTTTAGTGCTAGCCTATTTGGTCTTCAATTTAGAGAAAAAATTGAAATAGATTTTTACATCAATGAAGAAAATAAGATTTTGGACAATGATAGTATCCAAATCAGTCATGTTCCAGGTCATTCTCCAGGAAGCGTTTCCTTATTTTATCCTAAGAGAGAATGGCTAATAGGTGGGGATGTATTGTTCCAAGGTAGTATCGGTAGAACTGATTTACCGGGAGGAGATTTTGATACTTTAATTAATAGTATTAAAAAGAAATTATTTATCCTACCTAATGAAACAATAGTATATAGTGGGCACGGACCAGCGACCACCATAGCAATGGAAAAGCAATACAACCCATTCTTACAATAAAAATCAGAGGGTTTACTTATCCTCCAATCACAATCCCTTATTTGCTTTGGAAAAAAATATCGTTATTTACATATCGGGATACCCATGCACCTATAACATTTCCTACATAGTCAGCATCTGATTTATTACTCATTAAATGATCGGGGCACCATCCAAAGAAATAAAACTCTTTGGATGAAATGCAGCTTTAAAAATTTTTTCGGCATTTTCTATACCAACTATTTCATCTTGGGGAGAATGAAAAATCAATAACGACTTTCGTAAGTTAGGTATAATATCCAATAAAGAGTAATTTAACAAATCATCTAAAAATTGCTTTTTTATAGTAAAATTTCTTCCTGCAATATTAACTTCAGCTTCACCCTCTTCCATTATTTCATTTTCTTCGTCTTTAATAAGATGTTTAACATGGAGAGGATTAGCAGGTGCTCCAATAGTAACTACAGACTTAATGGATGCCAATTTGGAGGCTGCAAAAATTACGGCAGCTCCTCCTAAAGAGTGTCCGATTATTACTGTAGGGGCTTTATAGTTTTGAATTAAGAAATTTCCTGCACACAATAAATCTGAAATATTTGTTGAAAAATTTGAATCTTCAAATTCACCTTGGCTTTCACCTAAACCGGTAAAGTCAAACCTTAAAACACCAAGCCCTTCCTTCGTAAGAGCATGGCTAATAACGGAGATTGCAGTAAGGTCTTTTGAGCATGTAAAACAATGAGCAAAAAGTACAAAGTTATGTGCTTCTTGATGGTCGGGTAATTCCAAAAAACCTTCCAAGATTTCATTTTTTTCGTTTAAAAATTGAATTTTATTTTGGCTCATAATTTATAATTATTTTTGGGGAGATATAAGAATAGAATAATGCATAAAATTAAATAAAATAAAAGAGCTACCAAAATTGGTAGCTCTTTTATTTTATAACCTAAGATTATTTATTAGATCGTAAGTGTGGGAATGGAGGAGCTTGAGTTGAAGATCCACCTTCACCTTCACCAGCTGCACGATACATTACAGAGTTGATATCGCCAGTAGCACCAGAGTATTGGAAGATAAAGCGATCACGGCTGATATTTTTTGTTTCAGACATATAAGTGATAACTTTATTTACACGATCCCAAGAACGTTGTTGTTGGTATTTAGTAGAACCAGCATTACCCATTACAACGATTTTACAATTAGGATTCGCACTCATTTGAGCAGCCAAGTTAGACAATTGAGATTGAGCAGCAGCAGAAAGAGCAGTACTATTACCTCCAAAGGCAACAGCTCCAGGAGCTATATTTCCACAAGCAGCAGCAACAGTACCACAACCATCTGGACAAGGACATTTTCCTACGCCATCAGCATCAACTGGTTGACAATAGGTAGGAGTGATTAATTCTTTATCTAAATAATCAGGAACGCCATCACCATCAGTATCCAAAGGACATCCGGAAGCATCTACTTTAACGCCTTTTGGAGTATCAGGACATCTGTCAAATTGATCAGCAACGCCATCACCATCAGAATCAGCAAGAACCGGATCAGGTAATAACATGTGACGTGGAGCAGCCACTTCATTGTACATATGATCCATTGGGTTAACCCACCATAGCGGTAATACGTTTCTTGATTTTTTACCTAAGTTAAACCCAAGACCAATAGAGGCATAGTTAATCAAATCTTTATCGTGGTTGTTATAAGCAACAGATTCAGTTCCATCAAGGATATCTAAACCTGTCCAAGTAACTTTATCTTCCAATTGAAGAGAAACACGATCACCTAATTTAAATTGAACACCAACACCACCAACTAAAGCCGGGTTTAATCCCCAAGATTTATCGCCGGAAGAGAAACTAACACCTTTGTTAGTTAAGTACTCACGAGAATAATCGAAGTATTGTGCATTTTTAAGTGCTTTTCTATATTCTTTTTGACCATCTTTAGATAAGATACCAGCAGACTCCAATCCAAACTTAGCATAATCAAATTTAGCACCACTTTCGTCTAATAATCCAACGGAAGTATTCCATAACATAGCACCTCCACCTACAAAACCGTAGAAGCTAACAGCATTCTTTGCTTTGTGGAAACGGATATTATTAGTAGCACCCACTAATTGTAAAGTTAATTCATGTGCTCTGTATTTGTAGTTACTAAAAATAATTCCATTAGGATCATAGCCTCCTTTAGAAGGATTAACCCACATATTATTATTATTAGTAGCTAAAGACGCATCACGTCCACGATAGTCGATACCTTGAGCATTTTGGAAGTTATACTGTAAACGAGCAGATAAAGCGTATCCAAAAGACTTTCTTAAAGAAGCTCCAAATCCAATTGCATTAAGAGGAGAAGAAGCACCCCAAGGCATTTTATCAGTTACGTCAGAGAATAAATTTTGAACTCCAACGCTTACCCCTAATTCCCACATATTACGCGGCTTTGCAGGGAATGCATATTGATGATTAAGAAACTGTCTTTGTTGTTCCATTCTGGATTTTGGAACATAAGCAGTATCAAGAACGTCATAAACCTGACCACGATAAGTCATGTCTCTTCCGCTCCAAGATGTTCCGCTTTTAGTTTCTTGAGCAAAAGAAGGAGCTGCTAAAGCTAAGCTCAATCCTGCTAACAAGATGTGTTTTTTGTTTACCATAACGAAATTTTTTTTTATTACTTGTTTTTAGTTCTTTCAAACTGTTAATATATTTTGCAAAAGTAGCTACATTATCTTTAAAAAAAAAGAAAACATCAACCTTTTTTCTAATTTCTTTGTTAATAAATTAATAATCATTAGAAAAAATGGAAAAAATTCAAAAATTTTTTAAATATTATCACTAAAAACTAACTTCAAGGCAATTTATGAAAAAACAACCCATAATATTCCAATTCACTTATTTTGAAATTATTATTCCTTGTTCATATTTAATTATTAATTTAGCAGTTCATTTCAAATTTTTAATTTTTAGATTAAAAATAGAAATTAATATTTTTTTAATGCAATTAGCCAAACAAGTAATAGAACAGGAATTAAAATCTTTTGAAACTCATTTTTCAAAAAGTGTTAAGACTAATAATGCCTTATTGGATAGAATAATGAAATTCTTAATAAAAAGGAAAGGAAAACAAATGCGTCCCATGTTTGTCTTTCTTTCGGCAAGAATTATTGGTAATACACAAGAACGAACCTATAGAGCAGCTGCCTTAATTGAACTCTTACACACTGCCTCCTTGGTACATGATGATGTGGTGGATGACTCTAATTTAAGAAGAGGGTTTTTCTCTATTAATGCACTTTGGAAAAACAAAGTTGCCGTCCTTTTAGGTGATTATCTTTTAGCAAAAGGACTTTTACTTTCTGTGGAACATCAAGATTTTGAAATATTAAAAATAGTTTCCACAGCAGTAAAAGAAATGAGCGAAGGAGAACTCTTGCAAATTGAAAAAGCAAGAAAATTAGATATTAAAGAAGCTGTTTATTTTGAAATAATAAGAAGCAAAACTGCATCTTTATTGGCGGCAGCCTGTGCAGCCGGAGCTTGGTCGGTAAATGAGGACTTTGAAAGCACAGAAAGAATGCGTTTATTTGGTGAAAAATTAGGAATTTGCTTCCAAATAAAAGACGATTTATTTGATTATGGATTTGAAAATGTAGGAAAGCCCACCGGAAATGATATAAAGGAAAAGAAAATGACCTTACCTTTAATCTATACTTTAAGTCAGGTAGATGAATCCTTAAAAAGAAAACTAATTTATATTGTCAAAAACCAAAGCCAACAAAAAGACAAAGTAGATGAGGTTATCCAAATTGTAAAACAATACGGTGGTATTGAGTTTGCAACTAAAAAAATGTACGAATACCAAAAAGAAGCTTTAGACATCTTATATACTTTCCCAGAAAGCGAGGCCAGAAAAGGAATGGAAGAGCTAGTATTCCATGTTACTAAAAGAACTTTTTAAAAAAAATATATTATGAATACAAAATCATTAGGCATCGTAATTCTATCCACTTTTACACTATTCTCCTGTGTATCCAATAAAAAATATAATGATGCTACCAGCAGTTTGAAATATGCAAAAGACAAAAATGTTTCTCTAAGTGAACAGATTGCAAACTTAAAACAGCGTTTAGAATTAATGGAAAAGGCTAACGAGGAAGCAGCTGCCGAAATAGAAGAAAAAGAAACAAATTTAAACACAGCTAAAGAAACCTTAGAGGCCAACCGCTTAAAGCTATCAGAACAAGATGAAAAACTTTCTGGACAGCAAGATCGATTAAAAAAATTGCAGGCTGTAATTGACCAACAAAAAGCACAATCAGAATTATTAAAAAATAAAATGGCTGATGCCCTAAAAGGATTTAATTCAGACCAATTGGCTGTAACCCAAAAAGGAGGAAAGGTATATGTAAGTATGCAGGAAAGTCTCTTATTCCCTTCTGGAAGTGCGGAAGTAAATAATGAAGGGAAAAATGCATTGGCAAAATTGGCAGAAGTGTTAAATGCCAACCCTGACATTAAAATAAACGTAGAAGGACATACAGATTCTATTCCTATAAAAATAAAGTTTGAGGACAACTGGGCTTTAAGCGTTGCCAGGGCAACTTCTATTGTAAGGATACTCGCTAATGATTACCTGGTAAATCCTACCAGAATTATAGCCAGCGGTAGGTCTCAATATTTTCCGGTTGCCACAAATGAAACTAAGGACGGTAGGGCAAAAAACAGAAGAACTGAAATTATTTTGGAACCCAACTTAGATGCCATAATGGACATTCTGAATACCGAAAATAAATAATTCCTCAATAGAAGATTATCCAAAGACAAATTCATAATTTGGATTTGTAAAAAAATAAAGGTTGCCAATACTTTAGGCAACCTTTATAATACTAAAAACAAATGAAAGCTTCTTAATTATTTTTCTTTACTGTTTGATTTACAATATCTGCAACTTTTCGAACATCTATTTCCAATCCTTCAATTTGTTTTACCATTTGTCCATCCGGGCTAAAAATACTTACAATATTGGAATGTGAAAAATCAATAGGAGATATTTGCTTATACTTCATAGACAAAACATTAGCAAATTCTTTTGTACTGGCATCATCAGACCTTAAAAACATCCAATGTTTATCAGCCATATTATTTTTTGCGGCAAATTCTTTTAACTTTTCCGGTGTGTCATTCTTAGGATCGATAGAAACTAAAACTAAAGAAACATCATCTATTAATTTGCGATTAATAGCACCCTCTATAGATTTCATTTTGGCAACTAAAACCGGACAAGCAGTCCTACAAGAAGTATAAATCATGACTACAACCAAAGTCTTACCCTGCAAATCTTTTAGTTGCATACTTGCACCATCTTGATTTTGCCAATCAGAAGTCAATCTGAATATGGAATCAGCCGGCAATTCTTTAGTAATTGTTTTTGGCTCTTTGCATGCAACAAATACAAGAAAAGCCATTAATATTGCACTTAAATATTTCATATTATTTCATTTTATTATTGAGTTGGGGCGTCCTTGGCACAACGAAAGCCTAAATTGGAAATTGTATAATTTGCCTTAATTGTAGTTCTCATTGAAAAACGCATAAAAGCTGCATAGTTTAATAAATCAGAAGCACTAGTAGCACCACCGGCAGCACAAAATAAACCTTTATCGTCATACTGACCGGCACGAGAATCGCCGGTAGTAAGAATAGAGTTAAAATCATCAGTCCATTCCCACACTAAATCAAACATATTGTAAACACCCCAATAATTTGGAGGGCTTTGTTTTACTTTTTTAAATTGCCTATCCTTTTGAACATATAAATCTATGATATCATCAGAATAAGACTTTTTTTCTCTTGCATTAGCAACTTCTTGATCGGCCATTGCAATAAATTCCCATTCATCTAAAGTAGGTAGTCTTTTGCCTACACTTTCAGCGAATGCTTTAGCTGCAAACCAGGAAACAAATGTTACAGGTGCTTCAGGATCTGCATTGGGTGGCAATTCTAAATCAGAAGGCCAATCTCTTAAATAAGTGGAGTCAGAATAAATAGTATTCTTAACTCTAGATTTTTGCCATTGTGGATTAGCTTTTACAAATGCTAAATACTCGGCATTGGTTACTTGTCTTTCGTCAATTTCAAAAGGCTCTACCTTCACTATATCCGAATCAGAAGTGTAAAAAGGACGGTACATCCCACCTGGAATAGTTATCATTTTTACTTCAGTACTAATAGGTTGTACTGTTTTACTTTCTTCTTTTGAAACTAGCTCTTGTGAGCTGTCCTGCTGTTTATCACATGAAAACAGCAAGACAGTCATTGCAAGAACTAAAAATTGATTTAACTTTTTCAATTTCTAAATTTTTATTCAATTATTTCTTAACATGCTTGAACACTTTCTCATTAGCATCACCAGTAACTTTTAATTTACCGATGGCACCTTTGTTAAATGCTCTAGATAGGGAGTGATCCACTAAAACATATTCGCCAGGAACATCACACTTAAACTCAACGATAGTAGCACCACCAGCAGGAATCATAGTAGTTTGAATGTTATGAGAAACGGCACTTCCACCTTCAATATAAACATTATCAAAAATTTCACCGATTACGTGGAAAGAAGAAGTCAAGTTCGGACCACCATTACCTACAAACAAACGTACAGTTTCACCCACTTTTGCTTCAAGCATATTAGCACCTAACATGGAACCTTTTTTACCGTTAAACAAAACATAGTCTGGATGTTCTGCTACAGCTTTATCATTATCAAACTCTAATAAACCTGGTTTAATTTTAGAAGCTTTAGTATAGAAGTCACCTTGCATGATATAGTATTCTCTATCTACCGGTTTCAATCCTCCTGCTGGTTCCACCAAAATCAATCCATACATACCATTACCAATATGTTGAGGTACCGGAGGGGCAGCACAGTGATAAACAAACAATCCCGGATTAATCGCTTTAAAGGTAAAAGAGGCTTCTTTACCTGGAGCAGCTGTAGAAGCTTCAGCACCGCCACCAGGACCAGTTACAGCATGCAAGTCAATATTGTGTGGTAAGATACTAGTAGCATCATTTTTCAAGTTCAAAGTAACTTCGTCCCCTTCTCTAATACGAATAAAGCTACCAGGAACCGTATTGTTAAATGTCCAGAAAGTGTAAGGAATACTATCTGCAATAATACCTTCAATTTCAGTAGTTACCAAGTTTACTATAAGTTTTTTAGGACCTCTGTCTCCTATTGGTTTTGGAACATGAGGAGCTCCTGTTACTTCGGCTACAACCGGTTCGCCTTCGGCTACCATATCAACTGCAGCTCCTGGTTTAGAACCACTACCACCGCCTTCAGAATTGGTCTTACAGCTTACAAGACCTAATAGCATCATGGATGCTGCTGTTAAGATAATTTGTTTTGTCTTCATTTTTTAAAGTATTAAAATTGTTATTAATATTATTATTTAGTAAATTAGTTTTTTGTTTTAAATAATGTAGGATTAACTTTTAAACCCAACCAAATCCATTGTTGATAACCATCAGCTGTCGGTGTATTTTTTAAATAATTTAAGGTTTCTGTATTTAAGAAAAACGAATACCCACCTGACAGATTTGCAAAGTTATTTAATTTAGCCGAAAAAGATAAATCTAACTCCTGACCTAAATTCTTATCGTATTCTTTTGTAAAAGTACGCACTACATTTGGAGTAAAGAATTGATGTAAGGCAGCTTTCAACTCATAGCCCTTACCCGAATTATAGCCAATATTCAAATAATTATCAGAAAGTCCTACGCCATTATGACCATTTCCAGCATAAAAGTAATCCATGTTTCCATAAAACTTATGACCGGTATGAAAGTAAGGGTTAAATGCTTTATTGTTAATATTTGGGTTCGTTTTATCTAAATCATTCCCACTTAGATAATCAGAACCTATTCCAATATTCCATTGTTTATCCAACTTAAAATCTATATTGGCTGTAAACATAAATGCAGTATTCCCATGGGTTGTTGGTGTTGGATTATTTTGAACATAGGCCGCTAATTGTCCTTTGACTTTCTTGCCATTGTAAAAATAGTTAAGACCAAATGTCTGACTATCATTTAAAGTAGTATCATCAGAACCTATTGTAAAATTTTGAATGCCTAAATTGGTGGCTAGTACAGTTAATTTTGAGCTTTTTCCTAAAGGTATTCCTGCCCAAAGGGTTTGCATCCATTTATAGGGGAAAGCACCTTTTGTATTATAATAATTTCCTGAAGGGTTATACATGTAATTTCCATACACTTCTCTATAATTTTGATTGTAGGAAAAAAAGCCTTTAAATTCATAATTATTTTTATTGAAGGCTACAGAAACAGCATCATGAGAACGAGCACCTTGAGCCCAATCCAACTCACCAAAGAAACGCTCATCATCTAAAGAAATCACTTGGCGGCCGGCTTTTAAATTCCAATAATCACTTAATCTTAATTTTGCCCAAGCTTCAAATAATGACAATTGATTGCCACTATTTTCAGCACCTTGTACCATACTTCCTTGTCCCCAAATGCCAACGCTTTGAGGTGCAACTCTCAATTCTAATATATCTCTATAATTATAATCAAAAGTTAACCTTACCCGCTCACTAATAAGAGCTGCCGGCTTTTCATTTTTTTCTAAAGGACGAAAGTTACCATCTCTTACTTCAAGTTTAGGTCTAAATTGTGCTTTTAAAGAAAAATCACCTTCTGATTGTGCTTTAGTATCAATTGAAGACACCAATAATGGGAGCACCATCACTGCTATTAATTTGTTTGTTATATTTTTATGTACTTGCATTGTTTAGTTTGATTTTCAATTGCAAAATAATAACAAATTTTGTTTATAGTATATGATGCACCTTAACAAAAAATATGAGATTTATCAGTATTTCAATACTTCTATTATCCAATCTTTATATTTTGAGCTATTTAGGGTTTGTTGAATAAAAACATTGCCCTGATTTTCTAATCTTTACAACGAGAAGAATATATTTTCAAGCAAAGTAAAAACAGCCAAAATGCTAAAAACTGAATCGAGTGATTGAGTGATTGAGTGATTAAGTGATTAAGTGATTGAGTGATAAATTTGGATTACTGTTGGGTTAAGTGAGCCATCAAAAAGCAATACAGCAAACCCTAAGTAGCATGCCGTATTTAGCTATAACATAGAGTTTTATTTTGTTTGATTCATAATTATTTTTCCGTCATCCTATGTTTGCAAATTATTTTATATCTTTTCTCTAATTTTTAAATTTAGAAAGAGCTTTCCTTGAAAAAAACAGATATTTATTGCAGAGACCCCTAAATTTTTCAACTAAAAATAATATCCGAATTTTCCCAAACCTTATAAATAAACAAACCTAAGAATATTAAAGCCACCATAACATTCATAAATACACCTGCCAGAAAACCTATAAAAGACCCCCATGCTGCTCTCAAGGCTACTTTTGATTCGGAACCATTAAAGAAAAATTCACCAATAAATGCACCCAAAAAAGGACCCAAAAGAATCCCAAAAGGGAAAAAGAGCCCGGCAAACAAACCTATCGTTGTGCCAATAGCACCGGCCCGACTGCCTCCATACCTTTTGGTACCCTTTGCAGGAATTACATAACTCAATATCGTCATCAGAATAGTGACTCCCAAGGTTATTCCTAAAAACCAATAATCAAAAGTCATCTCTTTACAAAAATAAATCAAAAGAAGCCCAACCCAACTAATAGGCAAGCCGGGTAAAACAGGGACTACGCTCCCAATAATTCCAACAATACAACAAAGCAAGCCTAGGATGATTAATACATATTCCATTATGATTCAAATTATTTTACAGTTCAAAAATAGGTATTGAATCTTTATGCAACAATTTTTATTCCAAGAAATATTTCTTTGTTTCCCTTTGCAAAAAACGAGTTGAAAGAAGATAGCCATTGAATTTTCATATTCAATGGCTATCTTGATATCAGATATTTAGTAAATTTTTTATTTCTTTCTAAAGAAGATATTTATAGGAACTCCATGAAAGCCAAAGTGCTGTCTGAGCTTATTTTCAAGAAAATTTTGATAAGGCTTTTTGATATCTTCGGGGCGGTTAGAATAAAAAGCGAAGGAAGGCACTACTGTTGGTATTTGCATTACAAACTTTATCCGCACATCAAAACCACGTGCCATTGGTGGCTTAAAGTATTCTGTTTCTTTCAACATGATTTCATTAAGCTTAGAAGTTTGTATTTTTTGTTTACGATTATCATATACCTCCAATGTTTTTTCCATGGCTTGGAAAATTCTTTGTTTTTCTTGTGCAGAAATAAACATTACCGGAACATCGCAAAACGGCAATAGCCTTTCTTTTAATTGTTTTTCATAATCTCTGGCAGTATTGGTCGTTTTACCTTCTATTTTATCCCATTTATTGACCAAGACTACAATGCCTTTACCTTTTCTGGTAGCAAGACTGTAAATATTAATATCCTGAGCAGTGATACCCACTTCGGCATCTATTAAAAGCATGCATACATCTGCCTCGTCCATTGCCTTAATGGCACGGATAACAGAATAAAATTCTAAGTCTTCGTTTACATTTTTCTTCTTTCTGATTCCGGCAGTATCAATTAAGATAAACTCTTTATTGAACATGTTATAATGGGTATGGATGGCATCTCTTGTGGTACCTGCAATATCGGAAACTATAGATCTTTCTTTACCAATCAATGCATTTAACAAGGTAGATTTACCTGCATTAGGTTGGCCAATAATTGCAATTTTTGGAATCGGATTTTTCGGATAAGCCACTTTAATTATTTCGCCAAATTCGTTCTCCTCCTCTACCCAGACCACCTCTTCATTATTGACATAATCTTCCGGAATAAAGCTTGTTACCATATCCAACATATCTCCTGTACCTTGTCCGGAAGCAGAAGCTATCATTACAATATGTTCAAATCCAAAGGAGTAAAATTCTGTAGCCGCTAATTGTCTATTAGGATTATCCACCTTATTGACCACTAAAATAACGGGCTTATTGCTTTTGCTTAAAACTTTTGTCATTTCCTCATCCAAGTGGGTAATACCTGCTCCCGCATCTACAACGAATAAGATAACATGAGCCTCTTCAATAGCGATATGCACCTGAGTCCGAATTTCTCTTTCAAAAACATCTTCAGAACCTGACACAAAGCCTCCAGTATCAATTACATTAAAAACCTTGCCATTCCAATCGCAAATTCCATATTGACGATCCCTTGTTACTCCGCTAAAATCATCTACTATGGCTTGCCTTTGTTCTACTAACCTGTTAAACAAGGTGGACTTGCCTACATTGGGTCTTCCTACGATTGCGACTGTAAATCCCTGCATGAAAATAAGTTTAAGATATATTAGAACCTGCAAAGGTACAATAAACAATAGGAATTATAGTGATTTTATTATATAACATAAACAAAAAACTTATGTTCTAATTCTATTATTCATAAAAGAATTGAGCAAATAATTATCTTACAAGCTAATTCTATTTGGTGGATAAGGATATAAATAGGTTTATTTTATTAAAATTTTATTTGTTTATTATTTCCCCAAGCCATAGTTTGTTCTAATTTCATTATTTTCGTCTTTTTATTAAAAATTGAATATTTATGCGTTTTTTACGCTATCTGCTTGTTTACTTTATATTATGGATTATTCCGGCCCATCTTTTTGCTACCATCCTAAAAGGAGTCATTAGAGACGACTATGGAGATTCGATTCCCTTTGCTTCTATTTTAATAAAAGATAGTAATAAAGCTACTTCTGCAGGAGAGGATGGTTCTTATTTCTTACAGGTTCCAGAAGGAAAAGTTACCTTAGTGGTTAAAGTAGTGGGTTACCGCCCTTATGCTCAAACTGTTATTGCAAAAGGGGATACCATGACTGTAGATTTTCTATTAAAAACCGAAGGGGAAACCTTAGCAGAAGTGGTGATAAAAGCTAATGGAGAGGATCCTGCTTATGAAATCATGCGAAAAGTGATTGCTCATAAAAATAAGAATTCTAAAAAAATACAAACACTTGAAACAGATATCTATTTAAAAGGCAAACTGTACATTCGAGGTCTTCCGGATAGGCTTTTGGGACAAACGCTTAGCGATTCAGGGAAAATAGCACTCCAAAAGATGTTTAATTTAGACAGTAATAATTTTGGTATTGTATATTTATTGGAACAATTTACTCACTATTATTTTAAAGCTCCCAACAAAAAATTTAATGAAGTAAAGGCTATAAAAACCAGTGGAGACCCTAAAGGTCTGGGCTTTGCCACCATGCCTCCTATTACAAATGTGTATCAAAATAATGTACAAATTCTTGATGGAGTAAGCCCTCGTGGGTTTATCTCTCCAGCTAATGATTTAGCATTCCAATATTACCGTTTTAAGTATTTAGGCTCCTATATGGACGATGGGATTATGATAGACAAAATTAGCTTTTGGCCCAGACGTAGCAAGGAGCCAACTTTTCGTGGCACGCTTTATGTGGCAGAAGGTGATTGGGCATTTCAACAATTAGAATGGATTACAGATAAAAATGCACAAATCGACAATGTAGATACCTTAAAATTTTCACAACAATACCGTAGAACTCCGGAAGGCAACTGGATCATCCAACAACAGGTTCTGAGTCCAATAATTAAAATGTTCGGAATTGAAATTGCAGGTGGTTTTCTTACCAATTATAATAATTCTAAAATCAATGAACCTATTGCAGATAGTATTTTTAAAATAAAATCGATATCGGTTTACGATAAAAATTCATTAAAAAAAGATGTGGATTTTTGGGAAAAGAACAGACCCATTCAATTAAATATTGAAGAAAAGGAAAATTATAAATTCAAAGACAGTACATTTTTAGTACAAAAGAAAAGGGAAGATTCCTTATTTAATAGTAGTCAGGTGAATTATGATTTTATACTGACAGGATTTTCTTATAAAAAAAGGAATACCCAAATAGGTACTTTGCCCCTATTAGAAACCATAGGTTACAATACTGTAGAGGGCTTCGTGCTTGGCTTGCATCCTTATTGGAAGGAAGGTATTGGAAACAAGGATTACATTAAAATTGCCTTACCCTTTCATTATGGATGGAACAACAAAAAAATGATGGCAACCTTAAATTTGGAATATAAAGATTCTGATTCCGCCTTCATAGGTAGGCAATCTACATTTTGGGGAACAATAGGCAGAGATGTTTTCCAAATTAATAATACCAATCCCATTACACCTTTTTTAAATACTTGGACTACGCTGTTGGATGGCAATAATTTCATGAAACTGTACCAGGCAAAAAAAATCCAAATAGGGCTCAACAGAAACTTTGGCAATGGTTTCTATATTGGATTCGACCTGAATTTTGAAGACCGGCAAGCATTAGAAAATAGTACCTTTTATAGCTTTGTAAAAAAATCAAAAAGAAAATTTACTGCAAACAATCCGGACATATTACCATTATTCATCAATCACAAAGCTTTTATTGCTAATTTTTCACTCCGATACCAACCCGGATGGAAATTTGTGGATTATCCCGAATATACAATGGGGATAGCCAGTAAAGCTCCTATTTTAGAGCTTAACTATTCAAAGGGCATTAAAGGGCTTTGGAAAACTGCTTCCGATTTTGATAAATGGGAGTTAGGAATCACACAAGATATTAGGATGAAAATGTTGGGAAATCTGGATTACAATATTAAAGCCGGAGGGTTTTTAAATAAAAAATTCGTGGGCAATCCGGATATGTACCATTTGATGGGCAACCAAATTGCGATTGTAAACAGTTATCTTGGAGGCTTTCAAACCATCCCCTACTTTGGTTATAGCAGCATACCCAACACCTATACCGAGCTGCATGGGCAATGGCATCTCAATGGTTTATTAACGAATAAAATTCCGGGATTTAAACAATTGAACTGGTATTTAGTCCTGACTTCCAATATGATGTACAATAGCAACCATGACTTTTATACCGAATACGGAATAGGCTTAGAGAATATTGGTTTCAAGTTTATGAAGTTTTTCAGGGTGGATTGGTTTATGGGTAGAGGCAATAAGGATATGAAATGGAACAATAGATTTCAAATAGGATCAACGATTCCATTAGAGCAATTTAATGTTAAATAGTTTTATAGCCCAAAAATATGTCTTAATTTTGCAAGATAATTTTTATTAAAATTTCTTATGGAATTACAAGAGTTGAAAAATATGGCGACCCAGGTACGCCGTGATATCGTTAGAATGGTTCATGGAGTACAAAGTGGGCATCCGGGCGGTTCTTTAGGCTGTACCGATTATGTGGTAGCCTTGTATTTTGGCCAAATGCAACATGATCCGAAATTTAACATGGAAGGAAAAAACGAAGATGTATTTTTCTTGTCTAATGGTCATATTTCTCCATTATTTTATAGCGTTTTGGCTCGGTCAGGATATTTTCCAACAAGTGAATTATCCAGTTTCAGACAAATAAATTCCCGTCTTCAAGGGCATCCCGCCACTCATGAACATTTACCCGGTGTACGCATAGCCAGCGGTTCTTTAGGGCAAGGGTTAAGCGTAGCAAGTGGAATGGCATACTCAAAAAAAATGGATAAGGACGGCCATACTGTTTTTGCTTTAACCGGTGACGGCGAGCTTCAAGAGGGTCAAAACTGGGAAGCTATTATGTTTGCAGCACATCATCAATTGGATAATTTAATTATTGCTGTCGATTATAATGGCCAACAAATTGATGGTCCTACAAAAAATGTAATGGACTTAGGCGATATAAAAGCTAAATTTATTGCTTTTGGCTGGGAAGTTTTAGAAATCGAAAAAGGTAATGAAATGGAATCAGTTCTTTCCGGAATCCTAAACGCAAAACAATATCTAGGAAAAAAGAAACCTATTTGTATTTTACTAAAAACAGAAATGGGAGCCGGTGTTAGTTTTATGGAAGGTACGCATGAATGGCATGGCATTGCACCCAACGATGAACAATTAGCTAAAGCATTATCGGAATTACCAGAAACAATTGGTGATTATTAATCAATAGTTTAAAATTCAAATCATGTCTAATTATGTAAAAAATCATGGTTTGTTACAAGAAAAGTTTTAATTTTGCACCTTTATTAAAATAAAATAAATATGGTCGTTGACGGCTCAAAAAACCAGAATGCTAATTTAGCACATATCGGAATCCATTCCGGAGTTGAACATTGGAACTTATCCTCAGAACAATTGGTTCAACAAACATTAGACCTAAAGCAAGGCGTACTCAATGATGCCGGAGCTTTATGTGTAAGCACCGGAAAATTTACAGGACGTTCACCTAAAGATAAATTTACAGTTAAAGACAGTATCACAGAGCATACAGTGGATTGGGGTGAAATAAATATCCCTTTTTCACCAGAGGCTTTTGACAAACTGTATGATAAGATGTTAGCTTACCTAGAAGGAAAAGAGATTTGGGTGCGTGATGCTTATGCAGGTGCCGATCCAACTTACAGATTAGATTTAAGAGTAATCAATGAGAATCCTTGGTCAAATCTTTTTTGTCACAATCTATTCTTACGTCCTACAGAGGATGAAATAAAAACTTTCACTCCAGAATGGCTTATTGTCCAAGTTCCAAGCTTCTTAGCAGACCCTGCAGTTGATGGAACCCGTCAAGGAAATTTTACCATCGTGAATTTCACCAGAAAGACTGTTCTAATTGGAGGTTCCGCTTATACGGGTGAGATGAAAAAAGGAATCTTCGGAGTATTAAACTTTATCCTTCCTGCACAAAAGAACGTATTGTCTATGCACTGCTCTGCCAACGAGGGTAAAGATGGAGATGTTTCTTTATTCTTTGGTTTAAGTGGCACAGGAAAAACCACATTAAGTGCTGACCCTAATCGTCCTTTAATTGGTGATGATGAGCACGGTTGGGCTGATGGTTCTGTTTTCAATTTTGAAGGTGGATGTTATGCTAAAGTAATTGATTTAAGCCATGAGAAAGAGCCTCAAATTTTTGATGCTATCCGACCAGGTACCATCTTGGAAAATATCACTTTTATCGATGGAACCAATCAAGTAAATTATAAAGATGGTAGTATCACTGAAAATACAAGAGCTGCTTATCCTATCTATCATATTGATAATGCAAAAGAACCCTCTTTTGGTGGAGATCCTAAAAATATTTTCTTTTTAACTTGTGATGCTTTCGGAGTATTACCTCCAATTTCAAAATTAACGAAATCACAAGCTATGTACCATTTCGTTAGTGGCTATACTGCTAAGGTAGCCGGAACAGAAGTAGGTATTACAGAACCAAAAACAACCTTCTCTGCATGTTTTGGAAAGGTATTTTTACCTTTACATCCTATTAAATATGCCGAACTTTTAGGTAAGAAGTTAGAGCAACATGAGGATGTAAATGTATGGTTGATAAATACCGGCTGGAGCGGTGGTGCTTATGGTACAGGAAAAAGAATGAATTTGAAATATACCCGTGCTATGATTACCGCAGCCATGAACGGATCATTAAATAATATAGCTTACAATCAACATAATATCTTTGGCGTATTAATTCCGGAAGCTGTTCCTGAAGTGCCAACTGAAATATTAAATCCTCAAAACACTTGGGAAAACAAAGAAGAATATATAACTACAGCTTTAAAATTAGCTAAAATGTTTGTAGATAATTTTGAACAATATGCTTCTGAGGCAAGTGAAGAGACCTTAGCAGCTGCACCAATAACAAGTGTATCCGCAGAATAAAAAAGAGATAAAAAAGAATAGGCTACTCCACTAGAGTAGCCTATTCTTATTTTACGCCATACAAAATA
>DAOMPL010000055.1:0-19943 GCA_035444785.1 Edaphocola sp. | reverse complement strand
GTTTACACATTTTTTGAGTGAATAAATGTGTAAACCTATTTTAGGACAAGACAAATTGAGGTTTTAATTTCCCCCATTGGGTTGGTGTCTTCACCAACCCAAAAGAAACTGGGGAAGACACCACCCCAGTGAAAAAATACTAATGTTATAATCCAAATGATTTATATATATTTTGCTGTATAGCTTTCTTTACAATTTTTTAGATCTTGTGGAGTTCCTGTAAATAAAAGGGCTCCACCACCTTCGCCACCTTCCGGACCGATGTCTATCACCCAATCGGCATGCTTAATCACCTCTGTATTATGTTCAATAACAATGATAGAATGCCCTAAATTGATAAGAGCATAAAAAGATTGAAGTAGTTTACTGATATCATGGAAATGAAGTCCTGTAGTGGGTTCATCAAAAATGAATAAAACCTTATCATGAGCCTTTCCTTTACCCAAAAACGAAGCAAGCTTTACCCGTTGTGCCTCACCACCGGAAAGTGTGTTACTGGATTGTCCTAATTTTACATAACCCAAACCCACGTCTGACAAGGGTTGTAATGCTGTTTTAATTTTTTCTTCTTGTTCAAAAAATGCAATAGCATCATCCACACTCATATCCAAGATGTCTGCAATGTTTTTGCCTTTGTATTGAACGTCTAACACTTCATCTTTAAATCTTTTGCCTTTGCAACTCTCGCAAACTAAATGTACATCTGCCAAAAACTGCATTTCTACCACAACTTCTCCATCGCCTTTGCAAGTGTCGCATCGGCCACCATCTACATTAAAAGAAAAATGTTTAGGCTCAAAGCCGTTTAGTTTTGATGCTTGTTGTTTGGCAAAAAGGTTTCTGATTTCATCATAAGCTTTAATATAGGTAACAGGATTGCTCCTTGATGATTTACCAATAGGGTTTTGATCCACTAATTCTACCATCCTAATGCTGTCCACATCACCTTCTAAAGCATCATGCTTTCCGATAGTTGAGGAGCTGCTGCCTTCCAATTGCTTTTGAAGTGCAGGATAGAGGGTTTGCTTCACTAAAGTAGTCTTGCCACTTCCGGAAACTCCTGTAACCACACATAGGATGCCTAATGGGAAATCGACATTTACATTTTTTAGATTATTTTCTCTACAGCCTTTTAAGCTAATCTTTTGGTTGATTTTTCTTTTAACTCTAGTGGTAGTATTCAAAAAATCATCAACCTTATATTTGCCCGAGAGATATTTTCCGGTAAGGCTTTCCCGGTTATTGATGATGGTTTTTAAATTGCCTTGTGCCACCACTTCACCGCCCAAATGTGCTGCTAAGGGTCCCATGTCGATAATGTCATCGGATTCCCTCATCATCATATCATCATGCTCAACTACAACGACGGTATTATTCAGGTCCCTTAAGCTTTTAAGAACGCTTATCAGCCGATCCGTATCTCTGGGATGTAGTCCAATGCTGGGTTCATCTAAAATATAAAGACTATCGGTAAGGTTGCTACCTAGAAATTTTGTCAATTGTATTCTTTGGCTTTCGCCACCCGATAAGGTATTGGCTTGACGATAAAGCGTTAAATAGCTCAGTCCCACATCCATTAAGGTGTTGAGTCTTTGGTTGATTTCAATTAATATCCTTTTTGCTATTTTACTTTCATGGCTATTAAGTTTCAATTGCAGAAACCAAGATTGCAAATCCTTTATAGGTAGTGCAGAAAGTTCTGCTATATTTTTATTTTCAATTTTTACAAAAAGAGCATCCGGTCTCAATCTGGTGCCTTTACAGCTAGGGCATTTTGTCCTTCCTCTATATCTTGACTGCATCACACGGTATTGGACTTTGTAAAGATTTTCTTCTACCATTTGAAAAAACTCATCTATCCATTTTTGTAAAGTAGCTCTTTGTTCTTCACTTAATTTCTTGATGGCTTTGTGTACCGGAAAGCCATTTTTTACCTCTGCCCGTATAAAAGCTTCTTTCCATTCCTTCATTTTTTCTCCTTTCCAAGGAGCAACGGCATCTTCATAAACACTTAATTCCAAATTAGGAATCACCAAATCTTCACTAATGCCTAATACATTGCCAAATCCTTCGCATTTGGGGCAGGCCCCATAAGGATTGTTGAATGAAAATAAATTGGGAGAAGGTATTTCAAACTGGATGCCATCAGCTTCAAATTTATTGCTAAATTGTTTGAGTTTTTTATGGTCAATATCCAAGTAGCATGTTCCTAAACCTTCGTAGAAAGCCGTTTCTATACTATCTGCCATCCGATGAAAATCGTCTTCATCAAAATCTTTTACTACGAAACGGTCGATAATGATATAGCAAATATCTAATTGTAGTTGAATAGCTTCTGTTTCTAAAAGGTCTTCTATCCTTATCGTTTCCGGAGCAGTTTTCTTTCTTAATAATAGTCTGGTAAATCCTTTTTGAAGCAAGAGTGACAATTCTTCTTTTTCTGTACGGCCATCAAATAATTTGAAAGGTACTATTAAATAAACCTTAGTCTTGGCTTCTAATTTTTGAATATATTGAAGAATATCACCCACATCATCTCTTTTTACTTCTTCACCCGAAATAGGAGAAAAGGTATGTCCTATTCGTGCAAATAATAACCTTAAATAATCTTGAAGTTCGGTCATGGAGCCTACGGTAGAGCGTGGTGTGCGTGAGCTAACTTTTTGTTCTATGGCAATGGCCGGACAAATACCGTCAATGCTGTCCACATCCGGTTTATCCATACGCATCATAAACTGACGTGCATAGGCACTCAGGCTTTCGGCATATCTTCTTTGACCTTCTGCAAATAAAGTATCCATTGTCAGGCTGGACTTGCCACTTCCTGAAACACCTGTAACCACCACTAACTTATTACGGGGTATAGCAACATTAATATTTTTTAGGTTGTGCATTCTGGCACCTTTTATTATGATGTCGTTGGTGTTTACTTTAGGATTGGGGTTTGATAATTTTTGGATCATTTGAATGCAAATTTACAGAATAGTGATGTAAAAAGTTAAAGCAAACTGTTAATTGCGATGGTTAGGAAGAAAATACAGTTTTCTGTTTCCTCATGCACTCTGTTATTGCGATCCAAAGGCGAATCAATCCAAAAAAATTGAGGATTGAGCCACTGGATTGTTTCTTGCAATGCCCTCGCGACGAGTAAGCACCAAACACCAAACACCAAACACCAAAAACTAACTCATCTCTTCTAACTCCGTGCCACCTACTTGCTGGCGCCACATGGCATAATACAAACCTTTCTCCTGCACTAATTCATCATGAGTACCGGAACGGATAATTTTACCTTTCTCTAAAACAAAAATCTTATCGGCATGCATCACCGTGGATAATCTATGAGCAATTAAAACCGTTATTTGATTACCCTCTTTACCGATTTGCTCAATGGTCTTGGTAATGCCTTTTTCTGTAATAGAATCCAAAGCACTGGTAGCCTCATCAAATATTAAGAGTTTAGGCTTTCTTAAAATGGCACGAGCTATGGATAAACGCTGTCTTTCTCCACCGGAAAGCTTGAGCCCACCTTCACCGATAACTGTATCCAGCCCATGTTCGCTACGATGTAATATAGAGCCTGCTGCTGCTTTTTCTAATGCCTGCATAATTTCTTCATCGCTCACTTTGGGATTCACAAATTTTAAATTCTCACGGATGGTACCTGAGAATAATTGGATGTCTTGAGTGACCAATCCCAATTGCTGACGAATACTGTCTATGCCTACCTGTGAAGCCGGAATACCATTGTACTCAATGATGCCTTCACTTGGAGTATAAAGTCCTAAAAGGAGCTTCACCATAGTTGTTTTTCCGGAACCTGATGGACCTACAAAAGCATAAGTTTCTCCGGTTTTAATCTCAAAATCCACATGACTTAGGGCATACTTGGTACTACTAAGATGTTTGAAACTCACATCTTTTAAACGTAAACTCTGAATAGCTTCTATTTTAATAGGATGCTCCGGTTCTACTTCTACAGGCTTGTCCATTAATGTTTTTAGGTTGACCAAAGATGCTTCTGCCTCCCTATAATTCAAAATAATATTTCCGATTTCTTGTAAAGGTCCAAAGATAAAAAAGCTATAAAACTGCATCATCATTAATTGACCCAAACTTAATACATCTTTATAAAGAAAGAATAATAAAGCAAACAAAATACATTGCTGTAAGAAGTTTACAAAAGTGCCTTGGACAAAGCTAATGGAACGGATACTCTTTACTTTCTTTAATTCCAGATTGAGTATTTTAATGGAATTATTGTTTAACCTTTCAATTTCCTGGTCTGTTAATCCTAAGCTTTTCACCAATTCAATATTTCGTAAAGATTCGGTGGTGCTACCCGCTAAGGAAGTGGTTTGGTTTACAATTTTTCTTTGGATACCTTTTATTTTCTTAGAGAGGAAGTTAATCAAAACGGACAAGGTTACAGCCCCAACCAAATAAATCAAAGGCAAGCTGGGGTGTAGTTTATAGGCAACTATTCCCACAAAAACAATTCCTACTAAGGTAGCAAATAAGACATTGATAAAATTGGAAATCAACTTTTCACAATCTGCTCTGGCTTTTATTAAGACGGAAAGGGTCTCCCCACTTCTTTGATCTTCAAAATCCTGAAAAGGTAATTGTAAAGAATGTTTGAGTCCATCATTATAAAGGGCTGTGCCAAATTTTTGGATAATCACATTCACTACATAATCCTGCAAAGCTTTTGCTATACGGGATACCATTGCCGTCCCGATTATTAAAAGTAAACCATATAAAATGCCATTGTAAAAGCCCGAACTATTGTTAGCATTTCTAAACTCGGTTGCTTTATTGGCATAAGGGTCGATGATTAAGTTTCCCAAGATGGCAGGATTCATTAAAGAAAAGACCTGATTGATGATTGCCAAAAGGAGTGCAATAAAAATCAGCATTTTATATTTGCTGAGGTATTGGTATAATAAGTTCATTGTGTTTTAATCTTTACATTCCATTAAAAGGAGGTCTCCGGTTTCGTAAGAAATTTCCAATACACCATCATTTAAAGCCTGGTTGGAAGCACCGGTTCTGTACCCTATTGTTAGTGTTTCGTTTTCTAAAGCATATTTGAGGTTTTTGGTGGTGATTCCGGTAACGGTGCCTATTGGAATTAGCGACAACTTAAAATCTTTAGGATACCATTTTTCAAACTTTTTTGGTAACAAAAAAATTTTTGAATAGTCGTCAAAAAGCACAATTTTAAGCTGTTCTCTATATCTTACCATATTGGTCATATTGGTAATAGAATGATCTGCACGCCTACCTGTTGCCCAAACCACATTGACGGCTTTGATGTTTTTCTCTATCAAATATTGATAAGCTTTGTCTAAGTCGGTATGTTCTTGATTGGGGGTATGAATGATTTTGAGTGGGTATTGCTGTTTCAAGTATTGTTCTGCATCAAAATCTCGGTCAAAATCACCCATTAAAATATCCACTTTTATACCTAAATCCATAACTCTTTCCATAGCACCATCCAGTACAATGATTAGTGGGGCCCATTCCAAAAGTTGGTTGAGCAAATCCATAGAACAAGCGGCTCCATTAGCAATAATGAGTGCGGGTTCCTGATTTTCTTTTACAATATGATGTGATGACATAAAACCTGCAAATTAATTAATATAAAAAAATTAGGAGGTTAAAAAATTGCGAATACTGAAAAGTAATAGAAAGCTTACCTCTTTCCTTTAAAAAAATCCTTCATCAACTGGCTACATTCCTCCGCTAAAGTGCCAAAGCTGACTTGTGTCTTTGGATGGAAGCCATAATGGTTGCCAACAGATTTTTTATATCCATTTTTTTCATCTGGACTACCATAAACCACTCTGCCTATTTTGGACCAATACAAAGCACCACAACACATCAGGCAAGGCTCTATGGTTACATACAAAGTAGCTTCTGGCAAATATTTGGCTCCTAATTCGTTAAAAGCTGCCGTTAATGCAATCATTTCTGCATGTGCTGTGCTATCATTCAACATTTCGGTTTGGTTGTGTCCCCTACTCACTATTTTTCCATGCATCACTACTACGGCACCAATAGGAATTTCACCGGCATCAAAAGCATATTGAGCCTGAACCAAAGCTTGCTTCATATAATATTCATCTGTCATAATATAATGCTTTTAAAACAATGTCAAAAAGCCAAAGATATTTAATACTTTTGTCTTCATTAGAAAAGAATATGATAACAGACATTTTATCCAAACAAAACTTTTTCTTTGCCGGAGTTGCTGGAGCCGGGATGAGTGCCATAGCTCAATATTTAAGTGGTTCAGGCAAAACAGTTTCCGGTAGTGATAGGCTTTTTAATATAGAAGGCAATGAAGAAACACGCTCAAAGTTAGAAAACGAAGGTATCACCTGCTTCAATCAAAAACAGGCTCACCTTTCCAATAAAGATGAAGTCTTAGTAGTAAGTACCGCCATTGAAAATACTAATGTAGAAGTGGCAAAAGCTTTAGAATTAAATATACCCATTATCACTAGAGCACAATTGCTAGCACAGATTTGTGCCCAAAAGAAAACGATAGCAGTAGCCGGAACCAGTGGCAAAAGTACAACAGCAGCCATGTTGTTTCACTTGCTGAGCCATTGTGGCATTGATGCTTCACTTATAACCGGTGCAGGTCTCGTAAGCCTTATCCAAAAAGGAAAAATAGGAAATTGTCATGTTGGAAACACTGAATGGCTGATAATTGAAGCCGATGAAAGTGATGGTTCTTTAGTAAATTATAAACCGGCAATTGGGTTATTATTGAATATCGATAAAGATCATAAAGAACTGTCAGAGTTGGATGAGATATTTAAAATATTTAAGAATAATAGTCAAGAGCATTTTATAGTAAACCGATGCCATCCTCTAGCTAAGGTTTTTAGTAATGATAAAGGAGAAGATTTTGGTTCAGATACAGATTTTGTAGGAAAAAATTTCAAACAAG
The DNA here is from genome assembly GCA_035444785.1 of Edaphocola sp. GTDB lineage: Bacteria > Bacteroidota > Bacteroidia > Chitinophagales > Chitinophagaceae > Edaphocola. The sequence continues at coordinate 12,979 of DAOMPL010000055.1, read as the reverse complement.
AGGGTTTTCAGATTACTTTTACGGTTCAGGATATTTCTTTCCAAATTCCAACAATTGGTGTTCATAATATGGAAAATGCTTTGGCTTGCTTGGCAGTAGCTACTATATTAAAAGTGAGCTTGGAAGACGCTTCTAGGGCTTTGTCCACCTATCCGGGTATTTACAGGAGGCATCAATTTTTAGGCAATATTAATGGAATTAAAATCATAGATGACTATGCCCATAATCCTGCTAAAATAGCTGCCAGTATTAACGCCTGTAAACCGGTGGCTCCAAAATTAATAGCATGGTTTCAACCTCATGGTTTTGCCCCTACTAAATTTATCAGGAAAGAATTGGAAGAGGAATTAATAGCAAACCTTAGAACTGCAGACGAAATTTGGATGAGTGAAATATATTATGCCGGTGGTACTACTACTAAAGACATTTCTGCAAATGATATTATCAATGATTTAAAGGACCAAGGCATAAATGCCTATTTTGTAGAGGACAGAAACAATTTGGTGGAAGCCCTAAAACCGCATCTAACCGAAGATTGTGTGTTATTGTTGATGGGAGCAAGAGACCCTTCTTTAGAACATTTTAGTGCCGAAGTATTACAACAAATCAAAGTATTAAATTAATATGGAATTTATATCTATAAATGACGAATTGCAATCTTTAAAAAAAGAATTGATTCGTTTGGGTTTCATCAACATTAAGGTAGAAAAGGTGGGCAATGGAAATATGGCTGCCTTCAAAGTAATGTATCAAAGAGCTGCCGGAGCACCCATAGAAAACAATTATTTTTGGCGGCACGATATGGATAAATTTATTGAATCATTACAATCAAAATAAGAATATTATGAGTAAAGATGATGAAAAAGTACGGATAGATAAATATTTATGGAGTATCAGGGTGTATAAAACCAGATCCTTAGCCACAGAAGCCATTGATTCCGGTAAGGTTAAACTGAATGAGGTAGCCGTAAAACCTTCAAGGAACGTGCAGGTGGGTGATGTGTATGTTATAAAAGCAAAAGAAAGGAATTGGAAAATAAGAGTAACCCAGTTATTATTCACCAGAAAGGCATATAGCGAAGCCATTAAATTTTACGAAGACCTTACCCCGCCCGAAGAGCAGGTTTTAGAAAAACCTATGGCATCCAGCTTTCATACCGGTAAAAGGTTAAGTAAAATTGGGCGTCCTACAAAAAAACAGAGAAGAGATTGGGATGATATTATGGACGAAATATAAAACCGCATCCCCAGAAAATAAAAATCCTTAGAAAATATTATGAGTTTTCAGTTGATTTACTTATTTTCACAGATTGAAATTAATGGAATGCTTCAATAGTTTAAAATTATTGAAGAAATTATAAAATAAGCTTTTATCGCAAAAATTATTTGAAAGCATGAAAAAATTATTATTAATAGCTTTAGCAACAGGATTCTGTGTGGGAACTTCAACAGTTTCTTTTGCTCAAAAAGGCTTTTGGCAAAGATTAGAAACAAAAACTGTAAATAGTTCTAATCCAAAAACTAAATTACCAAAAGCATTTTCTATACTAAAGTTAGATCAGGAAGGCATTAAAGCCGCATTGAAAAGAGCAGGCACAACCTATGCTTCCGGTATTGATTTAACGCTTCCTACTCCTGAAGGAACATTTAAAACGTTTAGAATTTGGAATACTCCTGTGCTTGCTTCAGGCATTCAAGCACAATTCCCCGATATACAAACCTATACTGGTTCATATTTGGATGATGCCAGTCAAACTTTGAAATTGACAACAGGAGAAATGGGCATTTTTATCCGCTCCTTTGCATTCGATATGGATGAAGTTTTTGCCATAGAGCCTTATAGTTTTAGTGCTGATGGCTATTATACTTTGAGCAGTGCTAAAGATTTTTATTCTTCATATAATGAAAGCCCTTGTGGCAGTGTAGAAAAGACAACAGGTCTTACAGAGGGAGAAGCCGGTTCCATTAACCCAACAAGAAACCAAATTGTAGAAAGAGTATTGGGAGCTACAAGAAGAACATATCGTTTAGCGATTTCATGTACCGGAGAATATGCTTTGGCGGTTTCGGGTTCTCCTAACCCTACTGTTTCTCAAATATTAAATATAGTTGCTGCCACAGTAAATAATGCTAATGGACTTTGGGAAAGAGAATTGTCAATTTCTACACAAATTGTCAACTCTAATACAGCAATTTTATATGTAGATCCTTCTGTAGATCCTTTTAATGATGATGGTGATCATCCTGCAATGTTGGATGAGAATCAAGCTAATATCGATGTGTTTATCGGTGCAGGCAATTATGACCTAGGCCATGTGTTTTCTGAATCCGGAGGAGGCTTGGCACAATTAGCTTCTGTATGTTCTGCCGGTGGAAAGGCAAAGGCACAGTCAGGAGCAGCCGGAGGGCCTAACGATATTGGAACTTTTTGCCATGAGGCCGGACACCAATTTGGTGCCGGGCACACCTTCACTTCTAAATCTGGAGGTTGTGATGGAAATGGTATGGCTACCTCATCGGTAGAGCCGGGAAGTGGTACTACCATCATGTCTTATAACGGTGCATGTGGAGCGGATAATACTCCTCTTTTAACTACTCCATTGACAGATTATTATAATCAATTTAACCTCAAGCAAATGACTCAGGTATTTACCTCCAGTGGTATGTGTGGCTCTACTGCTTTGGGTCAAGCTCCGGTAAATTTGCCAGATATGAATGCTAATTTTATCATTCCGGCAAATACCCCATTTGAGTTGATTTCAAATGAAGCCATTAATACAGTAGCTTCTAACAGTGCTCCATTATATTGTTGGGAGCAAAATGATTTAGGCCCTATTGATATGGTAGAAGCCAATGGAGCCTCTGCTACTTCCGGACCCGTATTTATGAGTTTGCCTCCTGTAGCCAAATTGCAAAGAGAATTTCCGAGATATGAAACTTTAGCTGCTAATAAATACAGTGCTTCTGGAGAAAGACTTCCAAATGTGGCTAGAAAAATGAAGTTTAAAGTTACGGCTCGTAGTATTGCACAAGATGGTTGGGGCACCAATAATACCATTGAAGGTGATGTAAATATTAAGGTGGTACCAAGTTCATTAGGAAATTTTAGAGTGAACAACCCCGATTCCAGCTCTTGGACACCAGGACAAAAATATAAAATTAAATGGACACAAGGTAATACCCTTAAACCAGAAGACAGCATCATGGCTGGATTTGTAAATATTTATTTGTCAGGTGATGCCGGTATGAGTTTCCCGGTTATCTTAGCTACTAATGTACCCAATACCGGAGAGTTTGAAATTACGGCTCCAAATGTGAATACCACGATGGCAAGATTGAAGGTTAAAGCTGTTGGGAATATCTTCTTCGATGTTTCTAAAAATAATTTTAAAATTAATGGTACCGGAACAATCGGAGTAAAAGAAAACGATTTTTCAAAAAACATCCAATTATTTCCTAACCCTACCAGTCATAATTTGAATATTAAAAACAATGCTTATGACGGACAGTCTTTGAATGTAAGTATCGTTAATATTTTGGGTCAAAAAGTGTGGGAAGGCAGCATGTTAGCCGAAAAGACTATCGATGTTTCTGCATTTGCAAAAGGAACTTATATGGTATATTTGAGAAATGATAAAAGTGCAGCCTATGGGGTGCAAAAGGTAATTATTAAATAGATCGTTTTTAATGTGAATAAGGAATAGCCCTTCCAATATCTGGAAGGGCTATTTCATTTTTAGTTATTATTTTAGGATTCTATTGGTAGCAAAATACCATACTTCATAGCGAATTAAGTATCTTTGCTTTTTTAAAAATTGGATGATATGCCCCATTCCCATATTAAGACAGAAGAATTAACACAGAATAAAACATTAAAAGTAATTGCTAAAATAATTTCAATTATTTGCCATCCGGTATTTATGCCGGTAGTAATGAGTTATGTTTTATATAAATTAAATAGCTCCAGTTTTAGTAATATTACACCTTCTAAAATGAATGAATGGTTGGGGATAATAGGATTAAATACTATTTTCTTCCCCTTAGTAACAGTATTTTTATTAAGGAAATTGAATTTTATTGAAAGTATAGAATTAAAAAATTCAAAGGATAGAATTATTCCTTTGATAGCCACCATGATATTTTATTTTTGGGCTTATACGGTGTTTAAAAATATTAAAGCACCTACCCTTCCTCCATTAATACTCCAAATATTTCTCTTAGGTAATTTCTATGGTATCATTGCCCTATTCATGGTGAATATTTTTAAGAAAGTGAGCATGCATGCTGCCGCAGCCGGAGGTATGATAGGGATTTTTATTGTGGTTATGATAATGAGTCAGATCAACTTATTTATTACACTTATTGTATCCTTATTAATTGCAGGCCTTATAGGCACTTCAAGATTAATTTTAAGGGCCCATACTCAAGGAGAAATAGGTTTAGGTTATTTTTTGGGTATTGCCGCTCAGTTGGTAGCCTTCTTTTATATGACAAAAATTGCAATGATTTTTAATTAAAATTTTTTTTTACTTCAAATCTATAAAACGTATTGCGACCCTTACCTGATATTCAACTAATGAAAGCCGGAGTGTTATCCGGTGATATAGCCATTTTGAGTAGGGCAATTACATTGGTAGAATCTCAACGGTTGGAGCATAAACGTTTGGCTACCCAGTTGTTGGATGAAATTCTACCCTATTCCGGAAAAGCAATGCGGATAGGTATTACCGGTGTTCCAGGTGTAGGTAAGAGTACCTTTATTGAGGCTTTTGGTTTGCATTTGATAGCACAAGGACAAAAGGTTGCAGTGCTTGCCATAGACCCTAGTAGTAGTGTGAGTAAAGGGAGCATTTTGGGTGATAAAACAAGGATGGAACAGCTCTCTGTTCATCCTCGAGCATTTATTAGACCAACGGCATCTAGCGGTAATTTAGGAGGTCTGGCGTATAAGACCAGAGAGGTAAGTCTTTTGTGTGAAGCAGCCGGATATAATACCGTTATTATTGAAACAGTTGGTGTCGGTCAAAGTGAAACAGAAGTGCATGACCTATGCGATTTCTTTTTACTCTTAATGCTAGCCGGAGCCGGAGACGAATTGCAAGGTATCAAGAGAGGGATTATGGAAATGGCAGATGGCTTAATCATCAATAAGAGTGATGGTGACAATGTGCGACAATCCAAAATAGCGAGAGCAGAATATTCCAGAGCATTACATTTTTTACCTCCAAAAGAATCTGGTTGGCGACCAGAAGTTCTTATAACCTCTGCTATTGAACAAAAAGGGATCACCGAGGTGTCCGTAATGATAAATAAATTTAAAGTGTTGCAACAGCAATCGGGGCATTTTGAAACAAGAAGAAAAGCACAACAACTGAAAGCCTTTAACCGCCTTTTACAAGAAGCTTTATATAGAAATTTATTAGAACAAAACGGCTTAGTACAGACCATAAAAGTATTGGAAGAAGCGGTGCTTCAAGGAAAAATGAATCCATATTCTGCTATTATTCAATTATTCCCCAATATGAAATAGTGTTGCTGTGCTATTAATGCTTTTTGCGATTGGGAATTTCTTTTAATCCCTCCAAAAGTTTTTTAATAACTATATTTTGCCTATACTTATTTTCAATAAAAGCTTTCCCCTGTTGCCCTAAATGTTGTGCTTTGTCAGGATTGTTTATTAGGTATATACAGGCATTTGCAAAACCTTCAACATCATCTGCTATGATTATTTCGTTGCTGTTGATGGAGGCGTCTATGCCTTGGATACCCACTCTAGTGCTGATTACCGCTTTTCCGGCAGCCATGCTTTCCAGAATTTTTATTCTTAAACCACCTCCTGAATGTAGGGGGACTATTAAGATGTGTTTGTCTGCCTCAAAGACTTTGGCATCTGCTACTTCCCCTAGAACATAAACATTTTTCCAATTTTGGCGTTTAAAACTTTCAGGCATATTTCTACCTGCTAAATATAAGGTAGTTTGTGGAGCTTTGTTTAAAATTTTTGGCCATACGTTTTTTAGAAACCAATTGATGGCATCTATATTTGGCTGCCAATCCATGGCGCCTATATGATATAATTTTAAGGGAGCAGTAAAGTTTGCCTGTTTTTGTATAAGCTGTTCAGATTTTAAGCCATAAGGAATGTTTAGAATAGGTAAGTGGCAGCCTAGTTGCTTATAATATTCTGCGTCAATGGGTGAGATAGCGGCTATGCAATCATATTGATTACACATTTCTATTTCATAAGTTTTTAAGGCAGCCGCTAATTTTTTATAATAATATTTTTTTAAACTGTTTTTGGAATTATTTGCCAGTCTTTCCCAAATTTGAAATTCCACATTATGCTGACGATAACACACCGTTGCTTTTGAAAATTCTCGAATCGTTTTTAGATAGGGTGTTACAAATAATCCTTCTAAAAGGATAAGGTCAAATTTTTCTTTTTTTAAAATAGCCTCTAAAGCCGTTTCAAATTTATCTGTAATAAATCGTTCTAGATTATAAGAATTCTTTTTTATTAGATGATATAGGGCATGTAGTGGTTTTATTCTATTGTCCACAGGTACCAGTGTGCATGATTTTAATTTTTTAAATAGAGGAGGCAATTGACCTTCTTCTACCCAATGCCTACTGGTATTCATTAACAAAAGACTTAATTCTATATTTTCAGCTAGCAAGCCTTCCATCATATTCGATACAGCAAGGTTGCCGCCATCGTTAAGCGGAAATGGTACTCTATTGCCTAGCATCAAAACTTTCATTATTTAGTTTTTAATTTAGGTAAAATAATAGTAAATATAGATCCTTTTCCAATAGTGCTTTCACAGTTTATTTTTCCATGATGTAGTTCCACAATAGATTTTACATAATTTAAACCTATTCCAAATCCTTTTACATTATGTAAATTTCCGGTATTTTCACGGAAGAAACGTTCAAAAATTAATTTTATATTTTCTTTTTGTATGCCACTCCCATTATCTTGAATCTGTATTTTTATTTCTTTATTTGAAATTTCATTTATGATAATTTTTATTTGAACCTTTCGGTCTTCAGGCGTATATTTGATGGCATTGTCAATTATGTTATTAAAAGCAATTAAAAGATGGTTTTTGTCTCCTTCTATTAAAATAGGATTTGGGCTGCTTATTAGTTCAATACTTCCACCATTAGGACTAATAATATTATAAAAAGTCTCCTTAGATTCTTTCAAAATTGTTCTAATATCAATAATTTCTTTTTTCAATTCCATTTCCCTTTTTTGCCCTAAGGATGCTTGTAAAACCCTTTCAACCTGAATTTGTAATTTTTTTGCCTCTGCATCAATTATTGAGGCATAGTTTAATATCCTTTTGGGGTTTTCAGAAATTTTTTCTTGTTTTAATACCGATGAGGCTAATTGAATACTGGTTAAAGGAGTCTTAAACTCATGAGTCATATTTTTTACAAAATCTTTTTGCATTTCAGATAAACGTTTCTGGTTAAAAAGCAAAAAAATCATATAAGCTAAAAAACCAAGGATGAATAAGATAGCAAAAGAGGAAAACGACCATAAAGTAAGCTCACTATTAATATATATATTTCTATAAGGGAAATAGACAATAAAATAATAATTGTCAATTTTTGGGTTAGGATAAGATTGAAGCAATACCGGTTCATGCTCCTTATTGTTCATTTTAATAAAATCCTGATATTTCAAATTATTATTAATACAGTCATGTAAACCATAAACAAAATCAGCAAGGACGCCATTTTCTGAAAATTCTTCTCGAATAAAATGACCTAAAATATCTTTATCTACATTTTCTTTAATGTCAACAATATATAAATTATCACCTTCCCTGCTCACAATATTGTAAATGGAAGATTGAGACTGTTTTAAATCCCACACTTTAAAGGCTACATTTTTTAATGAAATAGTTACATTCAAATTAAATTTTGAATTTTCCATCTCATAAGCCTTTCTCACCCCATATATTTGAGTGGTGATAATGCCGATAGTACAAAGGATAGCTAATACAAATATGAGTCTTAAATGCGAGTTTCTCATTTATTATTCAATTATTTTATCCGGTTTGGGTTTTTTGAAATAAAATCATCCCAGGAGTTGGTTATTTTATTCATGGTGCTTATTTTGGCTTTTGTAATATCGCCTTTGCTGGAATAATAATGACACAAAGCGGCAGCCACAGCATCAGTAGCATCCAAATATTGTGGGTTGTCTTCAAATTTTAATATCTGTTTCAACATTTTCCAAACTTGTTCTTTTGAAGCATTACCATTGCCGGTAACCGATTGTTTAATTTTCTTTGGGGCATATTCAACCGTTCTACTACCATGAGCCATGGCGGCAGCTATTGCTACTCCTTGTGCTCTTCCTAATTTCAACATACTTTGTACATTTTTTCCATAAAAAGGTGCCTCAATGGCTACGGCTTCGGGTTGATGTCTTTGAACCAAAGCACTTACTCTTTCAAAAATATAATTCAATCGATCCCCATGGTCTTTATGTTTTGAAAGTTTTAATACTCCCATTTCTAAAAGACTTATTGTATTTTTGTCCACAGAAAGCACCCCATATCCTAAAACGATAGTGCCGGGGTCGATGCCAATTATTATCAAAAGTGAATTTTTTTATTTAACCGACAAATGTAAGGTCATTTGCAGTCTTTATGCACAAAAATAGCAAAAAAATATGGTTTAGGTATATCTTATCTCCTGTAATACTTTTGGTACTGTTGTACCTAATATATCTGCAAATAAATGCTAAAGGAGATTTTGCCAAACAATGGCAACAGCTGAAAGCCAATTGGAATCCAAATTCTTTTTGGTGGTTTGGCTTAGTGTTTATTTTTGCAGGGGTCAATTGGACTTTAGAAGCAAGAAAATGGCAATTATTATTGCAAAGGATCCGACCAATAAACCTGACTACAGCTTTTAAATCTATGCTTTCTGGTATGAGTATTTCAATTATTACGCCAAATAGAAGCGGCGACTTTATCGGTAGAATAGTGCATATACCAAAAGGCTATAAGCTAAAAGCTGCCATTTCGAGTATGATAGGGAGTGTTGCCCAGATGTGTATTTCGGCAACTTGTGGGCTAATGGGGCTGATATATTTTCATTTTAATTATGGTAATGCCAATACTCAAATCCTACTTATTGTTGCATTAATATTTTTACCTATTGCTATTTTTCTATTTTTAAATATCCATTATTTGAAGCCTTTTAGGGTAAAGAATAAATGGGTGAGAAGATTAAATTTTGGTATCTATATTTTAAGAAATTATAACCGTAAAGATTTATTTAAAATATTGCTTTTATCCTTGGGTAGGGTTATTATTTTTAATGTTCAATTCTTGCTATTACTCTATATTTCAGGTGTTAGCTTGCCCCTTATTCCAGGCTTATTGATTTCCTTTTTAATGTTTTGGATGATAGCCATTGTGCCTTCTGTTGCCATTACAGATTTAGCTGTACGGGGATACATTGGGGTTGCACTATTTATGAGTATAGGGGGGATAGATTCTGGTCTTCCTATTTTGAGTGCTTCTTATTTGCTATGGCTGATAAATCTGGCTTTGCCTGCAATTGTAGGTAGTTTTTTATTTTTTAAAATAAAAATGTAAAATACTTGGGGTACTTTCTGCCAAAATTACTGCAAGCAAGATATACACCAGAAAAAGTTGTCTATATCAATGGAACAATTCAATTTTTTTTCTTTTTTGGCGAAGCAAAAAAGAAAAAATAATTTGTTCTTGTTTTTATTGATTTGACCGGGGCATAATGAGGAGCACTTCATGCTTACCTTTATTTTGATTGCAAACCCTTGATAGAAAATATTTATTTATGCAGCGGTCAAAGAATATCCGACAACAAACGACAACAAACGCTTATTGTCGGCTTTCATTTTAATGTAGATTGATTGTTGAAATTAAAAATAAGGTTGGGTCGTTGCCAGAAAAGCCACCTATGGGTTGAGATTACCCATCCTAGTAGTCCAAACCTCCAGTATTTTTTACACCTTAAAACAAGCAAAAAGGAGCAATAAACCTTACATTCATAGTGCTTTAGGGTTTTCCAATATCAAGACCATTGAGGTAAATACCAAGAGAATCGGCATCAAAAAAAAATTTTTACAAGCCCTTTGGATTCTTTGTTTTTAGTTATATCTTTGGAGCGAATTAAGTATAAAGCTCTTCGCACAAATGCGATATTGACAACGTTAAAAGCGATGAGTTGCGTATATTTGAGAGTTAGCTGTAATAATATACCAATCATAATGTCTAAAATAACTATAGAAAAAGTAGCAGAACTGTTTGCTACAGCTGTCAAGTTTCATAATAAAGAAATTACATTAAAAGAAGCAACAACTTATCTTGAAACCAAAGGAATAAATTCAAATTCGTCTGTTGATTATTTGTATAACTATACAAATATGATTTCGGGGAAATTATTTACAAGAACAATGAATGTAATTTCGACCAAATATTATCTTGACAAGATTTTAGAATTTAATGGTATTGATAGTTTAAAAAAAGCTTTAAATTCTCTATCACTCCATATAGATTATTATGAAAGTGTATCTAATTCTAAAGTCAAAAGAAGAAAGGAAATACTAAATAAGTATCTTAAAGAGTACTCTATAAATCCTGATGATTTTTTTGGAGAACAAGTTGAAAATGATAAAAATTTATATGAAGGAGCTGTCAAGACAGTTAAAATGAATATTTATGAAAGAAATCCGATAGTAAGACAAATGTGTATTGAATTTCATTCCGCTATCTGTAAAGTTTGTGATTTTGATTTTGAAAAAAAATTTGGAGAAATAGGTAAAGGTTTTATTCATGTTCATCATTTAAAGGAAATATCAGATATAAAAAAAGAATATGAAATTAATTACAAAAACGACTTAATTCCAGTATGTCCAAATTGTCACGCAATGCTTCATAAAAGAAAACCGGCATTTACTGTTGAAGAGTTAAAAGCAATAATAAATCAACATAAAAAATAATTACTACAGCTAACATCGGCTTGGCGAAATGGCGGGTTAAGGGAAATATAGAAAGTTCGTGCATTTTTATCCGCAAGAGCTTTTTATATTTCCTTTTTTCTTAATTTAGTAAATAATAAAAAGCTGTTGCTCAGGTTAGTGTAAGATTGAAAGTTTAGGCTATCTCATCCGCCACTATCGCCAAGCCGCGGCTCGTTAGCTGTAACCCGTTTAAAACGCACTGCACAAAATGAAAAATCTGATAATTTTAATTTTCATACTTATTACAAATTTTGCTTTTGGACAAGAACCTTATTGTCGTCGATTCATAACAATAAAAAATGTAGAAACTAACTTATATGAATACAAAATACAGTTTGATAATAATTACAATGAGAATAATAATATTGATTGGACAAATACAACATTAAAGTCTGAAAACGGAAAAGAAATATTTATAGCATATAGTGGTGGAACTTGCCATCCTAATAATCAAATTTTATTACCAATAATAATTGTAAGAAAAAATAAAGAAAACAATAAAATTGAGGAAATGAAGATTTCGTTTCCTTTGAAAATAGGAAGAACAAGTGTTGAAATTAATGAATTTCGAGAAGGCATCAATGAAATTGAAATTTATGAACAAAAAAAACTTTCTGAAAACGACCCTTGGATTCTTATGGAATTTGAAACTATTGTAATTGTAAAATAATTGTGAAAACAAGAAAGCACATATTATTCATTCTACTTATCCTTTCCCTATCGCATTTTGCTTTTGGACAACCCGGACCTTTCGGTGGAATGTTGTCTTTCAAAGTTTATAATAACGGAAAGAAGATTGACCTACCAAACGAAAATTGGAAAATTATTCCGACAAATATCACTTTGGCTGATAGTACAAATATCCCTTATTCAGGTTTTCCACGAAATAAAATTGATGGATTTTACTACATAATTCCTGCTCCGACACCAGTAGGCGGAAGCGTAAACGATGACTTTTATTTAGACATTGTTTATAAAAAGGATACAATGCGTATTTATCCGCCAAGTTTTAGTTTTCAAAGTATTGAATTAGATAGTATTCCATTCCAAAAAGGTGTGTTCAAAATACCACAAAGCGTGTATGACTTCAAAAAGATTTCAAAAAAGGGAATGTATTATGGCAAACTTCCTGTTCCTAATTTATATGGAGATTGGAATTTATTTACAAAAGAAACCTATAAATGCTACATAGAAAAAATAGAAGATCTGGATTATGTATTAAACGACAACGGTTTCTATGGAGAAGAAAAATATGATTTTAGGCATCATTGGCAAAACTTGTATATTCCTCCCATAGGAACTAATTACTATTTTAATGAAAATGTAATTGTAACGTATAATTACAGTTCAGAGGCAACAACTATTTACGAAGTAAAAGATTTCTCAAATAACCATTATTGGTATAGTGGAAAACCATCAGTTAGGTCGCTTTTTTATAAAAACAATCAACTATTTGCTATAATCTACAAAGGAACTGAAAGTTGCGGTGTTTTTAAACTTCATTTCATTGAAGAAGAGACAAAAGAAAATTTGAAATATTTAGAAAAAAAGCAAGTAATAGAAGAATATGAGGCTGAAATTAAATTATTAAATACACGCTACAAACAAAGTTCGGGATTTAGAGAAAGTGAAAAATATAAAGCAACAGAAAAATATAATGAAATTATTAAAACTTTTGAAAACTAAACGAAAAGTATTCGGGCTACAGCTAACATCGCATTGGCAAAATGGCGGGTTAAGTGCAAACTTCAACTTTTGTGCTTTGTAGCCGCCGAATGTGTTCCACATTCAGCTTTTTTTAATAATTTAGCTTCTGTGGAAACACATCGGCTACGTTACTGCTAAATTGAACTTTTCGTCCAATTTATCCGCCACTTCACCAATGCGTTTCCCGTTAGCTGTAACCCGTTCCGAACTCACGCTATTAAAAAACAAACATAAATTTGA
>DAOMPL010000054.1:0-20318 GCA_035444785.1 Edaphocola sp. | reverse complement strand
GCATTACGAACCATTTTCTCCGGTCGAAATGACGGAAAATTAATCAAAAAATTAAAAATATTTTATTATCTTTAAACAAATTATTTATCATGAAAAATTTAATCCTAATCCTTGCCATTGTATTGAGTTTTCAGCCCATAATGGCTCAGGCAGAGTTTGCACCACTTGGTGCTAAATGGACTTATAGAAGTTATTATGCGTATTATTCAAATGGAGGGGAATCCCTAACAAAGCAAGAATGCATAGATACTATATCAAGGAATGGAATAATCCTTAAAGTGGTGGCTAAAGAATATACTAAGCAATTATGGGATTATGCTAATGATGGCTCAGGAACTCGTTTATACCATAGCAAAACAGTAACAAATTCAGTGGATAGCTTTTATCAACAAAATGATACTGTTTTTGTGTATAATAAAATATTCTCAAGATACACACCTTTGTATATTTTGAATGCACAAGCGGGTGATACCATCACAGTACCTATTTTAGACACTTCTACTTTGCAATATGTTACCCAATATGATTCTACTATGACCTATATTATTGATTCCGTCAAAATGGTGAATTATAACGGTTCTATTCAAAAAACATTCTATACCAGTATCGATTCTACAAAAATATTATTTCCGAATGGAGTCTCCACACCCTATTACAATTCGGAAAAACCATTATTAAATTGGACTACTAGTTACAAAGAATATGAGACTATTTTTCCACCAAATTTATTATTAAGTTATTTTTCTCCCAAAGGGGCATTTACTGAAAAATTCGGAGGCTTAGGTGGAGGCTTATTACCAAAGGCGGAACATATACAATCAGCAAGTATTGTCGATTATGCCTTTCATTTTAACCTTTTAGAATGTTATGAAGACTCATCAATCAATTATCACCAATCGGCTTTCCCTCAATTAGGTATGTTGAATTGTGACAGTTTAATAGCCACAACTCCTTTATCTATAAAAAAACATAATTTAGACATAGGTTTATCCATATTTCCAAATCCTGCAAAAAATACAATTCAGATTAAATGGGAAAAAGAAATTACACAAAATATTAGTTTAAGTATTTATGATGTATTAGGAAGAGAAGTGCTACAACAAAACTTAAACAACGCTTCTAAACAATCACAAATTAATATTAGTACTTTAAATACCGGAATGTATTGGCTCAAATTATCAATAGAAAATTCGGGTTATGCCATTGAGAAATTCACAAAGCAATAAAAGTCTTATTCCATAAAAAGAGCAATTTTTTAAATTGCTCTTTTTATTTTTAGAAACAAAATATTGCTTGAATCTCAAAAACTATACAATATCTTTGTCCTTCAAACCTTAAAATAAAATGGAACCCAATAGCGAAATTTTAAAAGATTTATTTAGATATAAAATGCCTTTTGGAAAATATGAAGGTCGCTATATTGGAGACTTGCCAGAACATTATATTCTTTGGTTTTCACAGAAAGGTTTCCCTAAAGGCAAACTAGGCATATTGCTACAAACGATGTACGAAATCAAACTCAATGGCTTAAGTTATCTCTTAAACCCAATCAGAGAGATGATGCAGAAACAATAATATCAATTTCTTTGTAATAAAATAAAATCTATCCTTAAAAAATAGTAATTTCGTAGCTTAACTGTCAATTAAACAGACAGGATTAACCATAAAATCCAATACTTGATGAAATTCAAAAGTAGAATCATTATATTTTTTCTTTTTCTTATTATTTTCCAATCCTGTAAAAGTACCAATTCCCCTAAAGCAGTAACAGAGACCTTCTTGGTGAGTGTGGCAAGATTGGATATTGCAACCGCAAAGAATTATTCTACCAAACAGACTTGGGGATTTCTTAAAGTTTTAGACAAAGGCACCCAATTTGTTACAGATGAACAAAAAGAAAATTACCTCAATGATTTCAAAGTAACTATTACCGGTGAAAAGAAAATTAATGATACCCTATTTCAAGTAAGTTTTGTCACCCAACCAGAGTTGCTTCCGGTAAAGAGCTTAAACTTAGTTGGTGAGAAAAACTTGGAAGGCAATATTCGGTGGAAAGTAGATTTTAATAGTTTTGAATTTATGCAATCAGATTCTACCATCCATGAAATAATGATACCCGGAAGTGACCCGGATGAAGACTCAAGAGAAGAGATAGAGCTAAATCAACAATCTACTGACAGTACTATCAAGAGAAATTAGAAAAATAAACCAATTAATACTTATCTTTGACAAATTTTAAAATTATCAAATAATGCCATATTTTTTCACATCTGAATCTGTTTCAGAAGGACATCCCGATAAAATAGCAGATCAAATTTCAGATGCTTTAATCGACAACTTTTTAGCTTTTGATTCTGAGAGCAAAGTAGCTTGTGAAACCCTTGTAACTACCGGTCAGGTTGTACTTGCCGGAGAAGTAAAATCTAAAGCTTATTTAGACGTACAGGAAATAGCCCGTAATGTCATCAGACGTATTGGCTATACCAAGAGTGAGTATATGTTTGAGGCCAATAGTTGTGGTATCTTCTCTGCTATTCATGAGCAATCTCCTGACATTAACCAAGGCGTAGAACGCAAGAGTAAGGAAGAACAAGGTGCCGGTGACCAAGGTATGATGTTTGGTTATGCCACTAACGAAACCAGTAATTATATGCCTCTTGCCTTAGATTTAGCACACAATCTCTTGATTGAATTGGCTGAACTAAGAAGAGAAAATAAAGAAATCACCTACCTAAGACCAGACTCCAAAAGTCAGGTAACTTTGGAATATGATGACAACCACAAGCCTATCAGAATAGACAGCATCGTCATCTCTACCCAACATGATGACTTCGACGAGGAAGCCAAAATGTTGAAAAAGATTGAAAAAGACATGAAGACAATTTTGATTCCAAGGGTGATTCAAAAATATCCGGAATATGAAAAATTTTTCAACAAGAAAATAAAATACTTTATCAACCCTACCGGCAAGTTTGTTATCGGTGGTCCTCATGGCGATACCGGTCTTACAGGCAGAAAGATTATAGTGGATACTTACGGTGGTAAAGGTGCTCACGGTGGTGGTGCTTTTAGTGGTAAAGACCCTAGCAAGGTGGACAGAAGTGCCGCTTATGCCACCCGACACATAGCCAAAAACATGGTAGCTGCCGGTTTGTGCGATGAGGTTTTGGTACAAGTTTCTTATGCCATAGGCGTAGCAGAACCCGTAGGTTTGTATGTGGACACCAAAGGAACCTCTAAAGTAGATTTGACAGATGGTGAGATTTCTAAAAAAATAAGTGAAATCTTCGATATGCGTCCTTATGCCATTGAGAAACGATTGAAATTGCGTAGCCCTATTTATGGCCCTACCGCAGCTTATGGGCACATGGGCAGAGCTTATGAGAAGAAAGAAGTCATTTTCATGGATTACTCCAAAACCAAAGAAAAGAAAATGACTGTTGAGTTTTTCACTTGGGAACAATTGGATTATGTAAGTAAAATACAAAAAGCTTTTGGACTTTAAAAATTAAAAACAGTTCTATACATGAAAAAATGGCGGATTATCCTACTACTTTTTGTTCCCTTGCTTTGGATGGCTTGTATCAAGCCTAAAGGTAAGGCCACAAACGAAAAGGTAAGTGTTCTTTTGCAAAAGAATACTTGGAGGGTAACTGAATATTATAAAGAGGAAGTAAATTTCTCTAATTTACTTTCAGGCTATGCCTTTACTTTTCTTTCGGATGGATCGGTAAAAGCTTTTAAGAATGGAAATACTTTTTTGGGCAGCTGGAAAGATACGATATCAATAGATAGTTTTAATGTAGAGCACGAAGCAATAAAGTTTGAATTTCAAAACTCGAAACCCATAAATGAGTTAAACAAAAATTGGGAAGTAGCAGAAAAACGGACTAAATACATTCACTTAAAAAATCTCGAAAGAGAGCATGGAGGCTATAACCATGTATTTTTTAAGTTAAATGATTGATAAAAATTCAAATATTAGTAAACGTTAAAGCGGCTGACCTTCGGTCAGCCGCTTTAACGTTTATACTTCCTCAAACAAAACAGAAGATGATTTATTTATAAAAAGACCTACTATAACTGACTAAAAATAGTTTGTAGTATTAAACCTAATACAAATATCAGTCCGAATCTTTGATTTTGTACAAAGGCAATAGAAACGAAATACAAAGGCCATGATTTCCACCCTTGGGGTTGTTCAGTAGGACGAGGTTTACTAAGGGTTTTCACAAGATTCCAAACCGGTATTTTTGCTCTTAATTTAGGAACACCTAAGAAAGTAACCCACACAACCAACATGATTGGATGAAAGAAGCCGGTAATTACCAAATATGTTGTAATCAAATATTGCAATAATACCGCAACTATCAGCACATATCTGGAATTACGTTCTCCAAGGATTACGGGTAGCGTATGAATTTTTTTCTTTTTGTCCTCCTCGTATTTATCAATATGTTTTCCAAAAATGACACCGGTAACGCCTAAAGCGTATGGAAGTCCTGCCAAAAGAACTTCATTGCTCCAATTTCCGGTAAGCATATAATAACCACCTCCTATCATTAAAGGTCCCCAAACTATTATTACTGCCACTTCTCCTAATCCCAAATACTTTAAAGGCCAAGTATAAAACAATAAAAAGAATAATCCTGAAACAAATAAACCTATTCCCAACCAAATATTGGGAACCTGACTGATTAAATAAATACCACCAAGAGCCGCAATGCCTCCGGTAACTGCTGCTTGTACCAATGCCTGTTGGCTTGTCATCAGCCCATGAGTCAATGGTTCTACCGCATATCTGGAGCGAAAATAACCTTCCTCGTCCACCTTACGTCTATGGTCAGACCAATCATTCAAAATATTATTCGTAGCATGAGCAAGAGTGATACTAAGCAAGAGAATGATAGATTTAAGCCAATCAAATTGATGATGCCCTATGGTAAAAAGTATAGCAATAACAACCGACAATACTGTCATTATCAATACCGAAGCCCTTGTTGAGATTAAATAACGACTAAAAAAATCCAACTTTTCCCAAGCTTGCTTTTCCATTGGAGGCACCACACCCTTTAATGCGAGTCTCCACATTTTAGTTTCAGACATAAATTATGTTTTTTATTAAAAATTTTTAAATTTTGCAAAGATAAACAATGCCTTTCAAAACAAGAAGTATTAAAGCTTCTTCCCATTAACTGATAGTAACAGTCCGCCTGTTAATCCCCCAAGACCGGCTATCAAAGCTCCTATCAATGCTGTAATCAATGGAAGAATAATGACGGCATTACTTTTTATTCCCAACAAAGCACCTATTTTTTCAACCAATAAATGTTGGTTCTGGTAGCTTTGTCCAAAAGACATGACCAACCAAAGAATCCCTACTCCGATAAAAGCTTGCAAGAATCCTTTAAAGTTTTTTTGACTCCAAATCAAAGCAGATACAAAGCCGGCAATGGTTATAGTCCACCAAGGAAAAAACACCCCTAAAAGATAGGCAAAGAACCCACTGAAAAATATTGCTAATCCGAATTTCATGTTTTATTTTTTTCTAAATTGAATGGTCCATTTTACATTTGGGCTTTTACTTTCAGAAGCCTTCATCATCCATAATTTATAATACTTACCTGCCACCCAGTCGTCCACAAAGTTGTCATAATATTTACTTCCGGGATTACCATCCTGCCCACCGGGATAAACAGCATAGGCTTCTGTTTCCTTAGTCATTTGAACTATCATTCGCCAACTCGGACCATGCACATCGGTAACGGCATTGATGGTATTGCTCCAGCCACCTACCGGCAATCCGGTACGGGCAAAAGGCAGCAATGCTTTCTTCAACAAGTGAAAAAGACTTACATCTTTATATTTTGTCCATTGTAAACGCTTGGCTTGTTTCAAAGCATCTAATTGAGGAAGAATGTCCACAAAAGAACGTGTAAGCAACTCACTTAATCCTTCAACCTTATCAGGTGTCCTTTTATCGTCCACCAGACCGGCTATTGTGGTATCTTTTTTCATCAATTCCATAATGGTTTCTTCTGATGGTAAGCGGTAATTTCCTTTTATTTTCTTACTAATATCTTTTGCTTCTAATCCTAGATTATCCCAAAACAATTCTGTTCTAAATTGATCTAACCATAATTGGTAAATCGTGGTAGCTTCGGAAAGAGGTTTGGTAAAATAGTTCCAATTGCTCACCGAGTCATAATATACTTTTCCTTCCAGAGGTAAAGCTTGGACATCAATATGCTTCAACATTTGGGGCAATATATTTTCAGCCAAAGTGCTATAATAATCATATTGCAAATGTTGCATATCTTGTATTGTAATTCCATTCATCAGAGCCAATTTTTGTTCAATGCTTTGACCTCTTGGTGTGATATAAGTCCCCGGAATAAAATAAGGGTAAGTACCGTCCACCGCTCTCTGATTGGCACTTTCTAAAAAACCTCTAACAGGATTATAAGCATGAGGGTTTTCATTTTGTGGAATAAACGCCTGCCAATCATAACTGCTATCCTGCCCCGGCATTACATACAAACCTTGCTGGTCCCACCTTGCAGGAAATTTGCCTTGTTGCCAAATAGCGATATCACCGTTTTTGGAAGCGAAAGCAAAATTCTGCCCCGGACATTCATAGCTTTCAATTGCGGTCAAATAATCCTGATAATTTTGGGCATGGTTCAATAAATAAAAACTTTTACCATCATCACCGGTATGATGTGCCACCCATTTTACCGCCAAAGATGTGGACTTCCAACTGGAATCAGCCACAAAACTCTGATCATACATCACCGGTCCAAAAGCAGTATAGGCAACAGTATCCAAGAAATCCTCAGCACCTTTAATCTTTATCCTTTCTATCCGTATTTGGGTGGGATTCCATTGCTTATTATACCAATATTCTTTTTTTGTAACATCTTTAAATTTAATACTAAAAAAGTCAAGCACATCTCTCTGTGCATTGGTTACACCCCAAGAAATACTATCATTAAACCCTATTATCACAAATGGACTTCCCGGGATAGAAACACCATAAACGTTTTGAGTAGGCGTATGCAATTGTATTTCGTACCAGATAGAAGGCAGAGACATGTCTAAATGGGGATCATTACAAAGTATAGGAGCTCCGGATTTTGTTTTGCTTCCAGCCACTACCCAATTATTACTTCCATTATTAGGATTGGGTTGGTTATCGACCTCTAAATAAGGCAACTGCACAGTGTCTTGCAAGTATTGTTGTTGAATATTTTCGGGTACCTTTGGAAAAACAGTTTGTTGAAAAGCAGTTCCCTTTGGAATTATTGGAACAAGAGCGTCATCAATTTGAGGATATAATTTTGAAATATTTTCCACTCCTAAAACAGATTTCATACGTGTAAATTCCAAATCGTCCTGAGTGCCATAAGTCAAAGTTTTTGCCATCATTTTAAGCAAAAGACAAGTTCTTAAATTGGACCAGGGTTCGGGTTTAAAATTTAAAATTTTATATTCCAGAGGCAAGTCTGCCTCCTTTAAATCCTTTAGGTATGCATTCACACCATTGGTATAAGCTGTATATTTCGCCAGTGCTTCCGGATGTTTTTCTATTTCTTTTAGTGTATTTTCAGCGGCAAAACGCATTCCTAATCTTCTATTTTCCCTATCTAAAGTCAAGGCCTTGTTGCCAGCTATCTCACTTGCTCTACCCTCTGCCACCAAAGTTTGCAAATCCATTTGAAACAAACGGAACTTTGCATGTAAATAGCCTTGAACAAAATAAAGGTCTTCCTCATTTTGTGCAAACACATGCGGAACCAACCTTTCATCCAAATAAACACTGACCGAGTCTTTTAATGCGTCCAAGTTTACCAAGTCTGAAAAGTCATTTTCATTAGGGGTAGCATTCTGCCAGAATCCTGTTTGCGGACTCAAGAATGCTCCTAAGGGCATAGGAATTTTTTCGCCGATAGGATGGTTGAGTAAATAAACCAATCCAAAAGTCAATAGTGCTGTCAAGCAAGCATATAAATAACGCATAAGATATTTAATTATTAGCCAATAAAATACATGCTCTTAATCTTTATCTCTCTCTGCTCTTTCTTTTTCTCTTCTCAATCTTCTTTCTTCATCTATTTTTGCCTGTAATGCCTCTTCTTGTTCGGTAGCCTTATCATAAGCTCTGATAATTTTCTTCACCAATTTATGCCTTACTACATCTTCTTCATCCAGTTCAATAAAAGCTATTCCATCAATTCCTTTTAAAATTTTATGGGCACGTGCCAGGCCGGAGCGTTGGTTTTTGGGCAAATCTACCTGGGACATATCGCCGGTAATTATTGCCTTAGCATGAGGTCCGATACGGGTAAGAAACATTTTCAATTGCAGGTCGGTAGTATTTTGGGCTTCATCCAAAATGATATAACTATTGTCCAGGGTTCTACCACGCATATAAGCCAAAGGAGCCACTTCGATAATACGATTTGCCATATAATAACTCAGCTTATCTGCGGGTATCATATCATCGAGTGCATCATAAAGTGGTCGTAAATAGGGGTCTATTTTTTCTTTTAAATCCCCGGGCAAGAAGCCCAGGCTTTCTCCGGCCTCCACAGCAGGACGGGTAAGAATAATTTTTTTTACCGATTTATTTTTCAATGCCCTCACTGCCAAAGCCACGGCAGTATAGGTTTTACCGGTTCCTGCCGGACCTACTGCAAAAAGGATATCGTTAGTTTCGGCTGTTTCTACCAATAATTTTTGATTTCGGGTTCTTGCCTTTACCACTTTACCGTTGTTACCAAAAACGATAATATTATTACTGCTTTCAATATCCAAAACACTGCTAATATTATTTTCTACTTCTAAACCATCTTGATCCCCTAAAATAGTTTGAAAATACTCTTCGGAGAGATGCCCATTTCTTTCTAAATAATGAATCAATAAATTTATCTTCTCCTTGGCAAGATTCACTTCATCAGGATGACCTGCAAGTTTTATCTGTGAGCCTCTGGAAAGTATTTTCAGAAGCGGAAATCTCTTTTTTATTAAATCGAATTTGCCATTATTAACCCCAAAAAATTCTATGGGATCTATGCTGTCTAAGTTGATAATTTGTTCTTTCAAGGTATTTATTATTTTTTTGTGAAATAATATTGTTAATACAGTAAGTCAAAACATTAAAGCGTTTGACTTTTCATTCCGAAAGTAAACTTTAATTTTAAAGAATACAAGAATTTTTGGAAGAACAAATGCACATATTGTGGAAAGGTTAGAATATACTTCCGATAAAAAAAACACAAGATCCAATAGTTGAAGCTATTGCAAACTTGTGTTTAGCCTATATTACAAAGGGTTATATTTATTATTTAGAACGAAAAAATATTTTTGCTCCCTTTTAAATATTTTTATTTTTTTTCAAAAGTTCCCAATAAAATCATCAACCATCCTAAGATAAAGAAGAGTCCACCAATAGGCGTTATCATTCCAAAACCCATTAGACCTACGGCTCCGGAATGTTTCAGGGCTACCAAAGCATAAATAGAACCGCTAAACAATAATATTCCAATGATAAACATGATGGCAGAACGGTTCAACCATTTTGAAGGGGCTATTCCACTCAACACTCCCACTGCCAATAGGGCAATGGCATGGTACATTTGATATTTCACTCCGGTTTCAAAGGTATTCAAAAGCTCCGGTGTCAATTTTTCTTTTAAGGCATGTGCACCAAAGGCTCCTAAAATCACTGCCAGCATTCCGAAAATGGCAGCGGCAATTATTGCTTTTTTATTCATTATAGTTATAAAAAATTATTGTTTCTTAGTTTGTTTTAAAAAGTTCTCGTAACTGCCAAACTTTTGCATTAATTCCAATCCGACTTCAGATAATTGAAGTTTATCATTATTTCCAAAACCAATAACGGCTTCTATAAAAGGACTTTTTATTAAGAAATCCCAGTATTTCTCCCTCAAATTATTATCAGAAATTTGAATATTATTAGGTGCTAAGATTTCTGTATCAAAGTCCAATCTTTTGTTCTCTCCATCATCATACAACATGGTCAAACAAGTAGAAATTAAACTCTCTTCAAATTGATTTACCCCTTTTTCAAAAGGAGCGGAACTATTAGAATCACCAATACGGCTATTAGTTTCCCCTTCCGGAGCAGCTTGCTCATTACTATTCATAATCAATTAATTTAGATAAATATTAATGTCGAAATTACTTTAAAGAAATCTTATAATTTTGCTAAAATTGTTTGACCACCTTTCACTGCTTGGCCGATTTCCACATCTATTTTAGTTCCTACAGGGAAATAAATATCTACTCTAGACCCAAAACGAATAAACCCAAACTCTTCATTTTGACCGATAGCTTGTCCTTCTTTCACATAATAACAAATCCTTCTTGCCAAAGCTCCGGCTATCTGTCGCATTAGCAAAGTAGATTTCGCACCCTCTACTACAACAGTGGTACGCTCATTTTCAGTAGAAGACTTAGGATGCCAAGCCACCAAATATTTACCCGGATGGTACTTCATATATTTTACCACACCCTTAATAGGACTACGGTTCACATGCACATTTAAAGGCGACATAAAGATAGAAACCTGTAAGCGTTTATCTTTAAAATATTCTGTTTCTACCGTTTCTTCTATCACTACAACCTTACCATCTGCCGGTGCCACTACTAAATTATCACCTTGCGTAAAGGTACGATTCGGAATACGGAAGAACCACAGTACCCAAAACCATAATAAGAAAAAGGCAGTTTGCAAAACCCAATAAATAATCTGACTGATAGTATTGTCCTTATTAAAAACAAAATGATTGCCTATTGCCAATAGGATAAAAACCAGGGTAGCAATCGTAATATATTTATAGCCTTCACGATGTATAGTCATATACAAAATATTTTTTAAATAAGCTACGAAGATAATATTTATTCTTCAACCATAATTAATAATACCAAAAATAATTAGCTTTTCAAGAGTCTCAAGGTTTAAATTCTGTTTGTAAATTTCATTACTCAACTGTAAGCTTCCTATTTTTCTCAAAAAACTTGTTTTCTTAAAACAAATCCCCTATCTTTAACAAATATTTTCACTTTTAATACTATTATTATGAACTACAGAATCAATTACCCCCCCCCCCCCCGCAAAAGGTAAAATCAAGTGTTTATCCATCTTTTTGGGCTAAAACGAGTATAGTTTTCATGTTGTTTTTGTGTTCTAATTACCTTGCAAAAGCCGTAATACCGACCAATATTACCGGAACGGTAAGTATTACTACAAATGATGTTTGTAATGGAGATTGTGTTGTGGAAGAAGGTGCGACTCTTATAATAGATGGCAGTCTTACCGCTGTATTTCAAGGAAATATTCATGTAAAACCTGCCGGAAAACTTATTATTAAAAATGGTGCTTTGGTAAAATTTTATAACCATAAAGGCATATTCTTAGAACCCGGATATACTTATTCTTTACCCAATCCACCTTTTACCTATTATAAATTAGGGGCAAGGTTAAACTTAGACAATGTAGTTTTAGAATCCTATGACAATAATGATTATTGGTTAGGCATTAGAGGAATTGATTATCAGGGCTCTATCAATGTGGATGGTATTTTAGCGGAATTCAATACATATAATTCGGTAATAAAAAGAGCTGAGATTGCTTTTAAAAATTATCAGGAAACCATATATAATCCAATTGGTAAACCTGCAAGGATTTTTGCAAAATATACAAATTTTATTGATAGTAAAGTTAGAGCTATTGATATTAGCCATGCCCAAGATGTACAAATTATTACTCCACCTAATCCAAATGCTCCTCCTTTAGATCCTTATGAATATGACCAATCTACAGAAGTTCAATTTGCTAATTGCGAATTTTTCACCTCTCCTAATCATGATGTACCTCAAGAGTATGTAAAGTTATATGCCAGCAGAGCAATTGGTTTTAAAAATTGTATTTTTAAAGGTAATCCTAATATTAACCCTTTTAATCCTTTCAAAGGAGTAGGTATTTTGGCATATTCTTCCGGAATTAAGGTTGGAGGGAAAAATAGTCTATCCCAATATGCTTGTACTTTTAGTAATTTAGATAGAGGAATAGTTGTGATTAATTCCAATCAACCATTTGAAAGAGTATATATTGGTTATTCAAACTTTAATTGTAGAACTGGTGTGTTTTTGACAGGTTGCTCTATACCCACTATTAATAGCAATAAATTTATTACAAATAATTTGGGTATAAATCCAACAGGTAGATTCTTTGGTATCTATTTAAACTATTCAAGAGATTTCAAAGTAGAAGGTAATACCGTAAACTATCAAATGTCTAGTTATGATACCGGATTTGTAGGCATAGTTGCCGATGAATGTTTACAATATAATAATGAGATTTATCGCAACTTTATTCAAAAAACCAATTATGGTATTCAATCTATAGGAAGGAATAGAGATACATTTGGCTCCACAGGTTTACAAATTCTTTGTAATGATTTTAGTCTTAATGGTAATGCCATAAACGAAAGATTTGACATTTCTTCTGTTGAGGGCAAGATAGGACAGGCTTTTGTAGGTATGCGGTATATCCAATCCAATATTCAACTTTATGGCTCTGTAATAATTTTTAATTCTGCAGGTAATAAGTTTAGTGCTTATAACCCTAACCCCGGAGTACCCAGAAATTATAGAATCCATCCTGATAATAATATAGCCAATGGTTTTAGATACTATAGGGATCAAAGTATCCCAAATGAAGAACCAGTACATAGAAGTAACTTCACAGTATTAAATGGCTCCTTTTTTCCATGCAATCCAAAAGTGAGTGGTAGCAGTTTACAGCCGCTGGAATTACCGGTGTATAAAGAAGATTTAAGTTATATAGAAAGCCAAATAATAGCATCCGAAAACCTTGCAGATCCC
This sequence comes from Edaphocola sp., assembly GCA_035444785.1. GTDB lineage: Bacteria > Bacteroidota > Bacteroidia > Chitinophagales > Chitinophagaceae > Edaphocola. The sequence continues at coordinate 7,406 of DAOMPL010000054.1, read as the reverse complement.
GAGGAGGCTTTGATACAGGCTACCTTATGGAAAGAAAAGCAAAAACAACTGATAGATAGCGTAATGTTTCCTTATGCCGTAAGAGGTATAAAAGATACTACCATATTAATATTGGAACAAATAACCCAAGGTGAGGAATACAAATTATTATTGGCAGATGCCTATAAAGAAATTGGTAATATTAGTGCTTGTAATGAGATATTGGATAATATAATAGCCTATACAGATGATGAAACTGCCTATAATTTAAACAATTTAAAAGAAGTATATCGTATAGAAAATTGGTTAAAAAATTTTTCAAATAAATGGATAAATCTTCCACCTCCAGACCATCAGCTCTTGCAAAACTTGGCAAATACCATAAGCCCTTATGCTACTGCTCCGGCTCGTGCCTTATTGGGTTATTATGAAAACATTTCATTTGAACCCAGATATATCAGATTAGTTGAAGAAGAATTTATTACCAATAAGGCAACTTTAGAATTAAACAAAAATGTTGAGATTTATCCCAACCCCACTAAAGAGCTATTAAATATCCAATGGAAGGGTGAAAAGGGTAGTTTTCAAATAATTGATATTTATGGGAAATTAATAATGAGTTCTACTATGGATAAAGTTACTCATATCCTTTCTATTAGCTCTTTAAACAATGGAGTTTACCTTCTAAAATTAAATATAGATGGGAAAACTACGCTTCAAAAATTTGTAAAACAATAATTATTTATTAATAGCCTACGGTTCAGTATTCTTTGAATCGTAGGTTTAAATTTATCTTATAATGAAAAAAATATTATACATGTTAATTATTGTTTGTTACCTTCCATTCTGTAATGTTGCTCAAGGTTTTGACACTACTTATAATTTCGGACCAACAAATCCATATTGGGGGAAAGGTAGTAGAGTTAGTAATATTTTGGCGGATAGTAATATGATTCTTTTTTCAGGATACTGTAGAAGAGATTCTATTGATTTAAATTTATGGACTGGTCTAATGCCAATGGTAGGAGCAATAGATTATCAGGGGAATTTACTTTGGTGGAAAGGTTTGAGCTTAGACACCCCAAAATATTATGCAGGAGATCAAATTTATTATCAATTATTATCAAAAATAAATACTAATAAATATGTAATGATAGCTAGTGGAAGTGATGGAATTACCCTAGCCGATAGCATGATATTAATTTATCCATATTTATTGATTTTCAATAGTCAAGGAGATACTATTCATTTAAGCCCTATCCCTACCTATAATGATAGCTTAGAATATCCACCAACTTTATGGATACGAGGTTTATGCGTTGATAATAATAAAAATATTTTGGTAACAGGACGTTATTATAATGTTCTTAATCCAACAAGTTTAGATAGTGGAGGATTGTATATAGCCAAGTTTGACAGTAATGGTGTATTTCAATGGAAAAAACATTACTATTCTCTTTTTGGTAATATAATTGACCCGGCGTATGGAGGATTTAAAATATTACCTGCCAATGAAGGTAATGGCTTTCTGATTAGTAGTTATAAAGCTACAATGGACACCCTGACCAAGAGTATTTTTCATTTTATTAGGATAGACAGCGTAGGCAATATCCTTTGGGAAAAAACACTTCCCAAAGCCAATACGCTTTTTCGTTTTGGTGATAATTTTGAAAGAGCCGATTTCATCAATGCCAAGGATGGTAATGGTTATTATTTCAACTCCAGAGAGTATGCAGATACTTCTAATATGTATTTTAGATTTATGAGCTATATAGGCAAAATAGATAATATAGGCAATGTGGTTTGGGCTAAAACTATAGATTTTAATGGGATAAATGTAACTCCAAATGACATGTTACAAATGGATAATGGAGACTTGGTATTTAATATTGAAATAAACGACCCTATTTCTACAGGCTTAAATAATTTTTCTGGAACTACTTTATTATGTACAGATAGCTTGGGCAATATTAAATGGCATAAAGCTTATAGAACTATTTTTTGTGCACCTATTGATGAGCCTATGATTGTAATGTCAAAAACGCCCTATAATTCTATTGCCTTAGGAGGGTATGAGGGCAATCTTTATGCTCCATTTCCTAATTGTTATACTTCCATAGATTTTGTTTCCAGAGTAGCATTAGTAGATTCTTTAGGCAGAAGAAATAATGATGATACCGCTTATTTATATTTTAACCCCACCGTAACAGAAGTAGAATATCCCACTGGCATTACGCCACCGGCAAAAGATTTGAAAAAAACAATCAATGTATATCCTAACCCTGCCGGTCAAGATTTGTTTATCAGCATCAAAGAAAAAGGAAACTATAAAATAGAAATCCAAGATATCAATGGTCGCAGCAGAATGAACAAAAACCTTGGAGCAGATATTACCCAAATAGACATCGCCAACTGGCAAGCCGGAATTTATTTTATCAAAGTGTTTGAAAATAATACTTATTTAGGAGCTTTTAAATTTGTAAAACAATAATTATTACTTCATTGTGTATGCTTCAATTTTTATTGGAGCATACACTTTAATATATATTTATTATGAAAAATTTATTAATATTTTTTTTGCTTTCTTTATATATACCTTTATCTGGAAAAGCACAAGGATTTGACTCTACTTATTCTTTAGGAGCTGCTAATCCTTATTGGGGTACTAATAGTGCCGTTCAAAGTATTTTCCCAGATAGTAATTTTATATTATTTTCAGGTACATGTAGAAGAGATTCTATTGATTTAAGTTTATTGACAGGAACTATACCAATGATAGGAGCAATAGATTATCAGGGTAATTTACTTTGGTGGAGAGGAATGAGCTTAGACACCCCAAAATATTATGCAGGACGACAAAATCATTGTCTATCTTTGTCAAAAATAAGTCCTAATAAGTATGTAATGGTAGCCAGTGGTCATGATGGAATTACCTTAGCCGATAGCATGATATTAATTTATCCATATTTATTGTTTTTCAATAGTCAAGGAGATACTATTCATTTAAGCTCTATACCTACCTATAATGATAGTTTAGAATATCCACCAACTTTATGGATACGAGGTTTATGCGTTGATAATAATAAAAATATTTTGGTAACAGGACGTTATTATAATGTTCTTAATCCAACAAGTTTAGATAGTGGAGGATTGTATATAGCCAAGTTTGACAGTAATGGCGTATTTCAATGGAAAAAACATCACTATTCTCTTTTTGGCAATATAATTGACCCGGTCTTTGGAGGGTATAAAATTTTACCCGCTAATGATGGTAATGGTTATCTGATTAGTGGATATAAAGCCTCTATGGACACTTTAACTAATAATATTTTTCATTTTGTGAGAATAGACAGCATGGGTAATATTCTATGGGAAAAATTTCTACCTAAAGCTAATAATCTTTTTCGTTTTGGTGATAATTTTGAAAGAGCCGATTTTATCAATGCTATGGATGGCAGCGGTTATTATTTCAATTCCAGAGAGTATGCAGATACTTCTAATGTGAATTTTAGATTTATGAGTTATATAGGCAAGATAGATAATATAGGTAATGTGGTATGGGCTAAAACTATTGATTTTAATGGTAAAAATGTACTTCCTCACGATATGGTACAAATGGACAATGGAGATTTGGTATTTAATATTGATATATCCTATCCTTATTCTAACGGTATAAATAATTTTTCTGGAACTACTTTGTTACGCACTGATAGTTTGGGTAATATTAAATGGCATAAAGCATATAGAACTATTTTTTGTGCACCTATAGATGAGCCTATGATTGTAATGTCAAAAACGCCCTATAATTCAATTGCCTTAGGAGGGTATGAGGGCAATCTTTATGCTCCATTTCCTAATTGTTATACTTCCATAGATTTTGTTTCCAGAGTAGCATTAGTAGATTCTTTAGGCAGAAGAAATAATGATGATACCGCTTATTTATATTTTAACCCCACCGTAACAGAAGTAGAATATCCCACTGGCATTACGCCACCGGCAAAAGATTTGAAAAAAACAATCAATGTATATCCTAACCCTGCCGGTCAAGATTTGTTTATCAGCATCAAAGAAAAAGGAAACTATAAAATAGAAATCCAAGATATCAATGGTCGCAGCAGAATGAGCAAAAGTCTTGGAGCAGATATTACTCAAATAGACATCGGCAACTGGCAATCTGGAATTTATTTTATCAAAGTATTTGAAGAAAATACTTATTTAGGAGCTTTTAAATTTGTAAAACGGTAATAAATAACTTAAATCCAAATAATCATGAAAAATAGCATCAAAATAATAATTATTTTAATATTATCCTTGCCCATAACCACGTTCGCACAAGACAAAAAAAACAGGGTTGAGCTAGGACTGGGCAGATATTATGTTCCTGCTGATTTTGTAACTAGTTATTATAATTTAATTGAATTAGGAACAGTTTCCTATTTCAGAACAATAAGCCCAAAAATAGAAATATTCACCGGCTATTCTCACCTGCCCTTTGGCATACCCATGTTGTTCAAATGGAGAGAATTTCCCGGAGTTCCTAATAGAGGTTCATTTATTTTTGCGGAGAATGAAATAGGCAAGGAAAATTATGGAAAAATTATTGGCAGATACAATGCCAAAGCGATGGACTTAGGGGTAACCTACAAAATTTTCAAAAAAAATAAGCATAGCATAAAGGTCATATCAGCACTTTCAGGCATAACAACATTAAATGTATATTTGGATCATTTTTATCAAAGAGACAAGTTCGATATGATTATTTATGCAACAGAAAAACGAGAATGGCATTTTGGAGGTATGGCAGGCTTGCGTTATGATTACACCTTTGCTAAAAACAAATTCAACATAGGGGCATTCAGCAACGCTAGAGCATACTTTAACTTCCCTTTTCAAGTGAATTATGGCATTCATGTAGGGTATAGTTTTTAAGCTTTTAAAGAAAATCCTAATAAGATGAGTTGTAAAATAAAAAGTCCTTCTAAGAAATAGGAGGGCTTTTTATTTTTCTTTATTTTAAAAGTGTTGCATTTATTTCTTGAATCAATATTTCCAAAATTGTATTTTCATTAAAAATAGAAAATGTAACTTTACCTCAATTTTCAAAAAAAATTATCTATTCAATATGTTTAAATCAAAATTAGGAATGATGATGCTTACAGGAGCTCTTGCACTCAGCATAGGTTCTGCCGATGCCCAAAAAGTGGTCAAGAAAAAACCGGCTACAAAAAAGGTACAAAGCCATGAAAAAGGCTTCCAGTTTAATGCTGATGCTTTTGCAGACTTACAAGTTTTAAGGTATCAAGTACCGGGTTGGGACCAGCTGACCGCCCAACAAAAAGAATTTATCTATTATCTTTCTCAAGCTTCTCTATACGGTAGAGATATCAACTGGGACCAAAGAGGCAAATACAACCTTACCGTCCGCAAAATGTTAGAAGCTGTTTATGGTACCTACAAAGGCCCTAAAACCGGAAAAGAGTGGGAAGCCTTTAAAACTTATGCCGGTCAAGTATGGTTCAGCAATGGTCTTTATCACCATTACAGCAATGACAAAATAATGCCTCATTTTTCTGAGACTTATTTTGCCAATTTATTAAAAAACAGTGATGCCAAGATGCTTCCTCTAAAAAAAGGTGAAACCCTGAACCAGTTAATAGTTCGCTTGAAACCTATCATTTTCGACAAAAACTATATGCCTAAAATGGTCGATTTAAGGGAAGGAGTGGATAATGTGGTGCACTCTTCTAACAATTATTATGAAGGAGTAAGCCAAGAAGAGGTAGATGCTTTTTACGATAAATTTCCTAAGAGTGACCATGAACCTGAATGGGGCTTGAACAGCAAAGTGATGAAAGAAAATGGCAAAGTGGTAGAAAAGGTTTGGAAATCGGGAGGCATGTATGGTGCCGCTATCGACAAAATGATTTATTTGATAGAAAAAGCCATTCCGCTTTCAGAAAATGAGCAACAGAAAAAATCTTTACAATTACTGGTCGAATATTACAAGACCGGAGACCTGCACAAATGGGATGAGTATGCCATTGCTTGGGCAGCTAACACCAATACCGTTGTAGATTTCACTAACGGATTTATTGAAGTGTATGCTGATGCTATTGGAAAAAAAGGCAGTTACGAATCCATAGTCTCCATCAAAGATTTTGAATCTTCTAAACGCATCGAAGCCATCGCTGCACAAGCACAATGGTTTGAAGACAACTCGCCTTTAATGCCTCAACATAAGAAGAAAAATGTAAAGGGTATCAATGCCAAGGTAATTAATGTAGTGATGGAATCAGGAGATGCTGCACCCAGCACTCCTATCGGCATCAACTTGCCTAACTCGGACTGGATAAGAAAAGAACATGGTTCTAAATCCGTATCCTTAGGAAACATAGTGCATGCTTACAACGAAAGTGCCGGAAGTGGTATGACGGATGAGTTTGCCATAAATGAAGAGGTAAAAGCTAGAGCAAAAAAATATGGCAGTTTGGCATCAGACTTGCATACCGACATGCACGAATGTATAGGTCACGCTTCCGGACAAATCAACCCGGGCGTAGGCACACCGGATCAAACCTTAAAAAATTATGCTTCTACTCTTGAAGAAGCCCGTGCAGACTTGGTAGGTTTATATTACGCTTTAGACCCTAAATTGGTAGAAATAGGCGTAATGCCTTCTTTAGAAGTAGGAAAAGCAGAGTATGATAACTATATGATGAACGGTCTAATGACCCAATTGGTAAGAATTAAACCCGGCGACAATATCGAGGAATCACACATGCGTAACCGTGCTTTGGTTGCCTATTGGGCTTATGAAAAAGGAAGGAAGGACAATGTAGTGGCTATGATAAAACGTAATGGTAAAACTTACGTTCAAGTGAACGACTATAATAAATTGAGAACTTTGTTTGGTGATTTATTAAGGGAAATACAAAGAATAAAATCAGAAGGCGATTACAATGCAGGTAAAAACCTGGTGGAGAACTATGGTGTCAAGGTAAATCCTGAATTGCATAAAGAGGTTTTGGAGCGTTATGCCAAATTAAACATCAAACCTTACAAAGGCTTCATTCAACCTAAATTAACTCCGGTAATGAAGGAAGGTAAAATTGTGGATGTAAAAATATCTTTCCCTACTTCATTCTATCAACAAATGATGGATTTCGGGAAAGAATACGGTGTATTGCCAATGATAAATTAATAGTTTATTAAAAAAAATACCCTAAAGATAGCTTGTGCTCAAAAAGACCAAGCTATCTTTTTTTTCTGTCCATCTCTATTGTAGTTGGTGAGGACACCAACTACTTGGGGGAGACAAAAACCTTTGCTACCAACTGAATTTTATGCTATTGGTTATTATGTTGGCAGCAGCCTTAACCCAAGTTGCAGGTCAACCTGAGCTAAAGTGTTTATAGTTAAGAGTTTCA
>DAOMPL010000053.1:0-20716 GCA_035444785.1 Edaphocola sp. | reverse complement strand
CTTCTTTTCCAATTCTGATAAAACATATATGCATGAGCATATTCAGGATTATTATTTCTATAATCATCTTGATGTGCACCTCCAAATAAATGGTTAACTTCATGAACAAATACTCTTCTTCCATTAACAGCATTCGTTAAAGTTACTAATGCATAAGCCTGCGATGGATCTGTCACACCAATTTCTTTTGCATATCCATTAATAGAACCATAATCATTTAGTTGACGTGTCACAAAAATTACAATATCGGCATTGTATGTAGATCTTAAATTATTTACTATTGTATTATTAGAGTAATCGTTTAATTCGTATTTAACAACATCATAGGGGTTTGGTAAATATGAATGTACTCCTTCTGGAAGGTCAACTACTTCCACACCAGCAAGTTCTGGATAAATATAATTTCCTCCCGAATTATATACACTATTACTCCAAACTTGTGCCAACTGATTAACCCCATGCAATGCTTTTCCCCATGTGTCAGGCTCTTCATCAGCAGCTTTTTGCGTGTAAATAACTAATATTTTCATTCTGTTGGATTGACAGGTTTTTATTACTTCATCATGTGTATTAACAGGAGTTCCATCATTAACGCCACAATTCAGCTCTGCATCCATTTTGTATTCTGCCAAAACCAAAACTCAACCTGTCAAATCATAAATCTGATAGCTCCTGTCTTCTACTTCCATAGTTCCAAAAATTCTACCATCATGAGCTAAGAATGAAAGCACTCCATAAGTATTTTCTGCCGTAGAGTCCGTATAATTATAATATTCTCCCCTCCAATTAAAATCATTGGGTGATTGATAGTTTACTATGGTTGATTTAAATTCAAAGGAATCTAAATACAAACCTAAACCTAACTTTAATAACCCATTAGTATCAGAAATAGCCTCTGAGTTATAGGAAATAAATTTAATATCTGGTTTGTAAACTCCCTGAGTAATCATCTTGTCATAATTTGCTTTTTGTGCTGCATTTAAGGTATTATAATTTGTATTTAATGTTTGAAAGACAGTGCTTTGTCCAAAAACATTTTGCCCTGATATTATTAACATCAAAGCAATAAAATAATGGTAAATTCTATTCATTTGAAAAAGTTTTTAATTGTTAAGAAATTACCACAAACAAACAAACAAACAAACAAACAAACAGTGTTAAATTTTTATTAAAATCTAAAATTTTCAATAACCTTATTCAAAATCTAAAACACCACCATTACAACCTATTCAGAGTCTGCTGCTCAACTATTATTTATTTGTTAGCCAATAGATTATAAGAAAAAAACATCAAATTTAATGCAAGCCTAAATTAGCTCACCTATAATAAAACCATTTCAAAGTATTGTAGAATAAAATGCAGGATTATTTCATATTTTTATAATAAGGGCATAGTAAAATATTGAAATTCAACAAAATTATATTTTAATAGTATGTTATGTTTTATAAAATAAAAAATACGAAAAAATATCTTTTAATTAGGGTCTGCTGTTTTACTTATAATTTGTTGTAATTCATTAACTTAGGAGACAAAATATTAACAAATGATGCAAGGCAAAAACCGTCCAAATCCAATAAAACTGTTCAAATGGCTTGCAGCAATAAAATGCTATTCATTCAACTGTAAGTCATTACTAATAATAGAATATTTTGAAAAATTCAAAACTAATTAATGAATAGGTTCTTATGATTGATAAATATTTTTAATATAATTATTTTGATTTAATTTGAGTTTAGCAGCAAACCCTAATTAAGTTTAACTGCAGACCCTATTTATCTCCTTTAGGTTTAGTTTTAGACTTTGACAATCTGGGTTTTTTTATTGCTTCCTTCGTCTTAATTAGGTTGGATTTAATATATTTGTTTACAAAAAATTTAATCTTTTCTCCAAATTCACTTAATACTTTATGAGTAGTGAGAAAACGAACCATAGAATGCTCGATCCAGTGATGGGTCGGTGTCAATAAAGCAATAATAGCAACCTTAATACCTAGAACTTTCATAGGCTCCTTATTGGTAATAAAATCAAGCCGATAAACAACAATATACAGTATCAATTCGAATAAGGTAATCAAAGAAATATAACTCATGGTTTTAAACCACCATTTATGAACTCTAAAATTGGAGATTACAACCATAGTCATAAAGACCAATGCAATGATTAAGGCTAACATTTGCAATTGAAGATTGGATTGTCGCGACTTCTCTTCATGTTGCTGATTCTCCTCCAATTCCTTTTGTTTAATTACATTATTAAGCTCCATATCTCTAATCGCATCATTATTTTGCATCAGAATTAATCGGTCTTTATAAAGATTAAGTGTATCTAGAAATTGAAGGCTGGGTTGTTTCCAATATTTCAATAGGGAATCTCCTGTGGTTATCGACATGTTTAAATTTTGACTTTTTTCTGCCGCATTATAAGCTAAGCGATAGTTTTCAGTTACTTTAGCTAAATCAGAATGCCTTTTAAAAAATTCGGCTAATCTATTATAAAAATTTGATTGATACTCTTCCGTTGTGGTAGGCAATATGTCAATAGCTTTATTAAAATAAAAAATTGCCGAATCTATTTTCTTATCACTCTCCAATAAGTATGCCATCAAGCGATAATAAAGAACGGTATCTTGTGTTTTTATTTTTTCAAGCTTTAAAGGATGAATATTTTTATAATAATCAGCTAAATCATCGATATCTTCTTTACTGATATATACACTTCTAATTTCAGATTCAGCCATCAGACCCAGATTAGTATAACCTTTTCGAACAGCATAAATATCTACTTGTAAGGCTCGAGTTAAAGCATTATCCCAATCACCAGCTTTATTATTTATGATGGCTATTAAAATTTGATTATAATAAAAATCAAAAGAATCAATATTTTTTTTATCTAAAATTACTTCATTCTTCAAATTGGCAAACCTTAAAGCCTGATTGTATTTATTTTGGAAAAAATAAAAATCTGATAGTTTTTCATAGCAGATTTTGAGCAATGAATCATTATTGCTAATGATACTTTTATTACGGGCTTCCAACAAATAATTGAGCTGATCAATAGGTAATTTTTGTAAATTGCTCAGGTCTCCTAATAATAATAAAATTTGTATTTTATTGCTTTCATCTATATCAGGCAAGGTTTGAATTTTATTGATGAGCCTCTGTGCATCATCAATATTATTATTGGATAAATAGTACAGGGAGCCCGCTTGAAGCAATTGGAAAGCTGTGCCAAATTCTTTCTTTTCTGTGGCTTCTTCTAAATAATTATTTAATACTGCCCCTATATTTTCTGATTTTTTTCCTTCAAATAAACTTGCACGCTTTATCCTTTCTACCTTCCACCAATTCTTCCAAGATTCGGATGGAATCGTTCTCAATATCCCTTGCATTTCCAGCAAAGCACTTAACCCTTCTTGCTCTTTTCCATTTATGGTATCACAATAGTAGGCAACAGATTGAGCAAGTGCTTGTAACTTTTGCTCGTTAGATATGTTTTTGGATTGTAATACAATACGCCAATCAGGAATAAGCTTTGGAGATGGTTTACAAGACTGAAAAAGTAAAACTAAGGAAGGAATAATTATCAAAAAGTATTTCATAAAATGCATTTTTTCAAAAGAAATTTGGAATTATAAAACAAATATAGTTAATTTTGTAATGTATTTAAAAAATAATTCTTATGAAAAAGTTTCTAATTTCTCAATTATCAACAACTTTATTGGTTTTCTGTTGTTCTCACCTCCTCCTTGCACAAAATCAACGTGATGACCCTCCAAAATCTACCCAAATTTCTAAAGAAGAGGCTAGGAAATTAGTTGCTAACTATTTAAACATTGTTGCAAATTACCCAAATCAAAATAAATTGGGTTATACTTCCTTACAATTTTCAGATTTAAAAAATTTGGTTCAAGAAATGGAAACCAACATAAAACCCATGAATACGGATGAGGTTCAGATATATATTGGGCAAGACCCCAATACTTCTAAAATCGTATATATTTATAACAATGTAAACAATCCTAATAACTTTTTTATACTAACCCCCGACAGGGTTTCCTGTCCTAAACAATGCGATATTTACCAAACAACATTATGGAAATAAAAAATATCTAATTATTAACACACTTTAAAAACCATTCTTATGAATAATGTTTCAACTGCTGTCATTGGGCTTGCTACCTTTGCTACCGGAATAGTTATAGGCACCCAGATTCCCAATTTGTCTTTAAATATCCCTAGAGATATTACTTTCAGAGACGCACCTATAGAGAAAAAAATAGGAAGAGAATATGTAGAAAAGTATATGGCAGAGGTAGCTCCATTGCCTGATGAACAGAAAGTAGGTTATGCCGCCATTCAACTATCTTCTTTAGAATTTTTAGCTCAAATAGCCAGATTAAAGCTAAAAGCCAAAGACGATGATGTAATTAATATTTATTATGGACAAGAGCCTAACAAACCTAATATTTCATTTATAATAGGAAAAGCTAATAATTTAGGTGCATTTTATATTTTTGAAAATAATAAGGTTACCTGCCCTAAACAATGTGATATTAATAAGACTGACTTGTTCCAATAAATTATGAAGAATAAAAAATAGAGTAATAGGCATTCTCAAAGCTTATTACTCTACTTTTTCAGTTGAAATATAATAAAACTTGAAGCTTCCTAATAGCTATGAGCCAATCCCACCTTAAATCTATCAAAGGCTGCCTTATCCAACATTTCTCTATCATCAGGATGTGCAATTTCAATTAATGCTTTTGCTCTTTGTCTCAAATTTTTTCCAAACAAATAAGCTGTGCCAAATTCGGTGCAAACATAATGAACATGACCTCTGGTAGTAACTACTCCGGCTCCTTGCTTTAAAAAAGGAACAATCCTCGGAATACCTTTAGTTGTTCTTGAAGAGATAGCCATAATAGGTTTTCCACCCTCTGAAAGTGCAGCCCCTCTCATAAAATCCATTTGTCCACCTATGCCACTATATTGAATAGTTCCTATTGAATCAGCACAAACCTGACCGGTAAGGTCTATTTCAATGGCAGAATTGATGGCATGCATTTTCTTGTTCTTCATAATATTTATTGGAAAATTCACATGCTGTACATCCATAAAAGAAATCGAAGGGTTGTCATCTATAAAATCATACAATTTTTTGGTTCCTACACAAAAGCTGGTAATCGTGCGGTTTAGGTGTGTACCCTTATATTTATTATTAACCACATCATTCAAAATTAAGTCCACTACCCCATCGCTCACCATTTCAGAGTGTATGCCCAAATCTTTATGATTACCTAAACATTTTAATACCGCATCGGGTATCGTTCCTATCCCCATTTGAAGTGTCGCCTTATCGTCAATCAATTCGGCAACATGTTTGCCTATCATCATTTCTGTTTCTGAAACTTTAGAACCATAATCTACAGACATCAATTCCTCATCGTGCCAAACCATACAATCGATCCTTTGTACATGTACCATTGAATCACCATGGGTTCTAGGCATTCTGGGATTAACGATAGCTATCACTTTCTTGGCAGTATCCACAGCACTTCTTGCAGTATCCACAGAAGACCCCAAGGAGCAATACCCATGAGCATCAGGAGGAGAAACCGTTACCACTGCCACATCTAAAGGCAAAATATTATTTTTAAATAAGATAGGAATTTCGCTTAAAAATATAGGGACAAAATCCCCTCTATCACTATTTACAGCATCTCTTACCGGAGCGGAAGTGAATAGGGAGTTAATAAAGAAATGTCCTTTGTATTCCGGTTTTGCAATAACCACTTCTCCTAACTGGGTAATAGAAACCACCTCAACATTTTCTAATCTTGATGCTTGATTTGCCATTTCATTATAAAAAACATTCGGTGTGCAGGCACTTCCATGTCCATAAACCCTATCACCACTTTTTACTAAGGATACCGCTTCTTCAATACTGACGTAATTAATCATAATAATTTGAATTTCTTATTTTTCGATGGTCAAAATTACATAACAATTGCTACTTGAAAAATGAGTAGCATCATCAAAAAATATTATTTTGGTCATCTTGTCTTCTATATTCTATTTTTTTTATCTAAAGTCAAAGCTCTAAATCATAAATAAATTGAAAAACTTAATTCATTTTTAAAAAAAAAATTTATACATTAGCAGATTAATCAATACATAATTCAGAAAAAATTTAAATAAAATGAAAAACAAAATAATACTTTTTTCAGCAGTTATTGCAGTAAATGCATTACTTTTCAATGATGCAAATGCACAAATAAGCCAAGGAGGCATTCCACTATCCATGGCTACAAGTACAACACTCGCAACTATTCCAATTAGTAATTACCCCAATCCTAATTGGGACGCATATCTTGAACAAGAAAAAAAGTGGACACCGGAAGAAGCCTCTGTAAAACCCTATTTAGTTGGACTGCACGTTGCTACTGATTTTGGTTTCCCTTACTCTGGTCAATTTGAAGTGTTATCCAATGGTCAAAAAATATGGCGTGGAATTATCGAAATTCCGGGAGCACCTGCCATAGGTTTACTTTTTGATAATTTCAATTTACCCAAGGGCGTAAAAGTATATATTACCAATGCCAATAAGAATCAAATTTCAGGGGCTTTTGACGCTACCAATAATGACCCTTCCCAAGAATTTGTGATTGATGCCACCCAAGGCGACAAAGTTTTTATAGAATTAAATATAGATGCTTCAGTGAACACTAAAGATATACATTTTCATATAGATAGAGCTTTAGTATTTCACCGTGCTATTGAGCATTTAAAACAATATAAAATTTCAGGAGGCAATCAACCTTTAGATCAATTGGATGCTCAATTAAATGGTTTATCATCAGTTTGCACCATCAATGCCATTTGTCCTTCCGGCACCAATTATGCCAATGACAGAAAGGCTACCGTACAGACAATTGATGCTAATGTAGGGGCTTTATGTTCTGCTACTTTATTAAATACTACTGGTAATGGAGCAGGTGTTTGTAAACCATTATTGGTTACCGCTACACACTGTGAGGGTACCGGCTCTTTAAGCAATACAACTTATAATCAATGGCTGGTTCGTTTTAATTTTGAGCGACCCGACTGTGCCGGTACCGGAGCTACCAATGGAGTGTCTATGACCGGATTAAACATTAAATCAAGAGCTGCCTATACAGATGCCATGACGGCAGACCAAATTGATGGTGATTTTATGGCGTTTGAATTTAGACAAGCCATCCCGGCCTCTTATGGTGCTGTACTCGCAGGATGGTATCGAGAAAACAATATCCCAACCTCCACCTCCGGAGGCAAAAAATTTATTGGATTCCATCACCCAAATGGCGATAATAAAAAGCTTACCACATCAAGTAGTATTCAATCTGTCGATATTGATGCAGGTACTATTTCACTATCCGGAACCCGCTGGATGCATGCCCCTACTGAAGGCTACGCCTCTCAAGGCTCTTCTGGCAGTGGATTATTTAACGATAATGGATATTTCATTGGTATAGCATCAGTAGCAGGAGAACAAAACCCTCCGGCAAGTTGTAAGGTAAATTCTGACGGAGACCCTACATACGCAATGGATGTGGTGTTCTATCAGAAATTAAGTCATGCTTGGGATTATTCCTCCAACGGTAGTGCCGATAATAGGAAACTCAAACCTTGGTTAGACCCCTTAAACTCCGGGGCTATGTATATAAATGCCGTAAGTTCAAGTTGCAGCCCTTTAAATTCAGGAGGTGGTGTTTCCATAAACAAAATTAATCCGGAATTAGAAAGTCAAATTGCCATTTTTCCAAACCCAAGCGACAATGGTGTTTTCAATTTACAATACAATTTAAATGAAGTAACCACATTAGAAGTTTCTATTACTGATATTACGGGTAGAATAGTGAATCATACATCTATTCCAAATGCAAAAGCAGGCATTACAAATTTCAATTTAGAACAAGTTGCTAACGGACTATATATTGTAAAAATCAACACTATAAATGGCTTTACCAGTAAAAAAATAATGATAAATAAATAAAAGGATAAATAAATTCAAAAAGAGGTTGCCTGGAGTTAAAGGCAACCTTTTTTTCAAATTTATAAATAATAAAAATCAAAGTATATCATTTATATTCTTCATATAACATTTCATAAATTGGCAATATACATCATAGCTCCCTCAATATTCAATTGATTTATTATCAATAAGTTAATTGTTCTTGTTTTTATGTTTAGTAATACAATCCAATAGGACTAATACAATCAGACATATTAATATAATTTTTTTTATTGATGCTTGAATCCACCCAATTAAAGAAACATTTCTCAAAAAAAGTATAATTCCTCTCAATATGGACAGTAAAAATTCAGAAGATCTTGTAAATGACTTGATTAATTTAGGAGTACACAAAGCACATAGTTCAATAGAAAGCTTGCTATTAAAAGGTTTCCATTCGGGATGCTCATGCTAGGCCGCTACATAAGCGATACCAGCGACCATTGTATGACCATTAGCCGTAGCAACTGGACCACCGAAATGGCAGACACTTGCAAGCCATTAGCTACCTTAGCATCAACAGCTTATTTATATGGAGGTAGCACTATAAACACTAGTGGGTCGAGTATAGTGCTGCATGCAGAAGAATATGACAGCTGGATACAATTGACCACTGAAGTGGAAGTAGGCATAGACAATAGCTTCACTTTTAACGTTCCGGTATTAGAAGGAGCCGAAGAAAGCGGTATGCAGGTAATGATCATAGAAACCAGAGATAATATTCCTTATGTAATAGGCGGTGGCTATTTAATGCCAGGTGGCCGTAAGCAGACTATTAGCTTTAATGCCTCGGGTAATACCGTGAACTTATTATTTAACGGCCCTTTCTCCACAGCGGAGATAGAGCAAATCTGCACCCATTACACCAAAACCACCCAACAAAACTACCTAGTTGAAGTCTGCGATGAGAGTAAGGATAAGTATAGGTTTGGTCTTCAAGGGTGGGAGCGAGATAATGAGGTTGCAGGTTTAGGAAATTCATATACTACTTTTTATAGGCAACACGATTCTAGGATAGGTAGAACTTGGTCTCTTGATCCAAAACGTCAATATCCATCTCCTTATGTAGTACTCGGTAATAACCCCATGAATGGACTTGATCCTGACGGTGCTTGGTTCTGGGAGAATTCTAATGTGAGGCAGGCTAGAGCATTTGCAAAAGAAACAGGGGGTACATTTGATAAATATAAAAGACAAGATGGGAAAATAATGGCAAGTGTTAACATTCATTATATTGGAGACTCAAATGAAGATGGTATTAATGAACATATTGTTTCAGAGTATGTTTTTAGACCTGGCCAAGACCGGTCTGATTTACTTATTGAATTTGGTGTAGGTTATTTTAAGTCGAAAAGGGCGAGTGCTTCTGGTTTAAAAAACAGGATTACTTGGGGATTAAAAACAGGAGATGGTTGGGTAGATGGTCGGTATGGAGAATTTGATCGTAATGGACAAGCTCCAGGATTAGTTAAGGCAGTTGCAGGTTTAAATCCACTTGTATCTGTACCCAATGCGGTTACTGTTTTAAAGACGGAAAAAGATATTTACGGAGTTGAAGCATCAAGTTTAATAGACAAAGGTTTGGCAGGTGCTGCAATAATAGCACCTATTAACCCTGGAGCAAATGCTAGTAAGTATTTGCTAGGTACAAAAGCCCCAGGTATAATAATTGACGGAGTTAATACTGCTGTTCAAGCTGCAAATGATGCTGGACTATTAGATCCAATAAAAAAACAACAATCTGACTCAGCTGATAAAGATTAATTTATAATGTTTAGAAAGGTTAATAGGTATTATATACTATGCTGGTTTCTTTTGTTTTTTGTGGGGTGTATAAATGAACCTATAAATACAATAGAAGTCAAAGAATTGTTAATATTGGACTCTATTGCAACCTTATATAATGATGGGGACTTTGAAAACAGTACAAAATTGGCTAAAAAGTTCACTATAGAATATCCAAATAATGACAAAGGTTTTCATTTACTAAGCTCTTCTTATCTAGGGCAATCTAAAGATTCCTTAGCTGCTTTTTTTGCTGGAAAGGCACTAGAGGTAAATCCAAATAATTACATTGCACTAACTAATATGGGTATATTATATGATAGAAAATCTGAGTATGAAAAAGCAACTGTTTTTTATGAAAAATCATTAAAGATAAATGATACTCTATTTCAGACATATTCAAACTATTTGGTAAATAGAATAAAAGTAGGAGACTTTACAAATGCAGTTAAAATGGGAGAAAAGGCATTGGAATTTGGTAACCATATATGGGATAAGGCGCATTTATGCTTATCTTATCATAAGGTAGGGGATATTGAAAAGCGAGATAGCTTACTAAATACACTAAAAAGATTGAAATTTGAAAAGTTGACCAACTTAGAAGTGAAAATTTATGAAGACATAGAATAATTAGGTCTTTATCCACCATGCACCTTTAATCATAAATGTTGAATTTGTTTTTTTCCAATTATTGAAAATGTTACTTAATTCCATTAAGTCTGTTTTATTAAGTAACAATTCAAAGTTATAAGTTTCGTTTTTTTTATTTTGTAACATGATAAAATTACCTGTCCCATCTTTTGGCAATATTGAATGTGGATTAAAGAGATAAATATCCCCGTCAAATCCATCATAAGTAAACTTTAATTTAGTTAGGTCATTTATCGAAATATTTATCTTTAAAGTTTTAGTCATAATCTTAATATTATCAGAGGTCAATATTAAGTACCCATCAATTAAGTATTTGTCAAATGCTAGCATAGCTATTGCTGATGCTAAAATTAAAAACATTGAAATATTAATTAGTGTCTTAGAAGTACTGTAGAGAAATATTGCAAAAGATAAAATGCAAATAAAAAAAAAACATAGGTAGTCAGCCTTGTTTTGAAAGGTCTTTTTCTCTCCACTATTGGTATTTTTACAGCTTGATCCATTATTGTTTTAGTTATTTTTAAGTTTTATTAATTACGATACCCAAATAAAAGAACTGACTTACCTAAAAGAAGATTATAGTTTTGGATAATGTTATTGATAACTCTGATACAAATTTACACTTTTTTATTTAATCCTATAATAGATTTTTCCCTTTAGCTGGTGGTATTCCCTTACCAACCACAATTCATTTTCTGATCTTATTGGTATCTTCACCAACCAGAATAAGCCGTATTTCCCACCCATCACCCTAAACCTAACCCCTTTGAAATATCAGAATTTAAATTTATCTTCACATCATATTTACGGTAATATATGATAGGTAAATTAAGCATAAGTCCTTGGGGTAAGACAGCGCAAAGAGCTTTAGTTTGGGCTTACGATTGCTTTCCTTTCGGGATGCTGATGCCAGACCGCTACATTAGTGATACCAGCGACCATTGTATGACCATCAGCCGTAGCAACTGGACCACCGAAATGGCAGATACTTGCAAGCCTTTGGCTACCTTAGCATCAACAGGCATTTTCTCAGCAGGAAGTAGCATAAGCACTAGTGGATCGAGTATAGTGCTGCATGCAGAAGAATATGACAGCTGGATACAGCTGACCACAGAAGTGGAAGCAGGCATAGACAATAGATTTAGTTTTGACGTTCCGGTATTAGAAGGAGCAGCAGAAAGCGGCATGCAGGTAATGATTATAGAAACCAGAGATAATACCCCTTATGTAATAGGAGGAGGCTATTTAATGCCAGGTGGTCGTAAGCAGACCATTAGCTTTAATGCCTCGGGCAATACCGTGAACTTATTATTTAACGGCCCTTTCTCCACAGCAGAGATAGAGCAAATCTGCACCCATTACACCAAAACCACCCAACAAAGCTACCTAGTAGAAGTCTGCGATGATGCTAAGGATAAGTATAGATTTGGATGGCAGGGGAAATTTGAAAAAATTAACGAAATATCAGGTTCAGGAAATCACATAGATTGGGGTGGATACGGCTATGACTCAAGACTTGCAAGAAGGTGGTCGCCTGATAAACTACAAGCCAAATATTCTTGGCAAAGTCCTTATTCTGCCCTCGGTAATAATCCAATCTTGAACCAAGAAATTGACGGAAAGGACTATGCTGTCTTTGTTGATCATAAGACTAAAACAGTAATAGTAAAAGCAACTTACTACACAGCAAAAGGAAATACAGATGATCATAATTCAGCAGTTCAAGCAACTCAATTTTGGAATGAACAAAGCGGAAAATATCAGTACAAAGTTGGAAAAGGGAAAAAAGCCGTTTATTATGATATTAACTTCCAATTAGATGTTCAACAGGTTGATAAGCCTACAGCAGAAGCAAATAAGGATAGAGCTTCATTTGTTGCAGATATCGAAAAATTAACCCCCGATATGTCAAGTAATACCTACGAAGTTGTACCTGATGCAGAATTAGATGCTACAACAAATGGTAAAACCACAGTCGGAGCCGCAGTAAAAGTTAAAGAGAGTAGAAAAGAAACAGGCACAGGAGCTCATGAGCTAGGACATACTTTAGGGTTTAAACATTTAATTGGCTCAATAATGAGTGAAGCAAGCAATGTTGGAAGAAGTGAGACCACAAATACAACAATCATTGGTCAAATACTGAAAAATGCAGGATTAGGAAGAAAGAATTATCACAGAGACTATCAAGGTGGTGGAACAGGTCATTTGCAACCGTCTACAGGAACAGCACCGCCCAATTTTGATAGAGGCAAAGTGGTCAAAAAGAAATAGACATGAATAAATTCCTTTTAATAAGTATCATTCTATTGGTTACAAGTTGTGCTACTTTTAATCCTCAAAAAGCGAGTAAGAAGGTTATTGAAGGCTCTTATACAATTGTTAAGAGAGAAACAAACTTGTCCAATCCAAATTCAATAATTACGGGAATTGTTTATGACAAAGAGTCAAACAACCCAATAAAAGGGGCCGTAGTCCAATTAGAAGGGATAAAAAAAGGCGATTTCACGAATGAGCAAGGACAGTTTTATTTAGAAATTCCTGAGCAGGGATCATTTAAAGTACAGGTAGTAAATGTTGGTCATACAACAATATCAACTGAACCAATTAGATTTAATAGTCAAACGAAAACCGAAATTAATTTTTATTTAGGAACAGCAATAGAATATTGAATACTTCAATTGTCTTACCCTGAAAAAGGTTTGTACAAAAATTCAGGAAAATGAAAAAGAGCTATAACCTTTTCTTAGGACGGGTTACAAAAACCAGAAAAAATACACGAAAAATAAAAGTCGCAACACCGCAAAAGAAAAGAAAAACGCTTTTAGTGGTTAAATCGCTAACTTTACAGTGTAAAAGATAAGTATATAAATGACAGATAAAGATCATATACCAAACGGATTTGACACGCTTTACAATACGATTGACCAAATCATTGAAGAAGCCCGAAATACAGTTTACCGTACCGCCAATTTTACAATGGTTCAAGCATATTGGAGCATTGGAAAAACGATAGTAGTAGAAGAACAAAACGGCAAAGAAAAAGCCGAATACGGACAGGAACTTATCAAACAATTATCAAAAAAACTGACCAAAAAATACGGAAAAGGTTTTACCGAAACCAACTTAAAATATATGCGTCAATTTTACCAAGTTTTTGAAAAAAGCCACGCACTGCGTGACCAATTGAGTTGGACACATTACAGGCTGCTTTTAAAGGTAGAAAGCCACAGAGCAAGGCAATTTTATATGCAAGAAGCCATTGAATGTAATTGGAGTACAAGAAGCCTTGAAAGGCAAATAAATAACTTGTATTATGATAGAATGTTAATGAGCAAAAACACCGAAGTAGTTAAAAGTGAAGCACTCGAAAAAACAGACCAACAAGAACCGCAAGACATCATTAAAGACCCTTATGTTTTAGCATTTTTAGGTTTAAAAGACAACACTGATTTTAGAGAAAACGAATTAGAGCAAGCCATTATTGATAAATTGCAAGATTTTTTATTGGAACTGGGCAAGGGCTTTGCTTTTGTAGGCAGACAATACCGACTAACCACCGAAACTGGCAAACACTTTTACGCTGACTTAGTTTTTTACAACTACCTGCTAAAGTGCTTCTTAATAATCGACCTAAAGACCACCGAACTAAGCCACCAAGATATTGGGCAAATGGATATGTATGTACGCTATTTTGAAGATAAAATAAGGCAGGAAAACGATAATCCTACAATCGGGCTAATCCTATGCACCAAAAAAGATAACACCGTTGTAAAATACAGTCTGCTAAACGAAAGCAAACAAATCTTTGCATCAAAATATATGACCTACCTACCCACCGAACAGGAACTAAAAAAAGAAATAGAACGAGAACGCCAACAAATAGAACAGGAGAAAAAACTGAACGCTTCAAAGCCCTAAATAAATACGGATTACAGCCGTAAAAAAGACACCATTTTTTTTAACAACAAGTATTTGTAAACCAATCAAAAATTTACCCATTGGCTGAAACCCTTTATTTTACTGCATTTGACGGATATTCGTACTCTTTGGGTGTGGTTTTACTCGGAAGCTGGGCTACACTACCTTTTTACCATAGAACATGATTTAAATACATAAAATAAGCAGAACAAGGCTTTACCTTATTCTGCTTATAACGCAATACTTAAAATATGTAATGAATATCAAAAAGTTACATTAACAACATTACAAAATACCACTTTTAACACACTACCCATTACCTACGTAAGCGGATTGTTATAAGTGTTATTAATGAAATTATAAAGATAAAAATTGAAACCAAACCTACTACATAGCACGTTCCATACATCAATTCCCCCATTTCACTATTTATATTAAAATAGAACAGTAGCCATATTGATATTCGTGCTAATATGATAATGGCAAAACTTATAATTGAAATTTTACGCACAATACCGCACATATTATTCGGTTCAGACTTTTGCATCATTTATGTCTATTATTACTTACTAATTTCCTTTTGAATAGGCGTTGACTCAAAACCGTACGACCTTCCAAGTTTATTGTTGTAGTCATCATATTTATAATTAATTATCGTTTGATTGGCAACTTCAATAACAGGTTTTCCCATATATTGATAAACCTGTTTCATTACATTTCGCCATTGCTGTTGTTGTTGAGATCGAGCCATAAATATACCAGCACCAATACCCTGCAATATAAAATCATTAGACCTTGAAATATTATGAGTTTGCCAAGTCATTGTCTGAGTATTAGGGTCGTAAGATGTCATAAATGTGTTTTCTCCCGCATCTGGGTGTCCACGTAATGTTTGGACTGTAACACTTAGAAAATTCGGTTTGTTAACAACAGCAGATACTTGAACAGAACCATTGTCAGGAGTAATTTTTATATCGAAATGGTCGCCCTTTGTTACTCCATAACTACCGTCCCTATCAATTAAATCATATTTTGCTTTAGAATTGTTTATTATAATGCCAGGGTCTAAACTCATTTGAGCCTTGAACTTATCAAATTGAGATTGAGTTACCCCTGTCATTTTAAGGGTGTATTTTTGGTCTTGAGCATCACTAAAGTAATCGCCATCTTCTAATTTCTCAACTTTACATCCTTCACATTTACCTGTTTGTGGAGTATGTGAAGGAGTATCTAAAAGAACATCAGAATTATAAATTGGATTATCTAAGAATACAGAATAACTACTCCAACTTGGGTTGGGTTTTGGGTCTAAGTTCCATCTTCTTGCTAATCGTGTATCAAGTTCGCCAAAGAACGCAGTGTTATGATTTCCAACTCCAGCAATCTCATTTACCTTTTCTTGAGTATTAAATCCGAACCGATACTTATCCTTAGCATCATCACAAACCTCCACAAGGTAGGTTTGAGCGGTGGAACGTGCATATCGGGTACACACCTGGGCTAGTACCAAGTTGGTATAAGGGCCATTTAGCACCACTTGGATGTTGTTGCCTGTGGCTCTAAAGTTGATCCGCTGGTCTTTGCCTTGGCGCAAACGCCCTCCTCCTATCACATAAGGCACATTGTCAATCGTTTCTAGCACGGTTACTAGTACGCCTTCTTCATCACCGTCTTTTAAATCCACCACATCGAAGGTCAAAACGTTGTCGATGCTTGAGGCTACTGTTTGGTTTAAGATTACTCCATCTGTTGCATTAGGAGCTGCTGCGGCAAAGATGCCTTCGCTGCTGCTAAAGCTTGCTACGCCCAGTACACTTGCCGTTCCGGTCAACACGGCTACGGGGTAGCAGGTATCCACCATGGTGGTGGTCCAAGTGCTGCGGCTAACCAATAAACAATGGCTATTGGTATCGCTGATAAAGCGGCCTGGCATCAGCATCCCGAAAGGAAAGCAATCGTAAGCCCAAACTAAAGGACTTTGCGCTGTCTTGCCCCAAGGGCTGATGCTTAATCTACCTATCATACATTACCGTAAATATGATGTGAAGATAAATTTAAATTCTGATATTTCAAAGAGGTTGGGTTTAGGGTGATGGGTGAGAAAGACGGCTTCTTCTGGTTGGTGATAATGGGAATAAGAGCATATGAATTGTGGTTGGTAAGGGAATACCAACCACAAGGGAAACCTACTTTTTTCGATTTCTTTTAATATCTGGTCGATAATCTGAATATCCCAATTTTGCTTCTGCATAACTCAAAAGAATATTTAATTTAAGTAACTTATAAACAAAACAAGGGAACAGTTTTTCTCTCGGTGGAGGATAGGTTCCATTTTTAATAAAAGTATTTATTTCCTTTTTATTGTTGAAATAACAGCTACACTCTTTTTCCGAAATAAGATTCTTAAATTTAAAATTAGGCAACTCTTCTATTTCAATTGGCTTATTTGAATAGATTGCATCTCGCATCGTTTCAAAAAATTCTGTTCCGCTCCATCCATAGTGTTTTTGAAAATATTGATAGAGATACCAGGTTTGATTTGTATAAATCTGTATTTCAGGATTATCTTTAAATTTAATTTTTATTGGAATATAAAAATTAAAACCTATGTTTGTATCACTAACTGCAAATTCAACAACATCCTTATGAGATTGGAATTTTATGGTTTTCTCCCCCCAATCTTCTTGAGCATAACAATACCCAAAAGAAACTAATTGAAGTACCAAAATAAATGAAAATATTCTAAGCATGTCTTTATTTTTTGTTGGGAATATTTTTTGTTGATGAAGTCCCATCACTCATCTTTTGTTCTATATTTATAGTTCCGTCTCCTTTAAAGGTGACATTTGTATTTATAGGGTACGGCTTCTGAATCTTCTTCGGTTTATCATCCTTTGAAGGAGAAATAAACTTATCATCAGGTATTCGAACCCCATCATAATCCATTCTTAATTCCTTTCCTTGATTAAAAAGGATTTGATTTTGAATATTTAAAGCATCCCATTCTGCTTCAATAAAATTGCCTGTTTTACCCTCAATTTCTTTAGTATTTAGATTTCCTTTGGATCTATCGAATCCATGTTTTAGCTCATGTCCTAATGTTGCTTCAGGTGTAGAAATTGCCATTATATTTTCAGAGTTAAATGTAGTGAAAGTATTATTCTGATTCTCATAAGAAGTTCTATTCTGATTCTCATCTCTCTTGGCTTGGAAATCATAATTCCAAATACTATGTTTATTATCCTTTTGTTCTTCCATTTTGGTAATCATTGCTCCCACAGAAATACTCAAATCTTTGATGTTATCCAATCTGTTTTTAATGTCATTAATATACTCATCATTAGTTGTGACTTCAATTCCTTCATTGTTGTATAATTTTCCTCCTTTATATTGAAGTCTGTCTATAACGACACCTTCTTTCTTATCATAATGTCCAATCCAAATTTCTTTTCCATTATAATCAATAAACCTTAAAGGACTATTAGCAACAAAAGCATACGGGCTAATACTAGGATATTTAGTCGCCAAGGGATCCAAACTTAACCATCTTCCCACTCTAGAATCATAAATCCTTGCCCCAAAGTCCAAAGAATTCCCAACCCCTTTCAGCTCATTATCTTTTTCTTTTCCATTAAATCCAAACCGATACCTATCCTTACTTTCATCGCAGACTTCAACTAGGTAGCTTTGTTGGGTGGTTTTGGTGTAATGGGTGCAGATTTGCTCTATCTCTGCTGTGGAGAAAGGCCCGTTAAATAATAGGTTCACAGTATTACCCGAGGCATTAAAGCTTATGGTCTGTTTACGGCCACCTGGTATTAAATAGCCTCCTCCTATTACATAAGGAATATTGTCTCTGGTTTCTATAATCATTACCTGCATGCCGCTTTCTGCTGCTCCTTCTAATACCGGAACGTCAAAACTAAATCTATTGTCTATGCCTGCTTCCACTTCTGTGGTCAGCTGTATCCAGCTGTCATATTCTTCTGCATGCAGCACTATACTCGATCCACTAGTGCTTATGCTACTTCCTGCTGAGAAAATGCCTGTTGATGCTAAGGTAGCCAAAGGCTTGCAAGTATCTGCCATTTCGGTGGTCCAGTTGCTACAGCTGATGGTCATACAATGGTCGCTGGTATCGCTGATAAAGCGGCCTGGCATCAGCATCCCGAAAGGAAAGCTGTCATAGACCGAAACTAAAGGTCTTTGCGCTGTTTTGCCCCAAGGGCTAATGCTTAATCCACCTATCATATATTACCGTAAACATGATGTGAAGATAAATTTAAATTCTGATATTTCAAAAGGGGTTGGGTTTAGGGTGATGAATGGAATCTATGGTTCAAATGCTATATTGAGATGCCATAGAACAGTAAAGGCTGTTTATCTAAAGCGGTGCATTATTATCATATATTGCTTTATTAGATCCCTTTTCCAAAGGAAAATAAAGAGAAATGAAATAGTATTTTCTTTTATGAGGCAAGCGAATATATTTTTTATTATTTTCAAAATATATGTAGATATAATGCTTTTTTTTATCCTTAGGAATATTTATAAGTGAATATAAGTCATAATCTGTCCAATCTAATCGTGTTATACTATCTCTTAAACAAAAACTATCATTTAAAAAAATATCCAACGTCTCTAATTCTCTAACTAAAAAATTTAATTGAACCTTATCACCTTTGCGTTTCCCAATATACCAAGTACGTTTTTTCTTGTCTTTTACAATAGGTATTTTCACCCTTTTATAGTCTTTATATGATGCTCTATTGGTATCTTGTGCATGCAAGAAAATGCTCGGATACAAAAATATTAACATTATAAAAGCTATCAAAAAAATCTTTTTTTTCTTATTTACTATCATCATTAGAACCTCCTTCTTTATTTGATCTCATGGTTTGTTGCTCTTTATCTATAATCTCTTTCATTCTCTCCGTTTGTCCCGGACTAAGATACAACCCTTCAGTATTTCGAATTTCACCCACAACATTTTTATCACTATTCATTATATTATCTTTTACTCTCCTTATCATATCTTGAGAAAGGCGCTTATATCTGTTCTTATATTTTTCTGTATTAACATCAGAAGGAGCACCTGCTTCCCACGGATGAGGAAGCCCTGCTTTATGACCTAATTCATGCATTGCATGTTTTGCCATGCTAGAAATGGTGGGACGATTTCTGATTTCACTATTTTCATCATTATCAATAATATGTCCTGTAACATAAGCAAATCCACGTTGACTAGATAAGTTCTGTCCATCTGCAACCAAGGCTTCCCCTCCTAAATACATACCATTGATCATTTTTACATCCTTAATAACCATATAAATAGTATTATTAGGAATGTGCTTTATTGCATCTTTTTCTACAAATTCTAATGTGGCTGTTGCTCCATTTTGCCCATAAACTTGTTTAAAGACTTCTTTTGCCTCTGCTCTAAAAGCATCAACATTTTTAAATACTTTAGAGCTATTAATCAAAACAACTTTACAAGTAAAATGATCCTTGCCATCCTTGTCTTTTGTATGTGACCATTCCCTTCCTTCTAAATCAATACCATCAATTACACGATTTTCAGCAAAAGCATAAGTACTATTCCATGGATAACTGTTATGGAGAGGATCTTGAGATAAGAAACGCCCCAACCTACTATCATAAATTCTATACTTAAATTCCAAACTATTACCAACACCCTTTAGTTCATTATCCTTCTCCTGCCCGTTAAACCCAAACCTATACTTATCCTTACTTTCATCACACACCTCCACGAGGTAAGTTTGTTGGGTGGTTTTGGTGTAATGGGTGCAGATTTGCTCTATCTCCGCTGTGGAGAATGGCCCGTTAAATAATAAGTTCACGGTATTACCAGAGGCCTTAAAAATTATAGTCTGCTTACGGCCACCTGGCATTAAATAGCCACCACCTATTACATAAGGGGTATTGTCTCTGGTTTCCATTATCATTACCTGCATACCACTTTCTGCTGCTCCTTCTAATACCGGAACATCAAAACTAAAGCTATTGTCTATGCCTGCTTCCACTTCTGTGGTCAGCTGTATCCAGTTGTCATATTCTTCTGCATGCAGCACTATACTTGATCCACTAGTGTTTATAGTGCTACCTCCATATAAATAAGCGGTTGATGCTAAAGTAGCTAATGGCTTGCAAGTATCTGCCATTTCGGTAGTCCAAGTGCTGCGGCTAACCAATAAACAATGGCTATTGGTATCGCTGATATAGCGGCCTGGCATCAGCATCCCGAAAGGAAAGCCATCATAGACCGAAACCAAAGATCTTTGCGCTATCC
>DAOMPL010000052.1:0-21040 GCA_035444785.1 Edaphocola sp. | reverse complement strand
A
Organism: Edaphocola sp.; assembly: GCA_035444785.1. Classification (GTDB taxonomy): domain Bacteria; phylum Bacteroidota; class Bacteroidia; order Chitinophagales; family Chitinophagaceae; genus Edaphocola. The sequence continues at coordinate 21,039 of DAOMPL010000052.1, read as the reverse complement.
TCATTGTAATATACATTACAATGAGGCTTTGTTATTTTTTATCGGACGGTAGTGTAAAAAAATATAACAATCTTTGTGTTTCATTTAAAAATATAAAACAATGGATTTATTAAAATTAGTAAAAAATTACTTACCTGAGGATTTGATTCAAAACGTTGCCGGCAAAACCGGAGAATCTGAACAAGGGGTTTCTAAGTTTATAGGTGCAGCACTGCCAACAATATTAGGAAGTTTGATTTCTAAGTCTTCAAATGATGGAAATGGAATTTTTGATTTGGCTAAGGGAGCATTAGGATCCGGATTGTTAGGAAATTTAGGAAGTATTATGGGCACCAATGAGCAAAGCGTAGGTGGTGGTTTTAATATTTGGTCGATAGTAAAAAGTCTTTTTGGAGATAAGTTAGGAGGCATTGTAAGAAGTTTGGCAAGTTTTGCAGGAGTAAAAGAGTCTTCCGCTAATTCTTTGATGGGGCTTACATCATTGGCATCCTTGGGTGCTTTAGGTACACATGCAAAAGAAAACAACTTAGATGCAACTGGCTTAACTTCTTTCTTAGGAAAACAACAAAGTAGTTTAGCATCATGGATTCCAAGTGGTTTCGATTTTTCTAAAATTGCTGGAACCTTAGGATTAGGCAGTTTGTTTGCAGGTACAGCTCATGCAACTGAAAGAGTAACCAATGCTATAAAGGATGTTCCAAATTATAGCAATAATAATTCTGATGATAATAATAAGAAAGGTGGTTGGTTAATTCCTTTAGTGTTATTAGGGGCATTGGCAGTTGTTACTTGGTTCTTGTTAAGAGGTTGCAACAAAGATCAGTCTGGTGATAGTCATGCTACTGAACAAGTAACCTATGATCATGCTACAGAAACAACACAAGGAGACGCTACTAATACTACGACTGTTGCACCTGTAAGAGAGTCTTTAAAAGTAAAACTACCTGATGGTGTTGAAATCGAAGCATTTAAAGGCGGTATCGAAGACCAAATGGTTCAATTCCTAGGCATTGATGAGTATAAAAATGCAACCAATGAGCAATTAAAAGATAAATGGTTCAATTTTGATAATTTGAGTTTCAAATTTGGAACAAATGAGTTAACCGATAGTTCTAAAGTTCAGATGGATAATATCGTTAAAATCCTTCAAGCATTTAAAGATTCTAAAATTAAAGTAGGTGGATATACTGATTCTGTTGGAAACCCTGCTGCTAATTTAAAATTATCTAACGAAAGAGCCAATAAGATTAAAGAATTATTGACTAAAGCCGGAGTAGGAGCCCAAGTTCCAGAAGCCGAAGGTTATGGTTCTCAATTTGCAAAGGCAGCACCATCTGCTCCTGATGCAGAAAGAGCCACTGATAGAAAAATGGCAATTAGATTTTTGAAAAAATAAACTTAGAGTTTAGATAAACACTAAGTAATATTTTTTAAAGAGCCACAAATTTCAATTTATTTGAAATTTGTGGCTCTTAGTTATTGCCAAATTTATAATGTATATCGAGCTCTTTCTAAGATAATCTTCTATATCTCCATGGAAAAGAAGTTTAGTAGAGCTTGGTAGCTCTGTACTTTTTTGACTTGATATTACATCTTTAGAATTTCCCATAATTAATATTGGAATGTTATTTTTCCTTGAAAAGAATTCTGTTGAGAAACTTTCAAGAATTAAAGATTATTTTTGTCGAAATTATTAGGGAATGAAGAAAGAAAAAGATAGTGAAGAGGCTATGCGTTTATCCAAACGTTTGGCTCATCTAGGATATTGCTCGAGAAGGGAGGCTGATGTCTATATCAGCAAAGGATGGGTAATGGTAAATGGGGTAGTGGAAAAAGAAAAAGGGGCAAAGGTAAATAGTCAAGATGTAATAGAATTGCTGCCCAAGGCAAAAGCAGCACAAAGAAATAAAATTACCATCATTCTTAATAAACCTGTGGGATTTGTCAGTGCTCAGCCGGAGAAAGGTTATAGAGCTGCCTCCGAATTAATAACCGCAGAAAACCAATGGGAGGAAGATAATAGCGGCATAGATTTTCATCCTAAGCATGTGTTTGGATTGGCTCCAGGAGGTCGTTTGGATATTGATTCTGTGGGCTTATTGGTTTTGACACAAGATGGAAGAATTGCCAAGCAACTTATTGGTAATATCAATAAAATAGAAAAAGAATATTTAGTTAGAGTTACCGGACAGATTAAGGAAAATGGCTTAGAATTGCTCAATCATGGTCTGAGCTTGGATGATGAAAAACTAAAACCAGCAAAAGTAGTATGGCAAAATGAAGACCAACTCAGGTTCATCCTCCGACAAGGCAAGAAAAGGCAAATAAGAAGAATGTGCGAAATGGTGGGCTTAAAAGTAGTTGGATTGAAAAGAATCAGAATGGGTAATGTCAGATTGAATAATCTGCCTTTAGGTAAATGGCGGTATCTTTCAGATGATGAATCTTTTTAATAGTTTTGAATTTTGATATTTGATATGCTTAAACTATTTTCGTATTTGTAAATTAAAAAAAAGTATTATTTATGGGAATTTTTACCAAAGAATGGGCATCTGGAAAAGATTTAGGAATATTGGTTTTTAGAGTGGCTATTGCCATTTTGTTATTATATGGTCATGGTTGGGGAAAGCTAACCACAGCTTTTAGTGGTCAGGAAATTCAATTTATGGATCCTTTAGGGATAGGGGCAAAACTGTCCTTTTATTTAGTGGTTTTTGGAGAAGGGATTTGTGCTATTTTATTAATCTTAGGGTTGTTTAGCCGGTTTGCAGCTCTATGTTTGGTGTTTACCTTTTTGGTGATTTTCAATCATCATAAGGCTGACGGATTTGAAGTGTTAGAACTAAGGTTGTTTTATTTGTTTGGTTTTGTTGCATTGGCCTTTTCTGGTCCCGGTAAATATTCTTTGGATAAATTGTTTATTTTTAAAAAATAAAAAAGGTAATGATAAAATTTGAAATAGTAGATAATGGGCAGAAGGGTAGTATCCAACTTTTAGAGGCAGACCTCTTGGCAGGAGCATTAACTTTTACTTGGGCAGGTGATGATAAATTTATCATTGACCATACAGAAGTAGATGCGGCATTTGGTGGTAAAGGTTATGGCAAGCTTTTGGTGATGGAAGCCGTTGCATTTGCAAGAAAAAAACAAGTAAAAATTATTCCTTTGTGTCCTTATGCAAAACGAGTTTTTGAAAAAGATAATTCAATTCAAGATGTGTTAGTTTAGAAAGAAAATTAAGTAGAAGCCTCACTAGCAACCAAAACAAAATTAACTGCTGTGCAAAGTTTCATTTTGAAAAGACTTCAATTAGAAATTAAAATTGTAAATTTGGAACTTATAATTGGATTGTAATCAGAATGACAAATAATAAAACAGCAAAACCATTTTTGAAGTGGGCAGGTGGAAAAACACAGCTCATTAACGATATTGAACGAGTTTTGCCAGCAGAAATTACAAAAGAAAAATTCACATATATTGAACCATTTGTTGGTAGTGGTGCAATTCTTTTTTGGATGTTAAACAACTTTCCAAAACTTGAAAAAGCAATAATAAACGATATCAATTCAGACTTAATAAACACATATAAAGTCATTGCTACACGACCAAGTGAATTAATCTCTATTTTGCAAATTTTGCAAGACGAGTATCATAATTTGGAAGAGAACGAGGAAAATAAAAAGTACTATTATTACCAAAAAAGAGAATTGTATAATTCAAGAAAAGAAGAACAAAGTGGACAAACCGCTTTATTTATTTTTCTAAATCGTACTTGCTTCAATGGTTTGTATAGAGTTAATCGCAAGAACGAATACAATGTTCCGATGGGTGGTTACAAAAAGCCAACCATTTGCGACAGAGAAAATATTTTGGCGGTAAGCGAAGCCTTGCAAAAAGTTGAAATTTTGTGTGGTGATTTTTAGCAAACACTCAATTATGCGGATAATAATTCATTGTTTTATTTCGATCCTCCGTATAAGCCGTTAAGCAAAACTTCAAGTTTTAATTCGTATGCAAAAGACGAATTTAACGACAGCGAACAAATTCGTTTAAAAGATTTTTGTTCAAAATTGGATATGCTAAATCATACTTGGATTTTAAGTAATTCGGACGTGAAAGGAAAAGATGCAAACGATAATTTCTTTGATGATTTGTATGCTGATTTCAACATCCAATGAGTTGAAGCAAAGAGAAGTATCAATGCAAATCCTGAAAATTTTTATTTGGGCGTTCCCTTCGGTCGGGCTTTCCGTTCCAATCTTTTTGCTCGTTCCTCACAAAAAGGATTTCCACTGCAATCCCTAACGCAATTAGCCGCATAATATGAATTTGGCGTTTAATACAAATTTAGCTCACGGATATACAAGTAATTCTCAAATTGCAAGATTATTGACAGAAAATTGGGTTTTAAACAATTCCTATTGTCCGAGTTGTGGTGAAATTCCATTGAATGAATTTGAAAACAATCGCCCTGTTGCTGATTTTTATTGCAAAAAATGTAGCGAGGAATTTGAGCTAAAAAGTAAAAGCGGAAAACTTTCAAATACAATTACCGATGGAGCTTATTCCACAATGATTGAACGAATAAATTCAGAAAACAATCCAAATTTTTTCTTTCTGACTTACACAAAAAATTGGACGGTCAATGATTTTTTGATAATTCCGAAACAATTTTTTACACCTGAAATTATTATCAAAAGACCGCCTTTGGCAGAAACAGCAAGAAGAGCAGGTTGGATTGGTTGTAATATTGATATTTCAAAAGTTGCAGAAGCAGGAAAAGTATTTTTGATTAAAAATGCTCAAACAATTAACCAAGAAATCGTAAAAGAAACATTTAATAAAACTCTGTTTTTACGAACAAAAAGTAAAGATGCCAAAGGTTGGATTTTAGACGTTATGAGTTGCGTGGATTTAATCAAAAAAGAAACTTTTACACTTGATGAAGTCTATCAATTTGAAGAAAAATTGAAATTAAAGTATCCCAACAATAACTTTATCAAAGATAAAATAAGGCAGCAATTGCAACTTCTTAGGGATAAAGGTATGATTGAATTTGTTGGTCGTGGTAAATACAAAAAAAATTAAAATGAGAAAATATATCATTCTTACTTCTGAAGGACATACCATTGCCCCCAATGCAGATTATGAAGTTGAAAATCTCCAAGTTTTAGGAATTGTTGAAAATGTAAAAAGCAAGGACGAAGCAATTATAAAACTTTTGAAAGAAAATGATTGGATAATTGATGCAGAATTTAATGCTTCTGAATTTATTGTCTATGAATTACTTTAGCCTAATAAACTTACCACAAATATCTGCTTTTTCTAAAATACCTGCATTTTCTTTTCCATAAGCAACAAATATGCTCGGTGCTCCAGGGGGTCCTTTTTGTTCCCCATCAATGTTATAAAATTTGATTCTTCCTTTTACAAATAAAACAGCATCTGCATCATCCCAGATGTGATTAAAAAAACATTTAGTTTCTGTTCTTGCAAAGATTAAAGCAATTCCATTCCCGTGTCTTTTCAGTTTCTCAATCCAATTTTCCATTCCTTTTCCATAAGGTGGATTCATATAAACTCTCCCAAACCATTCTTTTTTTAGACCATCATCCATAATGTTGAGATTAGTTTTTGCGTGGACAAAAGGAGGATTTATTGGGGTACAAGGGTCTAAATCAAATGCACCTAATTTTTTTACAAGTTCGGGCGGAGTTAACCATTCAATAGTTGTTTTATCACATTTTTCAAAACTTACATTCATTTTAATTATCTTGAATAACAAATATTAGATTGTTTTTTTTATTATACAAGTATAATTAGATCAAAATCAATTAGTTGAATACAATAAGTATCATTTTAGATAATAACAAATCCAATTTACCTCTCGTATATCGTATAAATTTTTTTAATAAAGATTTTTATCTTCTCCACGGGGATACAATGAAACTTTTGCCGGAATTTGAACATCAATTTGATATGGTTTTTGCTGATCCTCCCTATTTTTTATCAAACAATGGACTTTCAATCCAAAATGGGGGAATTGTAAGTGTAAACAAAGGAAAATGGGACAAATCTGAAGGATTTGAATTTATTAATGACTTCAACAGAAGATGGCTTACCTTGGTTCGTGATAAAATGAAAGATGACGCTACCATTTGGATTAGCGGAACAATGCACAACATTTTTTCAGTTGGACAAATTCTAAATGAATTAGGATTTAAAATTCTCAACGTAATTACTTGGGAAAAGACAAATCCTCCACCCAATTTTTCGTGCCGTTACTTTACATACTCGACAGAACAAATAATTTGGGCAAGAAAAAAAGAAAAAGTTCCGCACTATTTCAACTACGAACTAATGAAGCAATTCAATGGTAACAAACAAATGAAAGATGTTTGGAAACTTCCAGCCATTGCACCTTGGGAAAAATCTTGCGGTAAACACCCAACACAAAAACCATTATCGGTTTTAACGAGACTTATTTTGGCTTCAACAAAGCCCAATGCTTGGATTTTAGACCCATTTGCAGGAAGTTCAACAACAGAAATAGCTGCTAATTTGGCAAATAGATGGTTTTTAGGAATTGACCAAGAAGAAGATTTTTTAACAATAAGTAAAAACAGAAAATTGGAAATCGAAAACCCGAAAATTGCATCAACATTCAGACAAAAAATAGGGGGCTTCAACAACAAAAAAGAACTTGAATTATTCCTTGTTGAAGAACCACAAGTGGAATATAATACAGAAATAAATTTTAAAAAATGAAATGGTAATCTACAATAGGGAGCTGGAAAGTAAGCAGAAGTTAATTACTAATTTTGAAATTTTTTGCTATATTTGACCTGTGGCTCTTGCATCAACGACAGTACTAAAATTATTTGCCTGCTTAAAGTCGCCTCTTAAACTTAATTTATTTTTTCTGAAATTAAAAATGAGAATTCGTAGTCTTTTTTTCTTTTTTATTATTTTCAATAGCTTTTTTTCTAATGGACAAAAGGCTGTGGATTCCTTGTGTGAAATTGACAAAAGCCATCATTTTACTTATAAAAAATTAATAGCCCCTTCAGCTTTAATCACTTTAGGGTCGATTACTGCATTTTCTAAATCACATGATTTAGATTTAAAAATTAAAAATTATAGCCAATCTCATTTTGCCACCCAAACCGGATTTGATGATTATTTGCAATATTTGCCTGCTACAAGCGTATATGCCTTGAACTTTGCTAGTATCAAGGGTAAGCATGGTTTTATGGATAGAAGTATCCTCTTTTTAAGCTCACAAATGATTACCGGAGCCATTGTTTTTCCTATTAAGTATTTAAGCCATCAACAAAGACCCAATCAAAGTAATTATCATTCTTTTCCATCGGGTCATACCGCATTAAGTTTTTCAGGTGCCCATTTTTTGTTTAGAGAATATCGGGACAAAAATATTTGGTTGGCATTAAGTGGCTATCCTGTGGCTTTGGCAGTTGGTGCTCTGCGTATCAGTAATAATAAACATTGGTTTAGTGATGTAATGGCTGGTGCCGGAATAGGCATACTTTCTACAGAATTAGCTTATTGGGCTTTCCCATCAGTTAAAAAAGTATTGCATATAGGTTGGAATCAAAATAGGATAGATGGCATTTTGCTTCCAAATATTGGATGGAATCATTTTGGCTTAAGTTGGTATATGAGTTTTTAATGCAAAAAAGGCGTTTTAATAATAAAACGCCTTTTTCGATTTGGATATTTAATTTGATTACACCAATTCCGCTTCTAAATCATAGTCATAAGCTTTGGTGATTTTTACGGTAACAAAATCGCCTATTGGAAGTTCTTGCTCTGAATTAATTATCACTTCATTATCCACCTCTACGCTATCGTATTCTGTTCTGCCTATATACCTTCCGGCTTCTTTTTTATCGATAAGCACTTTTAATACCCGCCCTATATAATCTTGGTTTTTGGCATAAGAAATCTCTTGTTGCACTTCCATTATTTCTTGTGCTCTTTTTTCTTTTTCGGCACTGCTCAGGCTGTCTTTCAGGTCATAAGCCGTTGTATTTTCCTCATGAGAATAGGTGAAAATTCCCACTCTGTCAAATTGCATTTCTTCTAAAAATGCCTTCATGTCTTCTACATCTTCTTCTGTTTCTCCCGGGAAACCTGTGATAAGCGAGGTTCTTAAAGCAATGCCGGGAACGGTTGCTCTGATCGTATTGATCAAATCAATCATTTCCTGACGCGTGATTTGGCGTTTCATGGCTTTAAGCATTTTATCGCTACAATGCTGCAAAGGGATGTCTAAGTATTTACAAATATTGTCATATTTGTTCATCACCTCTAATACTTCTAATGGAAACTTATGAGGATAGGCATAATGCAAGCGTATCCAATGCAAACCTTCAACTTGAGCCAGTTGCTCCAAAAGCTCTGCTAAAGCTCTTCTTTTGTAAATATCCAAGCCGTAATAAGTCAGTTCCTGAGCAATCAACATGATTTCTTTCACCCCTTTTTTCACCAGACCTTTAGCCTCTGCAATAATTTCTTCTATCGGTTTGGACACATGGCCACCTCTCATCAAAGGAATGGCACAAAAGGAGCAGGTACGGTTGCAACCTTCTGAAATTTTTAAGTAGGCATAATGCTTTGGTGTGGCTAAGAGTCTTTCTCCTAAAAGATCTTTCTTATAATCGGCTTCTAATTCTTGAAGAATAAAAGGGAGTTCAAAAGTTCCAAACCAGGCATCCACTTCAGGAATTTCAGCCGCTAAATCTTGACGGTAACGTTCACTTAAACAACCTGTTACTAGTACTTTGTCTAATTTTCCTTCGTTTTTAAGTTCTACTTGCTCCAAAATGGTGTTTACAGACTCTTCTTTTGCTTTATCAATAAAACCACAAGTATTTATTACTACAATATTATGATCTAATTTTTCGTTTTCATGCACCACTTCAATCTCATTTGCCAAAAGTTGCCCACTCAATACCTCACTGTCCACCATGTTTTTGGAACAACCCAGGGTAATGATGTTTACCTTATTTTGCTTAAACGATTTATTTCTCATCTATATTGGATATATCTTGATTTGCAAAGTTAGTATTTTTATGACTTTTAAATGACAATTTTTTGGGAGTGTCCCTATGGGTCGGGCTATTCGTTTCAAGTCCTCGCTCGTGCCTCGCTGTGGGCTTTCCACTGCTATCCCTCACTCAAATTTCACTATATTTTGGGCTTGCTTAGCATCTAATATTACTTTGATTTCTTACTTTGCAACGGAAAATACAAATTTTCATACAAGAGGAAAACAGTATCGAGTGATGTAGTGATGTAGTGATGTAGTGATCGAGTGATGTAGTTGATGTAGTGATGAAGTGATGTAGTGATGAAGTGATGTAGTGATGTAGTGATGAAGTGATGTAGTGATGTAGTGATGTAGTGATGTAGTGATGTGGTGATGTAGTGATCGAGTGATCGAGTGATGTAGTGATTTTTCGGGCTTATGGTTGGGGTGCCTTTTTCCTTTTTGAGTGAAGATAAAAAGAAAAAGAATAATTTGTAATAGCTCCATCGATACAAGCAACTTATCATGGAGGATACATTGATTGTTGTTATAATAACAAGGTCTTATATTGCCAAATAGATTTTGAAAAATAATCAAGAGAACTTCGTGCAAAAAAAGCATTGCTTTCACAATAGCTTAAAATTAAATGCAAACCTTGTGAAGAGGTATTCTTACCATCATAAGGGTCCCAAAAAGATTAAGGGAAAAAATCTAGTTAAATTTTATGAATAACCCTTAATGATAGGAGTTTTTATTGGCTGTAAAAGATTTACTTAAACTTCAAAACAATCTCAAAAAAAAACTGGGAGTCCTTTACTACACCAGGGTTGAAGTGCAACAAATAACCAAAAGCTTTTACACGCTTGTTGTTGAGCGAAGTCGGAGTGTTTTTTATTCACAGTTTTTTTTGCTATTTGTCATAATGTAATGCGGCAGTACTATTTACTTTCATATAATGTGTTTTTTAGTTTTGGCAAGTCTTTTTTGTATTGTTCTAAATTCCAATTGATTTGCCAATAATTTACATAAGTTTCTATGGGAGGAAGCCCTACTTCTGCTCTGCGTATATTTACATTGTCAGGGTCAATAATTGGTAAAACATAGTAAGAGTTTTTTTCTTTGTCATATCCTATTTGGCTTCCATATATTTGAGATTTACCTTGTCTTAATGCAATTCTATCTTCTAATAGAGCAAGAGAGCTTGACTTTGCATTTCCTTTTTTAACAGCTTCTCTCATCATTGGTAAATATTTTAGTTGTGTTTCTAAATCTGAATGTTGAATAACTAAAAAAATAGTTGCATTTCCTTGTTGTCCTATTTCGTCTGTTCCCAACCAACCATAAGTATCTAAAATGTTTTTGATTGTTATTAGATTTACAGAGTCCTTTTCATTGATAATTTTCCATAAGTCAGTAATTTCTTTAGAGTTTGCTCCATATTTTTTTTCTAACGCTTCACTTTGTTTTCTGTAATGTTGGTCATAGTAGTAAATGGAATCAAGAATAGTTATAAGAGGTTTGTTCAACTTATCATCTTCTTTTTCTTTATTCTTTTTTATTATTTCCAAAATTTGATTCCATTTATAATGCTGATAAAGATTTGACAGATCTTTATCATTAGTAATGTGATTATAATTACTAAACTTCGCATTTATAGCTAAACTTTCTAATTGATTTATAGCTTCTTCAATTTCTCCGTTTAATGACCATGTACAAATTGCATTATATTTATCGTTAACTGTTCCAAATCCATTATTAATTTTAAATGCTTCTTTATATTTTAATGAGGAGTTTGGATAATCCTTCAATTCGTATAAAGAATCAGCCTGAGAAACAAGTAAGAATTATTTTTCGGAAAACTGCATTTGACCAATGCTGTTGTGTACAAATAGCAAAAAAAATATTGATATAGTTATTATTTTTTTCATTGATAAATTTTGAAGTGCTTTGGAAAAATGCCCCCAACAGCAGTCTGTCTAAAAAACCATTTACTTACAAATATACTGATTTTTCTGATGCAACAAATTGTTTTAAGAGGCAATTGACTTGAAAAATTATTTTTAAAAATATAAAGGCATGTTGAGGCTGGGCATTAACCGTAACAAATTTATTTTAAATAATTTAGTGGCAATTAGCCAGATGTGAAGTTGGGTGTTTTTAGATAGTTTGACGGTTCGTTGTGTCGGCTTGCGTGTCGGGTGTTTTATTTTTTTTAGAAGGGGAGGAAAAAATATTTTGAAATTCTTCCTGCGTTGGAACAGGCACACTCTTACCGCATTTTTGGTCTGCGGGTGGCATTGTGTGAATGCGGTATGTGTGTGACTGTAGCGTTGGCATTATTTGTTTGCGTTAAATCTTAAAAAGTCCTTTTGCATTAGTTTAAACATTGTCCCTGCAAAGAAGTCACGAAACTCTTTGTTGTCATTGAACTCTTTAAATACTTCAAAGTTGGTTTCAATGTGGTCAATCAATTTTCGTTTCAATACTTCTTCAAAAGTGATTTTGGCGTTCTGTTCGTCTGAATGTCTGAATGCGTTGGCAAATTCTGCGTCTTTTGCAACGTCAGCCATTAAGTCTTCGGTCATTTTTTTAACCTTGTCTTCATTGGTAAAAGTTGTCCCGAACCTGTCGTTAAATGCTTTTACAATGTTCGATAAATATTCCATTTCTGGCTCGGCTGCACCGCCTCTCATGTCTGTCGGAATAGGTTTTAACTCGTCACCTTGTTGTAGTTGAATATTAAATTCTCCTTCTTTTTGTAACCGGTAGCTATCCATGTCGATATTGTCCAAAATGCCCTGTGCCAAATCTTCGTCACGTTGTTTACCCAATTTGTTTTGCAAGTGATTTAAGAACAAATACAGTCTTTCCAAGTATGGATTTACAAAAGGAACGATTTGAGCAAGGAATACATATAAGCGAACATAAGTCTTACATTTTGCCCTAAAATCGTCTTGCTGTTCTTCATTTAAACTTGTTCTAAAAACTTCTGCAGCTGCATCTAAAATGCTGTGTAATTGGTCAACAGGAACATTCGTAACCATCTTTTGCGAAAACTCCTGAACCTGTTCGGGTGTGTAAACCTGAAAAGCATCTAATGAACTTTGTAGGTCAAACAGTTTATTCGGGTCGGTTGCTTCGCCTAAAATGGTGGTTTCAAAGAATGGGTCAAACGATTTCTTGATTTCGTCTGCGTCATTGGCAAAGTCCAAAACAAAAGTGTCTTTTTTTCCGGATGTTGTTCTATTCAGTCTTGATAGTGTCTGCACTGCATTAACGCCACCCAATTTCTTGTCAACATACATGGTATGTAAAAGCGGTTGGTCAAAACCTGTTTGGTATTTGTTCGCCACAATCAAAAAACGGTATTCCGATTTCTTAAACTCGTCTGGAATGGCAGCACTTGAAAAATGATTTAATGCAGCTTCGGTTTGTCCGTCTATTTCTCCTGAAAATGCTACGATGGCTTTGTATGGGTTTCCTATGTCCGCTAAATACTTGTCAAATGCTTTTTTGTATTTCACGGCATTTCTACGACTACTTGTAACTACCATTGCCTTTGCCAATCCGTTGATTTTTGATTTACGGATTACATTATCCATAAAGTGGTCAATTATTAAAGCTGTTTTCTTGGCAATAGCATGAGTATGGCTCTCAACAAATATTTTAAGTTTTTTCTGTGCTTTGTTTTTATCGTAAGCAGGGTCGTCTTCAATTTTCTTCAGCAAAGCGTAATAGCTTTGGTAAGTGGTATAATTCTGCAACACATCTAAAATGAAATTTTCCTCAATGGCTTGTTTCATGGAGTAAAGATGAAATGCCCTGAATTTCTCTTTTCCGTTGTCGTTGTATTTCTCTCCGAAAAGTTCAAGCGTTTTGTTTTTTGGTGTTGCTGTAAAAGCAAAGTAACTGGCATTGGTCAGCATCTTTCTACCTTTCACAATATCCACTACCAAATCTTCCGAAGTCAGTTCGTCATATTGGTCTTTGTCCACAAACGCAAATTCATCATCATCCACCTGCACTTTTTCAAAGTCTTTGGCTAAAGTTTCGTTCAGTTTTCCTGCGGTGTTTCCGCTTTGGCTGCTGTGTGCTTCGTCTATAATGATGGCAAACTTATTTCCGGGTAATTCACCAATTTCATTAACAATGTATGGGAATTTCTGAATGGTGGTAATGATAATTTTCTTGCCTTCTTCTAAAGCCGTTTTAAGTTGCTTACTACCTTCGGTAATGGCTTCTACAACGCCTTTCACTTGCTCAAACTGTTTGATATTGTTACGGATTTGAGCATCCAAAACTTTACGGTCGGTTACCACAATTACAGTATCAAAAACGGTGTTCTCGTTGTTCTTGTCAAACAAACCAACCAATTGATGAGCCAACCAAGAAATGGAATTTGATTTTCCCGAACCTGCCGAATGTTGAATTAAATATCGTTTACCTGCTCCGTTTTCTTTGGCGTTGGTTAGAAGTTTATCAACGGCATCAATTTGATGATAACGTGGAAAAATCAGCTTCTTTACCTTCTCCCGTCTTACTCTCCCGTCCGGTAAAATCTTTTCCGTTTCTTCTTCAAACAACTGCACATAGTTTTGAATGATGTTGGTTAAACGGCCTTTGGTTAAAATGTCTTTCCAGAGATAATCGGTTTTTATGCCATTTGAATTGGGTGGATTTCCTGCTCCGTTGTTGTAGCCTTTGTTGAATGGTAAAAAGTAAGTGTTCTCGCCTTTCAAATGAGTTGCCATCCAAATTTGTTCGCTGTCCACCGCAAAATGAACCATACAACGACCTAAGCGAAACAATTCTTCTCTTGGGTCACGGTTGGTTTTGTATTGCTTTATGGCATCTTTTACCGTTTGCTTGGTCAGTTCGTTTTTCAGTTCAAACGTGATGATGGGTAAACCATTGATGAAAACTACTAAATCCAAGGAGTTTTCATTTTGAGTGCTGTAATGCACTTGCCCTGTAACGGAAAAAATATTTTGATTGTAAAGGGCTAAATCTTTTTCGTTCAGGTTGGAAACGGGTTTGTCAAAAAACAGTTTTAGCTTGATGTTATTATCCGTAATGCCTTTGCGTAAAACTTCAATAATGCCAAAGGTTTTAATTTGGTTGTTTAAGCGATACAAAACCTTGCTTCTGAAATTGCTTCCGTGAATGCTTTGCAATTTCATCACTTCCTTTTCCTGTGTGGCTCGCAGAAAATTGAAAAGCAAATCTTCATCCACACAATCCACACGGTTGTAATTGCTAAAATGTCTTTCTTCAAACCCATTCACTAAACACAAGTGCTGTGTGATGTGGGTTTCTAATCCTTTTTCTGTGGTATCTGTTTTCATTTGCTTTCTGCTATTAATGCTGTAATAAGTTGGATAATTATCTCTTTCTCTTCCGGTTTACTTTGTGCTACAAGTAATGCAATGGCAGTTAATCCATTGTCATTAATTTTTACTTCTCCCGATTTTTTGAAGCGGTGTTTGTTTTTCTCCAAAAACCAGATAAACAGAAATGCTCCAATGCGTTTGTTGCCATCAGTAAACGAATGGTTTTTGATAACGAAATAAAGCAAATGTGCTGCCTGTTCCTCAATACTTGGATATAAATACTGCCCGCCAAATGTTTGCACTATACTTTGCAACGAACTTTTGAAACTCTCATCTTTTTCATTTCCGAACAATTCGGTAGCTTCTTTTTTTACTATAAGTTGCTTCTTCAATTCTGTAACAGCATGTATGGCTTCATCATATTCTATTTCGTAAGTAATATTTTCATTTAATTTGCCTGTTTGCAGGTTATGGCTGTCGTATTGATTGAGCAGGACAAAACTCTTCGTATAGTTGCCAAGAATTTCCAACAACCCTTTCGCTTCTTGCAATTGCAGGGTTTCATTTTTGCCTGATTGCTCAATGAGTTGCACCATCTGGCCTAATTCGTCTAATCGCTTTTGGTTGATGGCATAGCCCTGAACCAAATAATCTTTGAGCCGTTGGGTAGCCCATTGACGAAATTGGGTTCCTCGCCTGGAGTTAACTCTGTAACCAACAGAAATAATTGCATCAAGATTATAATATTCAACTTCATAGGTTTTTCCATCAGAAGCAGTTGTTGCATTTTTTGCAACAACTGAATTTCTATCTAATTCTTCCGACAGAAATATACTTTTAAAGTGCCTCGAAATAACAGATTTATCCCTTTCAAATAACTTAGCTATTTGCTTAAGAGACAACCAACAAGTTTCTCCCTGAAACGCTACTTCAACCTCAGCCTTATTTTCGGGATTCTTATATATAATTATTTCACTCATTCTTTTAGTTGTTAGTTATTAGTGGTTAGTACTTAGGTTTTGTTTGGTGTTTTTGATGATGATGGTGAGAATTTTTATTAATTCTACGGCATCATTATTTAAGCTTTCAAACTCACTTTTGTTTAAATATTCGGTTTCATGCATTAATTCTAACCAATAAATACTTTCGTTTATTTCTTTTTGGGCAATCGCTAATTTATGGATAAAGTCGGCTTTGCTTTCGCTGTGTTCCGCTTCTCTCACCATAGCACCCACACTCGTTCCGCATCGCAGCAGTTGTATACTCAACACAAATTCTTTCTTTTCTGCAATCAAATACTGATACAACTTCACCACTCTCACGGCAAATCCAAAACTCTTATTCCTTATATTGCTATCCTTCTTCATATTAACTAACAACTAATCACTAACCACTAACCACTATCTTCCCCATCACCGCCTCACTTATCATTGCCTCTTTGTATTCCTTTATCAGTTCTATTTCCCGTTCGGCTTTGGCTATGGCAGTGTCTATGGTGGCGGTTTCTGTTTTTATGTGTGATACTATTTGTTTTTGATCTTCAATGGGTGGTAAAGGCATGTGTAATGCTCTAATTCTATCAACAGAAATTCCTGGCTGCGCTGCTGATTGTGAATATTGATTTAAGTTCATCACCTTTAATGTCTCACCAAACCAATACAATTCAATATCTTGATTTAATGTAACAACAACCGCATGTTCTGATGCCCAAAATTTACCATGAGCATAGTTAATATTACCACACAATGCACCTTGCCTTCCAATAAGAGCAAAGTCGCCATCATGAGTGTAGTTATCAAAATACCCTCTTAAACCATTACCACCATAAACTGGATATTCTCCTATTGGTTCTATTTGTTCACTCGTAATATTGTCTCCACTTTTATACGTTCCACATTCTTTCAAACGACAAATCCTCCAATGCTTTGGAATTTTACCAAGCCAACCAATACCAGTTTCTTTAAATTCGACTTTTTGGTTTGTCCCATTTTTAATTACTTCCTCAACTACACGTTGCCTCTGCTCCTTCAACAACTCAATAAACCGTTGTTTCTTCTGTATAAACAGGTTTATCTTTTCTTCCTGTGTTTTGATGTATTGCACAATTTCGTCTTGCTCGACTTTGGGCGGAACTACGGTAAAAATGCTGAAAAACTTATCGGAGTATAAACGCAAACGGCTGTCAATAATGCCTGTGCTGTGTCTGCGAAACTCGGCTTTAAATAAATTGGTGGTAAACAAATAGCCAAAATATTCGGGATTATTGTCGCCTTTAATTCGGTAAACACAGTAAGCAGGGCTTGTCATGCCGTTATATGGCGAAATGCCTAAACTGCCGTTCCAAGCCAACATGATATTGATAACCAAATCGCCTTGCTGCACCAATTTATAACCCACTAAACTTGCTGCATTGGTTAGGTGGTCGTCTTCGTTTTCCAAACTTTCACGCTTCAGCGTTACGCCTGTGTAATGCGAAACCGAAAGCAGTTCTTCGCTGCCTGTTTCGCTTCGGCTGTCCATTTCCTGAAACAGATTTTTGATACGTATCACCTGCCAGTGTGAGGGAAACTCTCCAAGCCAAGCGGTATTGGCTGCATTTCCTATTGCTGTTTCAGTCATGCTTTACGGTTTTATAAGCCTGTTGTGGATGGTTGGGCATTTCCGGATAGGTGTATTCCAGCTGACCGGCCTCCCTTAGTGGTGTTAGGAAATTACGTAGCAGGTATTTTTCACTTTTGCCCAATATGCCACTTAGTTCATTTGATTTCAATGACTTAAAGTTGCATAATTCTATAATTATTTCTTCTAAAATTGAGGGGTCGGCAATTCTTTGGGGTAATTGCCCCAGTTTTTCTTTTAAATGAGGCGGCAACTGGTGCACTAAGGATTGGTCAACTGGTGCACTAAGGTCGTCAACTGGTGCACTAAGGTCAGCAACTGGTGCACTAATCTCTTTAATGGATGTATTTTGGCCATCCAAATTCCACAATACGAATTTAGGATTGGGTATGTAATAAGTAGAACGCCCCTTTCCTTTTTGCAAAAGAATATCCTTATCTCTCAGGCCCCGCAGGTCAGTACTTGACCGAAGGGTGTCCAAACCATTTAGCTGGCGGTTGGTAGCATTGTCAATGGCGCCTACTTCCCGTACAAAAATCAAAGCCCTTTTTTGGCTGTCATCCAGTAGGTAACTGTTGAACTGCATGAGCCATTTTACATCAGTTTCGTTGAGGAAGTGGTGCAGTAACAAGCGAGCCGTAAACTGGTTGTTGCCGTGGTCGCTTTCAAACGTTGGTGGCATTAGTTCTGCTTTTTCCATGAGGGTACGCATGGTGCGTATGCCACTGCCTTTGGTTTCGGCAAGGTTTGTTTCATGAAAAATGGCTGCAATGAAAGGGTTCCTGTTTCTTGACCCCGGCTCTCCTAATTGTTCTTCCGGTTTTAAGGAGAAGCCGGGGTTTTTTATTTCGAGCCTGTTTCCGTACCGTATAATTTGTATGGGCTGGTTTTCTCTGTATGTGCGGTGAATAAAAGCATTTACAATGGCTTCTCGAAGTACTTTGGATGGCAGGCCGATGCTATCTGCCTGAATTTCACCTTCAGGCAGAAGAAATCCCTTGGGTAAATCATCTGCAATTGCACTGAATGCCCTTTGTAATAATTCGATGAGAGGTCCACGCATATCAATAGTTGTAAATCTGTTTTCGGGGTCAGCTACCCATTCATTTCCCGGAACACGGATATAGTCCACCCTTACCATTGGAAGCAACCGCCTGTGAGATTGCCGTTTGCCAAAGACCAGTAAACCAGTATAGGTAAGGCACCAATTTCCATTTTCTTTTTTGATGCAACCTAATGACTGTAATAATTCAGTATCGTTATATTGTAATTCTTCGGCATAGGGATTTACCTTGCTTCTTAAATTCCGGTAAAGTTGCAAAGCTTCTTCGCTAATATCATCCAAACTTGTATCCTTAATAATGCTGCTGTCTAATGAATCTTCTTTGTTGTAAAAAACAAATAAGTCGTCATCAGTACATCGCTGGTCGCTGGAGCCGATTCTCCGGTAAGCTCCTCTTGGCAAGCCTTCTGATTTAAAATAAACAGGCTTTTGAGAAGGCGGCAATTCAGGAATAAATACATTGAGTACATTTTTTCCTGAAATATTATCTACTACTATTTCGGGGCGAACGGGCTGATTAAACATATCGGCACACTGGGTACTTAAATCCAGTTGCAGTTTATCCGGGTTACTTACACCACAAACATTGTAGTAGGGAAACAAAGAATTTTCTTCACGTTCAACCCCCAATAAAATATAACCTCCACCTAAGCCTGGTTCGTTAGCAAAGGCACAAACCGACTCCAAAACAGAGCGATGAATATTTGTAGCCTTTTTGGCTTCAATAGTGGTGCATTCATCACTAAGGTTTAATTTTTCAATTAGCTCTTTAGTAGATTCCATTTATTCAATAATTTCTTTTAATAACCCATCGGTTTCTTCTTCAATTGCAAAAATATCTTTCGCTATTTGTGTCAATGGTCTTGGCGGTTGATGCTTATAAAAGTATTTGGCAAAGTTTATTTCATAGCCAATCTTGGTGTCTTTTTTATCCCACCAAGCATCAGGAGCAAAAGGCAATACCTCATGTTCAAAAAAATCCTGAATATCTTCTTTCAATGGAATGTTTTCGGTGTCTTTTAGTTTTGGGTCGGGCTTTGGTTTGCCTTTGCTGTCAGTTACAATTTTACCTTTCTCGTCTTTCAACGGGCGGTTCACGGTTATTTGAGAATAACCGAAATCTTGATTGTCAAATATTTTGCTGTATTCGTTCTCTTCAAAATTCAGGAACATTTTTTCAATCACTGTAATATGTTCAGCTGAAAACTCAACTCGCTTTTTGCCTAATGGCTTTCGCATCCTGTTATAGAAGTTTTCGGAAGTAGCATTTATCAATTGCACTTTGCCTTTACGGTTTTTCGCTTTTCGGTTGGTGAAAAGGAAAATGTAAGTAGGAATGCCTGTGTTGTAAAACATATCGTTGGGTAATGCTACAATGGCTTCCAATAAATCGTTTTCAATAATGTATTTACGAATTTCGCTTTCGCCTTGTCCTGCATCACCTGTAAACAAAGCTGAACCATTGTGAACAGAAGCAATACGGCTGCCGAGTTCGGTGTCTTTCATTTTACTCAGCATGTGCAACACAAACATCAACTGTCCATCATTCACACGGCTGGTAACGGCTTCTTCTTTATAGCTGCCTTTCAGCATAAAGCGTTTATCAATGATGGCTCCTTTAGGGCCAACGCCTAATGCTTTTTTATCAGGTGCCCAGGTCTTTCCATAAGGCGGATTGGTGAGCATGAAGTCAAACTTCAAATCCTTATCAAATCCATAAGCACTCAATGTGCTGCCATAAGCAATTTTGTCGGGGTCTTCGCCTTTTATCAGCATATCGCTTTTGCAAGTCGCATAAATGAAAGGCGTGCTTTCCTGTCCGTATAAATGAACGGTGGCATTGCTTTTAATCAGTCCATCAGGGTTTAACAAAAAGTTTTTAGCAATGGTCAGCATTCCACCGCTACCCACACAAGGGTCGTAAATTAAATAAGTGCCCTGCTTGATTTTGTCTTTTACCGGCAAGAAAACAAGGTGCGTCATTAAATCAATGATTTCCCTTGGCGTAAAGTGTTCTCCTGCTTCTTCGTTGTTTTCTTCGTTAAATCGTCTTACCAAATCTTCATACACATAACCCATTGCCAAGGGTGGCAGCTTGTCTGGGTGCAATTCCACTTTCGGAGAACAGAATTTTTCAATCAATGAAAACAGAATATCTGCTTCATCCAATGTTTCAATTTCGTTTCTGAATTTGAATTGTTTTATAATGTCCTGCACATTCTCAGAAAAGCCGTTCAAATAGTTTTCAAAATTACTTCTCAGGTTTTTCGGGTCGTCAAGCAGTTTTTTCAGAGTAAACTTTGAAGTATTGTAAAATGCCAAACCTGAACCGTGTTTGTTGTTGGTCAGCAAGCTGTCTAAGTTTTGAAGTTTGGATTTGTATTCGTTGAAGGTCTTTAAAACCTGTTCTTTGGTGGGTTCTAAAAGCAAGTCCAGTCTGCGAATAACCACCATTGGCAGGATAACATCTTTGTATTTTCCTTTTTGGTAAGTATTTACCAAAACATCATCCGCAACTGTCCAAAGGAAGTTAATAACGGGTTGCAGTGATTGTGTATTTAAGCTCATTTCGTATTTGTCTTTTCGTTTATTTTCAGGTTTCTAAATTACAATTTTAAGTCGCAAAACTGTCTTTGGTGCGGTGGCAAAAAATGGCTCTTTTGGTTTTGCGAAGGGTCGGCTTGTGTGTCGGGCAAAACCAAATGTGCCATTTGCGGGCTGGCATAGAATTTCAAAATATTTTGTGCGGTGGGAAAAAAATTAAAACACAGAAGGGTAGGCAATGAGTTTCGGCTTACTCGCTGTCCGTTTGTTGTATCTTTTCTATGTCCGTGTTCACCTGTCAAAATGGTTTACTTTATTTCAGTTTTTAGTCTTCTGTTTATTGTTGTCGTGTCGTCTTTTACGCTTGCTGGTAACTTCCAGCAGCTTTGCGAGGTAGCAGATTTTAGCGCTAACTTTCATTCGAAGCCGAT
>DAOMPL010000051.1:0-22422 GCA_035444785.1 Edaphocola sp. | reverse complement strand
AATAAAAAATATGAAGAAATGTCTTTTGATTGAGTTTAACAGCAAACCCTAAATAAACATTATTGAAGTTGAAAAGCATAAAAAAATAAAAAGCCCTTCATAACTGAAGGGCAATTAATCTTATTATCTTTCAACCTTAAATTAATAAATGGCAGGATAAGAAAAATCAAATTCGTTAAAGGTTACTTTGTCCCAAGAAAAGCCGTTATCATCACTTCTATAAATCCCTTTGCTGGTAGCTAAGTAAAGAAAAGGAACCCAATTGCCATTCTTGTATCTATTATATTTAGAGGTGATACCAAATACTTTTGTTCCTTTATCTAATCCGGTATTAGCCTTTACAAATCCTTGATAATTGGTAGCAAAATATACATCTTTTTCTGTAGCCACGGCCACAGTACCACCTGTACCCACTGCAGCACCTAACACTCTTTCTGAACCATCTGTAGGTAAAACCCCATTGTTAAAATGTGTCCAGCTCACTCCCTTATCCTGACTGTACCAAACACCACCTAAACCATTATAATCAGCTATATACAAATCCCGACTATTAGTAACTAAATAATAGGCTGAAATTGCAGGAAACTCTCCTTCGATAGTTACTGCTGTCCAAGGGCTGGTCGTATTATCTTTTCTGTATAATACATTATAACGGTCACTGAAAGCATATACTGCTCCATCTTCTGTTTCGCAAAAACTAGAGATAGCCACGTTAGGGGAAGTAAACTCTTGCCAGTTCTCATCTTCCTGCCATGTTCTACCGCTATCAGCAGAATAGGCCACTCCTTTCCCACTTTTAGAAGCCATATAAACTCTGCTATTATTTGCACAGTCTAACACCCAATAACGCCAAGGTTTTTGGTTATAATTGCTAAAAGTAAGTGGGTTAAAACTAATGCCTCCATTATCACTTAAAAACAATTGTGATTTCAGCATCAACACATTAGGTCCAGAAGTACTTATCATTTTAATAGGACTGCCATCCGGCGGAAACATGCTATTAAAAGATTTTCCATCATTAGTATTTACTATCCAGCCATTGGACGCTCCTGCAAAAACAGTATGTGGGGTAATAATAACCGAATCGTTGTCTTGACCGAGGTTATTGCTTTTTTTACAAGCAGTAAAACCTATTAAGACCATTAAGGCTAAAAATATTTTGGTATGTATTTTTTGCATAAAATAATTATATTATTTATTTATACTATTGCTTGGCAATAGTATTTGGGAGAGCAAGATAAAAAAAAATATCGAAATTTCAAGTATTTCATCATAATTTTTCTTTATTACAAGCCCATAATTTCCATAATTCGTTCTAATTCTTCATCACTATGAAAATCGATAGTGATATTTCCTTTGCCATTATTCTTTCTTTCTAAAATAACTTTTGAAGAAAAGTGACTTGCCATATCGTCTTCTATACGTTTATAGGCAGCCGGTAACTTCTTTTCTACTTTTGCTTTTGGTACATTTACTTTTGCATCCTGTTGCATAGATTTTACCAAGGCTTCCACTTGTCTTACGGACATCCCCTTGCTGGTACATTCTCTAAAAACATAAAGTTGCTCATCCACCTTGTCTAATCCTATTATTGAGCGGGCATGACCCATAGACAATTCACCGTCTCTTACAGCTTTTTGAATATCCGGAGGTAGTTTTAGCAATCTAAGATAGTTGGCTACCGTACTTCTTTCTTTCTTCATCCTTTCTGCCACCTGTTCTTGAGTCAATTCACATTCATCCATCAATCTTTTATAACTCAATGAAATTTCAATAGCATTCAGGTTTTCTCTTTGAAGATTTTCCAACAATGCCATTTCCAGTAGTTCCTGGTCATTAGCCTCTCTCAAATAGGCCGGAATAGTTTCCAGTCCTGCCATTTTAGATGCTCTCCAACGACGCTCTCCAGAAATAAGTTGATAAAAACCATCTTTAAGTTTAATAACGGTTATCGGCTGAATAATGTCATGCAATTTGATACTTTCTGCCAATTCATTAAGGGCTTCTTCATCAAAATCATATCGGGGTTGCTTAGGATTTGTTTTTATCTTATCCACAGGAATTCTGCCAATTCCGGTAACGGTAGCGTTATTAGCATTAGCTCCTGCAATAGCCGTTTCATTTAATTTCAAATCATCGTCTATTGTATTCAACAATGCCCTTATGCCTTTCCCTAAATCTTTCTTCTTACTCTGTGCCATATCAAGCATTTAATTTACTTTCTGAATTTTTAATAGTGGTGAGATTGTTTTTTTGTAAAATTTCTTTTGCCAAATTTAAATAATTTATGGCCCCGGTGCTCTCTGTATCATACATTAAAGCCGGCTTTCCAAAACTGGGAGCTTCGCCTAATCTGGTATTTCTATGAATAATGGTTTTAAATACCAATGATTCAAAGTGGTTTTTTATTTCTTCTACCACTTGGTTGCTTAACCGTAGCCTGCCATCATACATCGTCATTAGAATGCCTTCTATTGTTAAATCTGTATTCAATCTATTTTGAACGATTTTTATGGTATTTAATAATTTTCCTAAACCTTCCAATGCAAAATACTCACATTGAACCGGAATAATAACCGAATTTGCTGCCGTTAAGGCATTTACGGTTATCAATCCTAAAGAAGGGGAGCAATCGATAATAATAAAATCATACTCCTTTTCTACATGACTAAGTGCATGTTTTAAGATATGTTCCCGGTTTGGATGATTAATCAATTCAATTTCGGCACCCACTAAATCCAAATGAGAAGGTAAAACATATAAATTAGGTGTTTCAGAGGTCAGTACCGCATCATTTATAGCCAGTTCATTTACCAAACAATCATACAAGCTTAATTTAATATTTTTCAAATCAAAACCATTTCCCGTAGTACTATTGGCTTGGGGATCGGCATCAATCAATAAAGTTTTATATTCTAATACTGCTAGGCTGGCCGCCAAATTAATGGCAGTAGTTGTTTTTCCCACTCCACCTTTTTGATTGGCTATTGCTATTATCTTCGTCATATCCTGTTCTTTAATTTATTAATTCCAAAATCTTTTTTCGGATTATTTTAATTTTATAGTCTCCCCAATCTTTGGCAAACTTAACTTTTTCCCTGCTCCTTCAAAACGTGATTGGGCTTGATTTTCATCAATTACAATATAACCAAAAGTGTTATAATGCACCCCGATAATATTATCACATTTAATCAAATCAGCAGCGATGATGGCATCTTCAACATCCATGGTAAAGTTACCCCCGATAGGCATAATAACAGCATCTAATTTACCATAATAGGGAATCATGGTAAACTCGGCGGTAAGACTGGTATCACCGGTATAATAGAAATTACCTTCCTTGGTTTTAAAAATAAAACCACCAGGATTGCCACCATAACTACCATCCGGTAAAGCACTGCTATGTGCTGCCGGTACAAAGTGCACCATACCAAAATCAAATTTTTTTGTGCCAAAATTCATGGGGTGTACCTTATCATATCCTTGTGCAGTAACCCAATTGATAATTTCAAAATTAGAGACCACGGTAGCCTTTGTTTGCTTTGCTAAACTTAACAAATCGGCTACATGATCTTCATGCCCATGAGAAACAAATATATAATCTGCTTCAATAGATTGAATATCAATATGCTTTGCCATTTCATTCGGACTGATAAAAGGGTCAAATAACACTTTGGTATCACCAAATTGTACTAAAAAACAGGCATGTCCAAAAAAAGTTAATTCCATAAACACTTTATTACCATGAATTAATAGGATAACTTACAAAAATACGATTTTTAAAGGAAAATATTACAATAAATGGTAAAATTCTTTATTTTGAAGTAAGGTTCACCAAACCTATAACGTTTTAAAAACCTTATAGGTTTATTTTCTATCTCCCCATATGTACCATCAATATTTGGATATCACTTGGATTGACACCAGATATCCTTGAAGCCTGGCCTAAAGTTTGAGGTTTAATTTTATTGAGCTTAATTCGGGCTTCCATAGAAAGTGCATTTACCTTTTCATAATTAAAGCTATCCGGAATAATTAAATCCTCCATAAAACCCATACGTTTTGCCAGCTCTCTTTCTTTTTCCATATAAACTCCATACTTCAAAAGTATTTCTGCCTGCTCTAAAGACTCTTTTTTGAAGCCTTCAAGTTTTTGATGTAGCGTAGGAAGGTAGGTCATTAATTCATTTATTGAAATGTCAGGTCTTAGAGCCAATTTTGAGGCTTTTTGACCTTCTTTTAAGGCAATATGACCATTATTTTCTAAAATTTCATTTATTTCAGAAGGTTTGATGGCAAAATTTTCCAAAATTTGAATTACTTCATCCGTTTGCTTAATTTTTTGATTTACCAAATCTAAACGCTCTTGTTTAGCCAAACCGATATCATATCCTTTTTGGGTAAGACGGATATCTGCATTATCCTGTCTTAATAAAGTTCTAAATTCGGCACGAGAGGTAAACATCCTATAAGGTTCTTCTGTTCCTTTACTGATTAAGTCGTCAATCAACACACCAATATAAGCTTCGTCTCTTTTTAGAACAAAGGCTTCTTTTTCTTGAACATTTCTTGCTGCATTTATACCGGCAATCAGTCCTTGACAAGCAGCTTCTTCATATCCGGTAGTACCATTAATTTGTCCTGCAAAAAATAAATTATTAATTTGTTTGGTTTCTAAAGTCAATTTCAGTTGGGTAGGGGCGAAGTAATCATACTCTATGGCGTAACCCGGTCTAAAGAATTTACAATTTTCAAATCCTTTTACCTTACGGATTGCATTAAACTGAATTTCTTCAGGTAGAGAAGATGAAAATCCATTTACATAGATTTCAACTGTATTCCAACCTTCCGGCTCTACAAATAATTGATGTCTATCTTTATCTGCAAATCTATTTATTTTATCTTCTATACTTGGGCAATATCTGGGTCCTGTACCTTGAATTCTTCCTTGAAACATAGGAGATTGATCAAAACCTGTCCTTAAAACATCATGAACTTCCGGACTGGTATAAGTAATCCAACAGCATCTTTGACGTTTTGGATCCTTTTTTATTTTACTTTCTACCTCCAAATAAGAAAATCCAGTAACTTCTTCATCTCCTTCCTGCACATCCATTTTAGTATAATCCAAACTTCTTCCGTCTATTCTTGCAGGAGTTCCTGTCTTTAATCGACCACTTTCAAAGCCTAAATCAACTAATTGCTCTGTCAATCCGGTAGCACCTTTTTCACCCATACGTCCTCCTCCAAATTGTTTTAATCCTACATGAATCACACCGTTTAAAAAAGTACCATTAGTTAATACAACAGTTTTAGCTCTTATTTCAAGTCCCATTCCGGTAACTACTCCTTCTACTGTTCCACGTGAAACAATTAAACCTTTTACCATATCTTGCCAAAAATCAACATTCTCGGTTTGCTCCAACATTTCTCTCCAGAACAGTGCAAACTCCATTCTATCAGATTGACATCTTGGACTCCACATTGCAGGTCCTTTAGACCGATTGAGCATTCTAAATTGAATCATAGATTTATCTGACACAATACCACTGTAACCACCCAAAGCGTCTATCTCTCTCAATATTTGACCTTTCCCTATTCCGCCCATAGCAGGATTACAAGACATTTGAGCAATGGTTTGCATATTCATTGTAATCAAAAGAGTTTTACAACCCATATTTGCAGCAGCAGCAGCAGCCTCGCAACCGGCATGACCACCACCAACTACAATAACATCATATTCTTTAAACATCTTGTTTTAAATCTTACTTTTAATATTTAAGAATAGCAAAATTAAACTATTTTAAAATAAGAAAGTATTAAATTATTGATAGCAACTTGATTAAACTCAATATTGTTCCACGTGGAACAATATATATTTATTAATAAAAAAGTCAAATTATATAAAATAACGAATAGTTTTTTAATTAAAGATATTATTAAATAAAACAAGGTTTGAAATTATTTTTAAATATTTAAAATATCCATCAACAGTTATTAAAGTAAAAGTTATTTCAAATCAATAATAAAAACATTATTTCCTTTCGAAATTAAAGTAATAAGTACTATCACTACTGTTTTTTTGTTTCTTTAAATAATCTTCAATCTGAAAAGGAATGTTCTTTTCAAATTCATATTTAACCTCCAATCTTTTTTTTCTTTCCCATCCAACAGATGTAAATCTTTGAAAGTCTCCTACTATAATTTGTTTGTTCGATGGTTTATTAATATTCAAACTATCTGATTTTTTCTTTATCCGTTCATAAACAAATTCTAACTGATTGTCTAAATAGTAAACAAATTGTTTCAAGTCTTTATGCTCAGCTTCATAAGGAGGGGATATAGGAGTATTAGATTCCAAAGATAATTGAATAGCCTTCCACTCAAATAGTTTGTCAGTATCATATGCTAAAAGGATAATCCCGGGCAATCCACAAAACTTCCATGGACCATAAGGTAGGGGAATTGATGTAGTGTACCAAACAACATATTTTCTTCCTCTAAAATCTGTAGATGCCTTAAAACATTTATAGCCTAAGATATTCTTTTTCCTTTTAGATAACTTCCAATTCATGTCAACCCAATTATCTGTTACCAAAAAAGGAGACAAACCTGAAACTTTAAGATAACGAATAAGCAAATTCTTTTCGAAGAAATTACGATAAATAATAATACCTATTGAGTCATATTGTTTAAAAGAAATCGTAAATCCTGAAAAAGTTTGTTTCAATTGCTCATTATAGCCTGTTTCAAAACCAATTTTATTATAAACGCACTTACTTTGAAAAGAATCAAAGTACAATTCCATTTTCTTTATTTCACCACCGTCTTTAAATGTATATTCTATCATACCCATATTTTGAGAAAAAGCAGAAACAATAAAAATATTAGCAAAACAACTCAATAATAAAGCAAACCTATACATAAATATAAAATAAATATTAAATTTAAAAAAAAGTAGCTATTTAGTTTTTATTACGTAAATAGCTACCAATTGAAAGTATACACTTAATAAAATTGCATCTTTAGTTCGGATTTTATGGATAATTCCAATTAAACAAATCACACAACATGTGTATTATATCACTAGTAGAAACACCATCATCCACTCCGAGTGTAAAACCACCAAACCCATATTCGTTATTAAAACTAACATTTATATAGTGTGTTGGGCGTGCAACAAGATTAAAAACCTTACCATCATAATCCGAAGGCTCAATTGTATTATCTATTTCAAAATTTACATTTTCACCATCATCTGTGAAATTAAAATTTGTTTGTGCATTCGTATAGGTAAATGAACCTAAAAACAATGCAATCATAAAGAACATTTTTTTAATTGCTACCATAATTTAAGTTTTTAAAAATGAAAATTGATTAATAAATTCTAAAAAAATTAGAATCTTTTATTCATAGATTGGTTATTAATAAACGTTTATTCTGATAACAAAGATAAAGCAAAGCAAAGCTCCAAATTTTTATTGTTAAAAAAACCATAATATTATTAATAAAATTTTTGTAAAAACACAATAAAATTAAATAATAAAGAACTTAAACAATTGATGATAAAAAAATACCTTTGCAACACAAATACAAAAAGAAACAATGAACCATTTTGAAAATTTTGACCCTAATACTTTAGGTTTAGCAGATAATAATATATTTGGATTACCCAGTACCGAAGACAATGCAGAATTAATAATAATACCTTGTCCTTGGGAGGTAACGGTTAGTTACAGAGCTGGAACAGCAAAAGGACCGGAACAAATTTTAGAAGCATCAAAACAAATAGACCTTTATGATGAAGATGGAATAGACCAATGGAAGAAAGGTTATTATATGTTGCCCATAGATAAAAATATAGAGTCTAAAAGTTATTATCTAAGGGCTTGTTCAGAATTAGTAATTGGAGCATTAATGGAAGGGACTATTATAGAAAAAAATAGCCAACTCTGCGAAAAAATAAAAGAAGTAAATGAAGGTGGAGCATACTTTAAAAACTGGTTAAAAGACTTAACTTTAGACTATTTGAATAAAGGCAAAAAAGTAGTGATGTTGGGTGGAGATCATAGTACTCCATTAGGCTATATACAGGCTTTAGCAACAAAATACCCTTCTTTTGGTGTATTGCATATTGATGCACATGCAGATTTAAGAAAAGCCTATGAGCATTTTAACTATTCACATGCTTCTATTATGTATAATATTTTGGAAGAAGTTAAAGAAGTAAGCAAATTGGTTCAAGTTGGAATAAGAGATTTTTGTGATGAGGAAAAAGAAAGAATAGATAATCATCCTAAAATTAAAACATTCTTTAACCAACATATAAAGGACAGAATGTACGAAGGTGAAACTTGGAAACAAATAGTAGATGATATTATTTCTAACTTACCAAATCAAATCTATATTAGTTTTGATATTGATGGTTTAGATCCTAAATTATGTCCAAACACAGGAACACCTGTACCAGGAGGATTTGAAATAGAACAAGTATTCTATCTATTAAAAAAAATAAAAGAAAGTGGAAAAAAAATAATAGGATTTGATTTGAATGAAGTAAGCTCCGGAGGCGAATTTGTAGATACTATAGACCCTTTGGTAGGAGCAAGAGTTTTATATAAAATGTGTAATATATTTATGTCTCAAAAAAATTAATCTGGTGAAATACGAATTATTAATAAAACAAGAAAAAAAGAATACTAAAAATATTACATTCTCCCACCTCATGGCAGCTTTCTTATTAATTATAATGGGAGCTGTTACCTATATGGCAGTAAATGCTATAAAATTTGCAGCTAATGTAACTGTTGAAAATAAAAGTACTTATGAAATAATAGCAGGATCTTACCTAATAATAGGTATCCTCTTACTATTTATTAGTATTAAATTCAATAAAAAAATAATAAAAAATAAAACAAATAGTAATACTCTAAGAACTATTGAAATCCTTTTAATATTACCTATTCTAATCTTCAGCTACATCAATAAATGGTATTTACCCGCTTCTTATGCAGCTATTGGAATATTAGGTATTGTATATGCATTTTATGCAGAAAACAATATCAGAAAACAATATAGTATTTCAATAGAAAATGAAGGTGTATTAGTAAAAAGAGAAAATATTAAAATAATAAGTTGGGAAAACATAATCAAACTAATAGTAAGACATAATATATTAACTATAGAAGCCTCCGAAAATAAATTATACCAATATGATTTATTATTAAATCAAAATATAAATACTGAAGAAATAGAAGCTTTTTCATTAAAAAAAATCAAAGAAGAAAAGAAAATAATAAAAAATAATTGGTAACTTTTGGTCATATCAAAAATATATCCTAAATTAGGAGGTTGATTTTAAAAAAATTTAAATAAAAAAAATTATGACAGTTAATCCTATTTCGTTTGTAGATGAAATTACAAACACAACAGAAAAATTATACAAAGGCTATGAAGCTCTTCAAAAAATGGAAGATGTAGAAGTAGCCACAACCCCTAAAGAATTGGTTTTTCAAAAAGATAAAGTAAAAATATATCATTATTTAAGAGAAGGTGTAGCGGTAAAATGTAAAATTCCTGTATTGGTATCTTTTGCGATGTTGAACAGACATGATGTATTAGACCTACAACCAGACAAAAGTCTTATGAAAAAATTTGTGGACTTGGGATTAGATGTATATATCATGGATTGGGGCTATCCTACACAGGCAGATAAATATTTAACCATGGAAGATTATATTGATGGTTATATGAATGATGCCGTTGATTTTGTGCGTAAAAGACATAAGGTAGAAAAAATACATAAAATGGCTATTTGTCAAGCTGGAACTTACTCTATGATTTATGCTTCAAAATATCCTGAAAAATTACAAACCTTAACTACTTATGTAGCTCCATTCGATTTTGGCTCCAGAGATAATATGCTATATAAATGGGCAAAATATATAGATGTAGATGCTATGGTGGACAGTGTCGGTACTATCCCAGGCGAAATGATAGACAGTGCCTTCTCCATGTTAAAACCTTCAATGAATATTTCTAAATACTTAGGTATTATGGATAGTTTAGAAGATAAAGCTAAAATGGAAAACTTCTTAAGAATGGAAAAATGGAAATCTGATTTACCGGCAATAGCAGGAGAAATGTACAGAAAATATATCAAAGACCTGTTCCGTGACAATAAATTAATAAAAGGTGAATTAGAATTAGGTGGGGTAAAAGTAAATTTGAAAAAAATGACAGTACCTTATTTAAATGTATATGCAACCGGAGATACCATTATTCCTAATAAATCCACATTAGCTATTATGGATAAAATAGGCTCAAAGGATAAAACAGAATATGCCTTCCCTGGTGGACATATTGGAGTATTTGTAGGAGCACGTTCTCAAAAAGAATTAGCACCATCGGTAACAGATTGGATTATAGAAAGGACAAAATAATAAAAATATCCACTTAAAAAATAAGCTATTGTATTGATTTACAATAGCTTATTTTTTAAATATACCATATTATTTTATTCGGATACTTTTTCCACATTTCCACATGGATAATAATAGTTATCCTATTTTTCTACCCAATCAGCAGGTATAAAGCGTGAAAAATTAAACACTATTGTTTAAAACCATAAAATATTTATTCCTATATTAAATAAATAAAAATTTCAATTAAAAAAATGAAGAATAACTTTTAAAAAAATAATAGTTATCCTACTCACATTCCAAAAAACAACAAATAAATAATTAAATCCACATTGTGGATAAAACAAAATTTTATAGCTTAAAACCTATGTTACAATAAAAAAATAAATGTGAGTAAAGTGGGTACAAATGAAACTTTTAAAAAAACAATAGGGAATAAAAATAGTTATCCATATTTCCACACTCCTAATAATAGTAAATATTCTTTTTTAAATAAATAAATAACAATTACTATAATGATGTGGATGGAAAAAAATTGAAGATTTGTTTTTCCAAAGAAAGCATCTACTTTTGTGAACGATAAAATTAAATAATGCTTCAGGTAAAAAATTTACATATCACCTTTGCAGGAACGCCTTCATTTCATGCCTTACAAGGAATTAATTTTTCTATTGCCAAAGGTAAAACAGTAGCTTTGATTGGTGCTTCCGGCTCGGGTAAATCTTTAACCTCATTGGCAGTGATGGGTTTATTACCCAAAAACGCTACACAAACAGGCTATTTAATTTTAGGAGAAGGTGAAGATGAAAAAGTATTAAATACTTTGAAACCTAAGGAATGGCAATCCGTTAGAGGTAAAGAAATTAGTATGATATTTCAAGAGCCCATGAGTGCCTTAAATCCCATAATGAAAGTGGGCGAGCAATTATTGGAATCTATAATTACCCATCAAAAAATAAGTCTTTCTGAAGGAAAAATATTAGCTATAAAATGGTTGGAAAAAGTAAAAATACCTAATCCGAAAAGTAGTTATAATCGTTATCCACACCAATTATCAGGAGGACAAAAACAAAGAGTAATGATAGCTATGGCTATGTGCAACCATCCAAAAGTGTTAATTGCAGATGAACCCACAACAGCTTTAGACGTAACCGTTCAAAAAGAAATTATTCTTTTGATGAAGGAATTACAGCAAGAATTTAATACGGCTTTATTATTCATCACACACGATCTAGCTTTGGCTAAAGAAATTGCGGATGATTATGTTATTTTGGAGAAAGGTAAAGTAGTAAAGAAGATGTTTGTATCAGAATTTAAAGCACCTGAAATACAAGATAAAAAACAAAATGTATTATTAAATGTTGAACATCTTAAAGTGTATTATCCCGAATCTGTAAACTGGAGCGGAAAAGTTATTAAAGAATTTAAAGCCGTGGATGATGTTAGTTTTCAGGTTAATAAAGGGGATAGAATGGGCTTGGTAGGTGAATCAGGATGTGGAAAAACCACTTTGAGTAAATGTATTCTAGGATTGCAGCAATCTACATCTGGTAATATTCTTTTTAAAGATAAAAACCTTACCCAATTAAAAACTAAAGATTGGTATGCTATTAGAAAATCTATTCAGATTATTTTTCAAGATCCTTATGCTTCTTTAAATCCGAGATTGAATGTTTTTGATATTCTTTCGGAGCCAATGTTAGTACACAGTATCTCCACAAAAAAAGAAGTGGAAAAAAAAGTAATCCAATTATTAGATCAGGTTCAATTAACCTCTGATGCTATTAAGAAATATCCACATGAATTTTCAGGAGGACAAAGGCAAAGAATCTGTATAGCCAGAGCCTTATCTTTACAACCGGAATTATTGATATGTGATGAATCTGTGGCTGCTTTGGATGTAAAAATACAAGCTCAGATATTAGAATTGCTGTATAATATTCAGCAAGAGCATAATTTGACTTATTTATTCATTACCCATGATTTGAATGTGGTAAAATCTTTTTGCAATAAGGTTTTGGTTATGGAAAAAGGTAAAATAGTGGAACAAGGATTGACAGCAACAATATTGAATACCCCGGAAATGGATTATACTAAAAAATTATTAGCGGCTATACCGGGAGCCGAATAGTAGTAATTTGAATAAAATATAGGAATATCTGTAATTCTATTCTATATTCAAGTAATATAGTCTTTCATTTATTAACATCTAATTTTATTACAAAATGCTTACATTTGCTACGTTTAATCAAAAAAAATATTTTATTTTAAAATGAAAGAAGTCGTAATTGTATCCGCAGTGCGTACCCCTATGGGAAGCTGGGGCGGATCATTAAAAGGTTTTTCAGCAACTGAATTAGGTGCTATTGCAATTAAAGGAGCATTAGAAAGAATAAAATTGGAGCCTTCAAAAGTGAATGAAGTATATATGGGTTGCGTATTACAAGCCAATTTGGGTCAGGCTCCTGCCCGTCAGGCCGCAAAATTTGCAGGTTTACCGGATGAGGTAAATTGTACTACTGTGAACAAAGTTTGTGCCAGTGGTATGAAATCTATTACATTAGCTGCACAAGCTATTAAATGTGGTGATGCTGATATAGTAGTAGCCGGTGGTATGGAAAGTATGAGCAATGTGCCTTTTTATGCACCCTCATTACGTTGGGGTAATAAATATGGTGATGCTGCCATGGTAGATGGATTGGCAAAAGATGGTTTGACAGATGTTTACCATAAATATGCCATGGGTAATGCTGCTGAAAATACTGCTAAAGAAATGAATATCAGCAGAGAAGCTCAGGATAATTTTGCAATTGAAAGTTATAAAAGAGCTCAAAAATCTGTATCTGAAGGTGTTTTTGATAATGAAATTGTACCGGTAATTATTCCTCAAAGAAAAGGAGAGCCTATTATTTTTGCAAAAGATGAAGAGCCTTTTAATGTAAAATTCGATAAAATACCACAATTAAATTCTGCTTTTCAAAAAGATGGTTCTGTTACTGCCGCCAATGCCTCTACCATGAATGATGGTGCTTCTGCTTTGGTATTGATGAGTAGAGAAAAGGCTACTGAATTGGGCTTACAGCCTTTGGCTATTATCCGTTCTTATGCTGATGGAGAGCAAGCTCCGGAGTGGTTTACTACAGCTCCTGCAAAATCTGTACAATTAGCATTGCAAAAGGCTAATTTAACGGTGGCAGATGTGGATTATTTTGAATTAAATGAGGCTTTTAGTGTAGTAGGATTGGCAAACTGTGAAATATTGAAGTTAAAGCCGGAGCAAGTGAATGTAAATGGTGGTGCCGTAGCTTTAGGTCATCCTTTAGGATCTTCAGGTGCACGTATTGTAGTAACCTTAATCAATGTATTGGCTCAAAATAATGCTAAGATTGGAGCTGCCGGAATTTGTAATGGTGGTGGTGGTTCTACTGCTTTAGTGATAGAAAGACCATAAAATTTTCTAATAAAAAAAGCTGGTCTTTACAATTATTGTAAAGACCAGCTTTTTTGTGTAAAAGAATTATTGTAATAGTTTTTTTACAATTTCTGCTATTACTTTTCCATCAGCTTTACCTGCCATAGATTTATTGGCAGCACCCATTACCTTGCCAAAATCGGCAGCAGTGCTGGCACCTACCAATTCAATTATGTTTTTTACTTCTGTTTCTATTTCTGCTTCAGACATTTGTGCCGGAAGATAGGTATCAATAATATCTAATTCTTCTTTTTCTTTAGAGGCTAAATCTTCTCTGCCTTGTTTCATAAAAATATCGTAGGATTCCCGACGCTGTTTGGCCATTTTAGTTAAAAGTTTTATTTCGTCGGCTTCTACTATTTCTTCTTTGGCACCACTGGATGTCTTTTCTAATAATATAGCAGATTTAATGGCTCTTAAAGTTCTCAAAGCCACTTCGTCTTTGGCTTTCATGGCTTCTTTAATAGCCTCCATTACTTTTGATTCTAAACTCATAATTGAATATTTTTAGAGAAAAAATTTATTTTTTTAAAGTTCAAAGGTAGTAAATCTAAAGCAAAGGGTATAGAAATTTCGGTATTAAAAATATATAAGTATTTGAAAAAAAATGATTATTTTTACCTAATTAAATTTTAGTAAAAATAAAATTAAAATATTATGAAAAAAATATTAAACTTTTTTTTAATTATTTGGTTATTACCAATATCAAATTTTGCACAAGGATTTGATACAACCTTTGCATTTGGAACAACTAATAATTCGAATAAATATAGTAATATTATTAATGTTTTAGCAGACAATGACAAGATAATATTTACCGGTACCAGTAATAAAGATTCAATAGTTTCCGGTTTTATAAATGTAATGCCCTTTATAGGAGCCACTGATTATCAAGGGAACTTATTATGGATTAAGGGAATAAAAGCGGATTCGAACGATTATGTTTCTGGGGTTGTATATTTTCGAAATTCTTTATCAAAGATTAGTCCCAATAAATATGTAATGCCTATTCAAGGCTATGATGGTTTAAATCCTTATCATAGATTAGTATTTTTCAATAATCAAGGAGATACTTTAAAAACGATATCTTTTCAAGGATATAATCAAGCAGGTATTAATTTTTTTGAAGCAATAATGAGTCTTTGTGTTGATGATGATAAAAATATTGTCATTACTGGAAGTTCTAATACATTTACACCAAATCCTACGGCAGATACTTTTGGTTTATATATTGCAAAATTTGATAGTAATGGCGTTTTTCAATGGAAAAAACATTATTATTCTATGTTTAATGGTCAAAATAATATAGGATTTAGGGGTGTAAAAATATTGCCAGCTAATGAAGGTAATGGATATATTATAAGCAGCTTGAGAGGTTCTAATGATTCAATAGGAAATAGTGTATTCCATTTTGTAAGAATAGATAGTATGGGTAATAAGCTATGGGAGAAAGGCTTACCTAAAGTTAATACTCTTTTTGGAGGTGATGATGATTTATCTTATACTGATTTTATTAAAGCTAATGACGGTAGTGGATATTATTTTAATACAAAAGAATATATTTTAGTTTATGAAAATAATAATAATACTTTTATGAGTTATATAGGTAAAGTAGATAATCAAGCCAATGTATTATGGGCAAAAACAATAAATTTCAATTATAGAGATGTAAAACCTTATGATATGGCTCAAATGGATAATGGTGATTTAGTTTTCAATATTCAAATTTGGGACCAATATACTCCCACTCCTAAAAATATTTCAAATGGCTCAACACTGCTTTGTACCGATAGTTTAGGAAATATTAAATGGCATAAGGCATATTATAGATATCCTTGTGAAGGTAGCGGCAGACGCTTGGACGAACCCTTTACAGTAATATCTAAAAGTCCCTATAATTCAATTGCAATGGGGGGAGAAGAAGGGTTAGCATTTAATAATCCCTTAGCCAATTGTTATACCAGTTTAAATCATATTTCCAAACTTGCATTGGTAGATTCTTTAGGAAGAAGACATATAGACGATACAACTACTATTAATTTATATCCAATAGTAACTCAAGTGGATTTCTCTACTGGAATTAAAACTGCAGTTAATCATTTAAAAGAGCTGATAGATATTTTTCCTAACCCTGCCGGTCAAGATTTGTTTATCAGCATCAAAGAAAAAGGAAACTATAAAATAGAAATCCAAGATATCAATGGTCGCAGCAGAATGAACAAAAACCTTGGAGCAGATATTACCCAAATAGACATCGCCAACTGGCAAGCCGGAATTTATTTTATCAAAGTGTTTGAAAATAATACTTATTTAGGAGCTTTTAAATTTGTAAAACGGTAATTATTTTTTGAATAATTCCGTCTTTATTCCATGTTTCCATTCAAATCATAACAAAAAATTAAAAATTTTAAAAATATCGAGTACATTTGCAAGATAAATTAATTATAATAAACGATGGCAAACACTGGAGACATTCGTAATGGAATGATATTAAAATTAGAAGGAAACCTTTATTCAGTAGTAGAATTTGGTCAAAATAAAACCGCTCGTGCCGCAGCTAAAGTGTGGGCCAAATTAAAAGGAGTAGATACAAACCGTTCTATTGAGCATACTTGGAACTCTGGAGATACTATTTTTCCTGTTAGAGTAGAGCGTCGTCCTTATCAATTTTTATACAAAGATGATAGTGGTTTTAATTTAATGGATACCGAAAGTTTTGAGCAAATAACAGTTCCGGAAAGCATGGTAGATCGTCCTGATTTTTATAAAGATGGACAAGAATGTTCTGTTATGGTGAATACAGAAAATGAAATGCCTATGAGTGTAGAGTTGCCTTCATCAGTTGTTTTAAGAATTACTTATTCAGAGCCCGGATTAAGAGGAGACACGGCTACCAGAGCATTAAAAGCAGCCACATTAGAAACAGGTGCAACTGTAAATGTTCCACTTTTTGTAGATACTGACGAATTGATTCGTATCAATACCACCACCGGTGAGTATATGGAAAGAGTAAAAGAATAATAATAAAAAAATTAAATCAAAGAATATGGAATTTAAGCAAATTCAAGAATTAATAAAAACTGTAAATAAATCTACAGTAAGCGAATTGACTATCAAAGATGGTGAATTTGAAATTACGATTAAACAGGCTACTACAGAAGCTATTGCTATGCCACAAATGATTCAGGTAGCTCCTCAAGCAATGGCTATGCCACAAGCTACAGCGGCACCGGTAGCTGCTGCACCTGCTGCACCTGCTGCTCCTGCTGATGAAGCACCTGCTGCTAATCAAAAAGTGGTTAAAGCTCCAATGATAGGAACTTTTTACCGTTCTTCCTCTCCGGACAAACCACCATTTGTAAGTGTAGGTGATGAGATTAAAGCTGGTGATATCGTTTGTATCGTAGAAGCCATGAAATTGTTTAACGAAATTGAAAGCGATATTGCCGGTAAAATAGTTAAAGTTTTGGTGGATGATGGTACTCCGGTTGAATATGACCAACCTTTATTTATCGTTGAATAAAAGAGATAGTTTTATCTTTTAATAAAAAAGTATTGAATATTTGTATTCAATACTTCCTTTATTTCTCTTTCTTAAAATAAAGAATAATGTTTAAAAAAATATTAATAGCCAATCGTGGTGAAATAGCTTTACGTATTATCAGAACTTGTAGGGAGATGGGAATTAAAACGGTAGCCGTTTATTCTACTGCCGATAGAGATAGTTTGCATGTGCGTTTTGCAGATGAGGCCGTATGTATAGGAAAGCCACAAAGTACATTTTCTTATCTTAATGTTCAGGCTTTGATGGCTGCTGCCGAAATTACAAATGCAGATGCTATCCATCCCGGATATGGTTTCTTGGCAGAGAATGCAGAGTTTGCAGAAATTTGTGAGAAATATAAAATAAAATTTATCGGACCCACTCCGGAAATGATTCGTAAAATGGGCGATAAAATTACCGCTAAGGAAACCATGATAGCGGCTAAAGTGCCTGTTGTTCCGGGTTCCGGAGGTCTTTTGGAGAGTGTGGAGGAAGCAAAAGAATTAGCTAAAAAGATTGGTTATCCTATCATTTTAAAAGCTACTGCCGGTGGTGGTGGTAAAGGGATGAGAGAGGTTTGGAAAGAAGAAGATCTTGAGCGTAATTATAATACCGCTAAAACAGAAGCCTTGGCATCTTTTAAAAATGACGGTATTTATATGGAAAAGTTTGTAGAAGAACCCCGCCATATCGAAATCCAAATCGCTGGTGACCAGTTTGGCACGGTTTGTCACTTGAGTGAAAGGGATTGTTCTATCCAAAGACGCCACCAAAAATTAGTAGAAGAATCACCTTCTCCTTTTATGACGCCGGAATTACGTCAAAGAATGGGAGAGGCTGCCATTAAAGCTGCCAAAGCTATTAATTATGAAAGCGTAGGTACCATTGAATTTTTGGTGGATAAAAACCGTGATTTCTATTTTATGGAAATGAATACCCGTATCCAGGTAGAACATGGTGTAACCGAAGAGGTAACCTCATTTGACTTGATTAAAGAACAAATAAAAATAGCTGCCGGAGAACCTATTAGTGGTAAAAACTATGAGCCACACATGTGTGCCATCGAATGCCGTATTAATGCAGAAGATCCTTATAACGATTTCCGTCCAAGTCCGGGAGTGATAAGCGTTTTACACACCCCGGGAGGGCATGGCGTTAGAATAGATTCTCATATCTATGCCGGTTATCAGATTCCACCATATTACGATTCCATGATTTCAAAAATAATAGCCATCGCACAAACTAGGGATGAGGCGATTAATACTATGGAACGTGCTTTGAGTGAATATGTGATAGAAGGAGTAAAAACAACCATTCCTTTCCATCAACAATTGATGAAGAATAAAGACTTTAGAGCGGGTAATTTTACCACCAAGTTCATGGAATCTTTTGAAATGAAATAGTTAGTTGAAAAAAACAGGAAACAGAGGTATTATTTTTATGATGCCTCTGTTTTTTTTAGGATGGAAGTGGTTGATGAAGTCACCCCCCCACAGGGGAGGTGGAGAGGACACCAACCACAGGGAAAAAATTTTTAAGGGCTAGCTTTCCTAGTTAATTCCAATTAGTAATGAAAAGTTTTTTTCTATATTTTTTTATTTTTAATAAAAATAAAATTAATTTTACAAAAGAATCTGGCATTCTTCTTTCCAAAGACTTCACTCTTTCTAAAAATTAATACCATTTTTCTTAATAATTGTTTTTAGTTTTTTAAAATAAA
The DNA here is from genome assembly GCA_035444785.1 of Edaphocola sp. Taxonomy (GTDB): domain Bacteria; phylum Bacteroidota; class Bacteroidia; order Chitinophagales; family Chitinophagaceae; genus Edaphocola. The sequence continues at coordinate 3,265 of DAOMPL010000051.1, read as the reverse complement.
TTTTTATGAAAAAAATAGTAATTATTTTAGGCCTTTCTCTACCATTTATGAAAGGTGCTTATGGTCAATGGCAATCTAATACTAATATCAATACACCTGTATGAACTGCCATTAATATGCAGGTGAATCCAAAGTCTGATAGTGATGGAAACGGAGGCATAATTAGTTGCTGGCAAGATAATAGGGCAGGCAACTATCTTTATGGTCAGATATATACCCAGAGATTGGACAGTAGTGGAATGTCAAAGTGGGCATCAAATGGCATTCTTTTAAGTAGTAACCAGAATAAAGCAGAACGTCCGAAAATTATTGCTGATGGCAATGGAGGGGCTTTTATTGCTTGGGTGGACCATCGGTATCAAATTGCTAATGGCGTGAATAATGAAGAAGCAGATATATTTGCCCAGCATATTGATGCATCAGGAAATATTTTGTGGCAACAAGGTGGCATAGCTGTAGATTCCAATGCCAAAGGCAAAGCACATATAAGCCTTGCTTTGGATGGTTTGGGCGGTTTATTTCTTGCCTGGGATCAGTTTAATGGAACTTATGATAATCAGATTTATGCACAAAGAGTAGATAGTTCGGGTGCAGTTTTATGGGCTAATCCTGTAGCTGTTTCTTATGGTTCCTCATATGCCTATGAGCCACAAATCATTTCCGATGATTGTAATGGAATTATACTGACCTGGTATGATAATAGATATTCAAATACTGATTTTATTTTTGCACAAAGGTTGAATGACAATGGAACTAAAACTTGGTCTGCTCAAGATGTTAGAGTTGCTATCGGCAATAAAGACCAAATGTTTTCGCAGATTATCAGTAGTGGATCAAATGGTGCAATTATTACTTGGCAAGATAAAAGAGCATCCTCTGGAATAAATAATGATAATGATATTTATGCTCAGGCTTTAGATTCTAATGGTGTGCTAATGTGGTTATTGCCAGGAGAAGTGGCCGGAAATGCCGGGGGAATTCCTGTTTGTACGGCGACCCAAATGCAACTTTATCCTAAAATTATTTCTGATAAGAATGGCGGAGCATTTATTTCTTGGATAGACCGTAGGAATGGAGTGTCAGAAGAAGGATTATATGTGCAACATTTAGATAATAATGGAGGCAGCCATTTCACCAATAATGGCTTGTTTATTACGGATAGACTTAATGGCAATGCTAGTTCGGTAATATATGAAAACTTTAGCTTGCCAGATTTGAGTTTTGATGTAGATAGTGGCTTAACAATAGCTTGGTGTGCTAGTTATATAGATTCTGGATATGAAGTGCTTGCCCAAAGGGTAAATGCAGCAGGAAACTTTATTTGGGACTCACTTGGAAGAGTCGTTTCAACACAGATTGGCAATAAACTAAATGCACAATTGGTGGCCTCAAATAATGGGAAAGTGATTTGTATTTGGCAAGATATGAGAGCAAATGATTCTCTATCTACTAACGATGATACTTATGCGTCCATAATACCTTTGAATGCTCAAATTGATACCTCAACCAGTATTACCGGAATAAAAAAGTCTTTAGAAACAGTTTTTCCCAATCCTGTAAATTCTGTTTTAAATATAGAACTTCAAGGTAATAATGGGAAAATGGCAAAATTACTTTTAACCAATAGCCTGGGAGCAATCCTTAAATCTGAAATTTTTAATGGCAATAAAATTAAAATTCCAATGCAAACCATGGCGTCAGGTATTTATTTCTTAACTATCCAAACCGAAGAAAATATTTATTATGCTAAAGTGATTAAACAATAATGAGAGCATAGTTGTAATTTTGATAATATGAAAATTGATGTTTAATTTTCTATCATTCAAGTTGCAAAAGTTGTCATAAATCTGAAGTAGGATATAGATTTTTTTCATAAAATTCTGATATTTGCAATAATGACAAGCAATTATACATAAAAGACTTATATGAAAAAAATCAGAAAACTTTATCAATGGACAACTTCAATTCCTTTATTAGCTTGTGGATTATATTTATCTGGTCTTCTTGACAATAACCTTGCATTTCAGGCAATAGCGGGGATACTATTAGTCTTTTGTGTGATGTCGGCTGTTCATCACTCCGAGATTATTGCACATCGTGTAGGAGAGCCTTATGGAACTATTATTTTGGCTGTTTCCATTACAATTATCGAAGTAGCCATTATTGTCTCTTTAATGACTACAGGCGGCAAAGATTATGCAGCATTTGCCAGAGACACGGTTTATGCGGCAGTGATGCTTATTCTAAATGGAATCGTTGGACTATCTTTGTTTATCGGTGGCCGAAAATTTCATACACAAACGTTCTCGCCCCACTCCGTAAAAATTGCATTGGTTGCTCTAGTATCTATCGTTGCATTTACCATGATACTACCTACATTTACTAATAGTGAAGCCGGACCTTATTATACGGAAACACAATTGCTTTTTGAAATTTTCGCATGTTTGGCAATTTATACGGCATTTATTTCTGCTCAAACGCTTAGACATAGGGAATATTTTATTTCGGAGGACACCGAAACTTCACATAATGATAGTAAAGAATACTCCATTTCTAATACTTCTTTAATCATAAGTTTGGTCTTTTTACTTATCAGTCTTACTATCGTGGTACTGCTTGCAAAAACACTATCAATTCCTATAGAACAGTTAATTGTCAGTAAAGGCTTACCCAAAAGTTTAGTAGGAATTATCATTGCAGCTATCATTTTATTGCCGGAAGGCATAGCCGCAGTGAATGCAGCAAGAAACAACAAATTACAAACCAGCCTTAATTTATCATTAGGCTCTGCCTTAGCCAGTATTGGATTAACCATTCCTGCAGTTTCAATAGCAAGTTATATTTATGATTTTCCATTAGTATTGGGATTGGATATTCTATCAATAATACTATTGGTAATCTCCATATTCACGGTGATGCTATCTCTTATTGGCGGACGAAGTAATTCAGTTTATGGTGTAGTGTTGTTGGTAAACCTTGTTGCCTATGTGTTTTTGACAATTAATCCTTGATGTTCAACTTAAACGACCTCATCGGCATTTTAAAAAATAGGTAAAAAATTTATTTTCTAAGGTATCTTTTTCACGGTATCGTCCTGAAAAAAAGTTTACATTTTTTGCTTTAATCCTAGTACAAATTTACAATCTTCCCCCACTGGGTTGGTGTCCTCACCAACCCAGCCGGGCGAAGCAATTAAGAAAAGAAAAAATAGGGCTAATGGACATTTATGGTGATAAAATTCTCTGAAAGCTATAGTAGTATTAAG
>DAOMPL010000050.1:0-22555 GCA_035444785.1 Edaphocola sp. | reverse complement strand
GCAAATATAAGTATAATCAATTTAATATCAAAGAGTTAATTTTTAGAAGTCCTCTCAATTCTTATTTTCAAAAAATCCATATCTAGTCCCATTATTCGTGATGATATGGGCTATGGTTTAAAATACTAAAAGCACGGTAAATTTGCTCTGCAAGGATAAGCCTAACTAACTGATGCGGAAATACCAATTTGGATAAAGACCATGTTTGTTTTGCTTTTTGTTGAATATTCTCACTAACGCCAAATGCCCCTCCAATAAGGATGACTAAGGTTTTTGTACCTTGGTTCATGCATTGTTGAAATTGTTGGGCCCATTGCACTGAGTTCAATTGCTGACCCTTTTCATCCAATAAGATGAGGTAATGATGGGCTTGAAGTTTTTTCAGAATCAGTTCTTCTTCCTTTTTTTTTGTTTGCTCCTTGTCGGTAGTTAAGAATTTTTTGGGTAAAGTGAGCACTTCTAGTTTAACCTTATTCCAAGGCATGGTTTTCTTGAAGTAATATTGAACACCTTCTTCAATATAAGATTCGTTGGAGCGTCCAAGAGACCAAATTTCTATTTCCATAAAAGTTTAAAATACATAATTGCCTTGTGGGTCATACATTACCGGCAAAAGCGTTTTAGTTGCTTCAAAATAATCATAAGCCGGTTTAATATTCACCCAAAATTTTTGTTTAGTAACATCATTTTTAAACTCTTTGCCCAAATAGTTGAGTCCTGCTCGATCTAATCGGGTAGGGAAAATATGAACGGGAATATTGGTTTGCCCATGAAGTCTTGCATTAAGGCAAATGACATATATTTCTTGGATAATGTCATCAGTCATAGGGAGGCAGCCAATAGTGAAACAGCCACCATGGATATAAATATCGCCTCCAGGTTTTACCGGATTTCCAAAAATCAAATCGGAGTAATTGGGATAATTGACAAACATGGAAAGATAAAAATCGCTCTTTGGATTAAAGTCTGTGATAAAATAAAAACCTTCGGGTACTTGGCGGTCTCCTTCGGCTCTTTTAGGGCCTAATACACCCGACAAGGCACACACATTGTATTTTTTGAATAAGGTGAAAGTATCGGCATTGTTGTTTTTTACCCAAATCTCCATTTCGTTTAAGGCTTTAAACGAACGTAAAAAGACTTCACTATTGTTATAATCTAGTCCTTTCTTTTTAAATTCTTCATTCAGTTTATTGTCAAATTTTGCAAAAGCTGTTGCCACTCTTGGCATGGAAAGTTGGTAAGCTTTTAGGCTGTTGATATCCTGAATTTGGGCAAGAAGATTGGAATTGCAAAATATTATTGTAAAAAAAATAATAAATATTGCTTTTGTATTTTTAAGATATTTGAACCACATTGGCTTTTTCAGTTTAGGTAATAATTTGAAAATAATAATGAATCCTTACAAAGTAAATGTTATTCCTTGAGAAAATAAAATTGCTATTGTTAAAATACAATTTATCTTTAGATAATATTTCTACAAAATCATTAGTTTTCTAAAGGCTAAAAGTATTTAAATAGGTGTTCCTATTAGTTTCTAGCCCTAGAAGGCAATACAGAAATATTGATGTATTTTGAAGGGTGTTGTTTTAAGTCTTCTAATACATTTCCTAATTCATCAGCAGTTTTATTGAGGCTGTTGTATAATTTCTGGTCATTTAATAATAAACCTAAGCTGCCATCCTTTTGGTCTAATTTGGCAATTACAGCATTTAATTTTTGGGTAGTAGCTTCCAAATTATTGATAGTTTGTTCTAGTTTGGCATTTGCCAACTGTTGGCTTACTTTTTCGGAATTACTTAGGATGCGGTCAATTTTACCATCATTTAATCCTGCGGTTAATTTATTGATATTAGCCACAGAACCATTGGCTCCGGCAACAATAGTACTTATGTTTTTAGATTCTTGTGCCAATGTCTTTGAAAGGATTTCAACTTGTTTCATTGCCAATTCTAAAGAAGCTAAAATTTGATCGATATGTTTGCCGGTATTGTCAGATACTACTCCTTTAAGGTTGTCCACCAAAGTATCTGCGTTATTGGTTACTTTGTTTAGGTTGTCCATCACTCCGGGCACACCTTTACTTATGCCATCAAGAAGCCCTAAGGCAATGGTGCTGCTTATAGTATCTCCTGAGGCAATATTTGTTTTAGAATCTCCAAGAATAAAAGTCAAATCTTTGGAGCCGGAAAGCATATCAGCAGTTACTGTAGTCAAGGTAGAGCCTTTGGGTACATTGAAGTCTTTGTTTACATTTAAAGTAACCATAAAACGACCGTTAGGGCTCATTTCTACGGCACTTACTTTTCCAATTTGAAAACCATTATACTTTACTTTAGTTGCGGTACTAATTCCGGTAACATCATCAAAAAAAGTAATAAAGTTATGCGCTCTACTGAATACACTTTTTCCTTTTAAAAAATTAAAGCCCAAAAAAAGTACTATTATTGTCACCAATGTGAAAATTCCTATTTTTATCTGATTCCCTTTAATAGAATTTGACATATTTTTTTGATTCGTTTTGTGCAAAAGTAAGCAGTATTTTATTGACTTTTTATTTTGGCGTGCTAAATATTATGAATATTACCAATTCGGATAATTGTTTTCCCAGTGCCAAGGTCTTGTTTTGTTACCTACTTTAAACATTTTGTCCATGCTTAAATTGATTCCAAACTCATTGTAGGCTCCGGCAGTAGCCATTATGGAGCGTGCATAGTGGATCTGAAATCTATTGAGATAAAGGCTGGTGCCTAAACTGAAACCTGCCATTCCTTTGCTTTCAAGGGTACTCAGTTCTCCTCTTCTTAAATGATTATAGGCAAGTGTTATCCCTAGTCTTTTTCCTAATAAGAGCTCTGCTCCAAAGTTGAGATGGCGAAAAAGATTATCAGCAAATTTATTTTTATCTTTTGCTACTGTGCTATCGTTAAAGAAGATATTGTTTTTTTTGTCGGCAGGATTGTTGTAGCGAACATCCCATTGATACAAATGATGAGCTACTATAAAGAGTTTGAGCGGTACATTTTTGAGCTCTTTGGTAAAGCCAATGTTTACATCAAATGGTAAGGGTTCTGCAATATTATTAGCATTGTATTTTTTTGTCGTAACCCCCATGTTCTTGGCAACAACTCCAAATGTTATTCTGTTTGTGGTATCATGATATACTACGCCAATATCTGTTAGTAGGGCACCGGCTGTCCGGTCTGCTAAAACAGAATGAGCATATTTAAGGGTGGCACCGTAACGCCATCGCTCACCATAACTTTTAGAGGCAGAAATGTTTACGGACAGGTCATTGGCTTGTACTTCTCCCAATGCAATGCCGTATTGGTCGGCTGCCGTGAAAGTGCCATAATTAATGCTTTGGATACCACCACCAAAAGTGGTTTTCAGTTTTGGTGAATAATAGGCATATTGCAGATTCATGATTTTAATATCTGCATAAAATAAATTATAATTAAAAGATAGCTGGTTGTGTAGTCCGGGTCTGTATAATGCCGGATTTTGCCAAGCCAAACTAACATCTCTATCGGGAATAGCCGGGGTAAGACCGCCTAATGCAGATACATGGGCACTATTGGAGACGTTCAGCATTTCGAAAGCATGGGTGCCACCAATAACCTGTGCATATAAAGATTGATGCAATAGGATTAAAACACCGGTAGTTAAAAAGTTTTTTAAGTTCATGATTTATGATAAAGAAACGTAAAAATAGGGAAATAAAGTATTATTAATTGTAGAATTTTGGAATTACTAAAACCTGTATTCAGAATGTCCAGTTTATTTGAAAAGATTTTAAAAAAAATATTTTTTGATTTCAAAAAAAGTTTTACCTTTGCATTCCTTTCGAGGAACAAACGGCTCCGTAGCTCAATTGAATAGAGCATCTGACTACGGATCAGAAGGTTTCAGGTTTGAATCCTGACGGGGTCACAAAAAATAATCCACTTACATTGTAGGTGGATTGTTTGTTTTACTTTCCTGCTCATAATTTTCAAACAATTTTTTAAAAATTAGACTGTATTCTGTCTGCTATATTTTTAAAATAATAATATTCAAAGTAGGTATTAGGAATATTGGTTTTAGGATTTTGTAATTGCTCAGCTACTTTTTTAGAAAAATTATCCCAATCGCCATCTTTAACAATTATTAATTTTTCACCACATACTTTGGCATTTATACCTAAGGCACCATTTTCTGTTGAAATTACAGTAAGATTTTCAGACAAGGCTTCCAAAACCTTTATCTTTACTCCACCTCCAAATGTCACAGCATTTAGCATGATATCTGAATGATTCAATATGCTTTTTAAATCCTCTACAAAACCTAAATAATGGATTTCTTCACAATGGTTAATAGCGTCTTGAAGGGGTTGTGGCAGTCCTTTTCCACAAATAATAATTTCAAATTTTCTGCTGGTCTCCTTTAGTTTTGGATAGATATTTTCTACAATATTTTTCACAGCTTCCTGATTCGGGGCATAGCCCAAATCTCCCATAAAGCAAAGCCAAGGTATATTTGGGTTTAATTGATGGAGCGCAGCAACAACTTCTTTTGAAACTTTAGTCATTTCAAAATTATTGGCTTGTATTGCATAAGGCAAAACTACGCTTTGAGTTTTTCTTAGTCCAAAATGATTATGAGCCCAGAGTGCATCTTCTTCGGTAACAAAGAACACCTTTTTAGCAGCAATATAAGCTTTTTTTTCTAGCACTTCCAAGAGTCTCCACCATGCTTTTCCCATTGATCTGAACCTTTCAGACTCTATATTATGAGAGCGGATAAAGAATGGGATATTTAAAATTTTTGCTGCTTTTTTTACCGAAAAATATAAGTAAGGATGATGGCATAAAATGTAGTCTGCTTTTACTTTTCTGGCCTCTTCAATAATGGTGTTTGTTAGGGCATAAGGCAAATACCTCGATTTTTTATCGGTCAGTATATTGAGCTGGGTAAAAGGACTTTCAAAAGGCTCATTAGATTGTACACTTAGGGTAAAGACTTTATTGTGGATACTTAAAACACTTTCTACTGCAAAGATGCCCCAGTGTCCCCCATTCCTGGGTTTTAAATATTTATAAGGGGCGATACTTAAAATTGTTGCCATTTGGTGATAAAAATGTTTACCTGTTTTTGATACTTTTGCCAAAGTTAATTGAATCTTTTAAATATTCTGAAAGGTGTAGAAATGATTATTAATATTTTTTTCAGAAGGGCTCGATTTAACTATCTAATAATAGTTTTTGCAGAAATTTTTGCTTTATATTGCAGTTTTAAAAGAAAAATAAATAGTTTGATACATGAATAAAATATTTTGTTGGATACTTTTTTTATTTTTATTACCTACAAATTTATGGGCTCAGTCTGCCAAACAAAGATGGGTGGACAGTGTATATAGTTCCTTGAATGAGCAAGAAAAGATAGGACAGCTTTTTATGGTAGCGGCTTATTCTGGTGGTGAGAAATACAATCAGCCTTTGATTCAAAATTTAATCAATAATCGTCAAATTGGAGGTGTTATTTTTATGCAAGGCACTCCGGAAGCCCAAGCCCAACAAACTAATATTTATCAAAAATCATCACAAGTGCCTTTACTCATTGGTATGGATGCCGAATGGGGATTGGGCATGCGTTTGACAGGCGTAAATAACCTTCCGAGGCAAATGATGCTGGGTGCCACTCGCTCTCCCGAATTAATGACCCTTATGGCAAATGTTATCGCTTATCAATGTAAGCGTTTAGGGGTTCATGTTGATTTTGCACCGGTAATAGATGTGAATAACAATCCAAATAATCCGGTGATTAATTTCCGTTCCTTTGGCGAAGACAAAAATTTAGTGACAGAGATGGGAAAAGCCTACGTTAAAGGATTGCAAGAGAATGGGGTGATGGCTTGCGTGAAACATTTTCCGGGTCATGGTGATGTGGATATTGATTCGCATTTAGATTTGCCGGTGATAAAAAAGAGTAAAAAAGATTTGAAGGAATTAGAGCTGTATCCTTTTCAGCAATTATTTGATTTCGGTGCTAAAAGTACTATGATCGCCCACTTGAGTATTCCGGCATTGGACAACCGAAAAAACAGACCTTCAACACTCTCTAAAGCCATAGTGACAGATTTATTGCAAAATGAAATGGGATTTCAAGGGTTGATTTTTACAGACGCTCTGAATATGAAAGGTGTTGCAAAATATTTTGAGGTAGGAGCAGTAGATTTAGAAGCATTCTTGGCTGGGAATGATGTGTTGTTGTTTTCTCAAGATGTGCCTAAGGCTATCCAAAAAATTCAAGCAGCTATAAAAAGTAATTTAATAAATGAAGATAGATTGGCTTATAGTGTAAAAAAGATTTTAGCTGCAAAATTTGATGCGGGGTTGAACAAATTCAAAACCATTGAAGTAAACAATGCAACATCAGACCTGAACCAATTTACAGAAAGGCTTTTTGACGACATTGCCAAGTCTGCCCTTACTCTTGTAAAAGATGACAATAAAATATTGAAAGTTTTGAAGTATAACAATAAGTCCAAAATAGCTTATTTGAATATTTCTGCAAAAGGTAATTTAAATAATGATGTTGCTTTTATTGGCAATCAATTAAAAATTGATTTTTCTGATATAAAACTTTTGAATTTTGGAAAAAACCAAAGCATCAATAACTTAAATGAGATGATGCAGCAACTGAAAAAATATGATATTGTTTTGGTGGGTATGCATGATTTAAGTCTTTATCCTAATAATAATTACGGGTTTGATGCGGTGCAATTGGAAATATTAAGACAGTTAAGTCGGCATGAGAAAGTAATGTTCATTAATTATGGGAATGCTTATGCATTAAAATATATTTGTGATGCAGCATCAATAATTGAAACTTATGAAGAAAATGAAAGCACTTATAAGGCAGTAAGGGCATTGCTAAATAATACCCTGGAGCCCAATGGAAAATTACCGGTAACTGCATGTGTAAGCTCCTTAACCTCTAAGGTAAACTCAGACGTTAGAGTAGAAAACGGAATGGTTATCACCCAAAATACTTCTCAGAACTACAGCCCATCGCCTGTTGATAAGAAAGATACTAAAGATGCTGACTTGTCTAAAGATGCTAAGATTGAAAATGTAGATCCAGTGCCGTCCAGTTTAATAAAAAATGAAATGGCTATTGTTGAGTTAGACCGCTATTTGGTGAGTGCAATTGCCCAAGGTGTTTTTCCCGGATGTCAGGTTTATGCCATGAAGAATGGTAAAATGATTTATCGCAGAAGTTATGGTACTTTTGGTTATGGACAAGGCTCTGCCAGTGTCGATCATAATACTTTATTTGATATTGCCTCGGTCACAAAAATAACTGCAACCACCTTGGCTGTCATGAAACTCTATGAAGAAAAGAAATTGAATATCTATGCCGATCTGGGTACTTATCTCCCTTTTGTGAGAGGTACTGATAAGGCAGGATTAAAAATTAATGATATCCTTTTACATCAAGCAGGATTAAAGGCTTGGATACCTTTTTATAAATCTACTTTAGATTCTTTGGGCAAACCCCAAGCTGCTATTTATCATGCACAAGCAGATAAGACTTTTGATATTCCGGTAGCCAGAAATATGTTTATGAATAAAAGCTATGAAGATACTGTTTGGCAAACAATATTAAATAGTCCTTTGTCTGGAAAGCAATATGTTTACAGCGATTTAGATTTCATGTTTTTGCAAAAAGTTGTAGAGCAAATCACAGGAAAGTCTTTGGATGCGTATGTTGCAGAAACTTTTTATCAACCTATGGGATTGAAAAACACCCTTTTTAATCCTTGGAAACATAAACTGCAAGGGAGATGTGCTCCTTCTGAGCAGGATGATTATTTCAGGTATCAACTGGTACAAGGATATGTTCATGATATGGGGGCAGCTATGTTGGGTGGTGTAGCCGGACATGCAGGTTTGTTTTCTAATGCTGAAGATATCGCTCATATCATGCAGATGTTATTAGATCATGGGCGATATAAAGGTAAGCAATATTTAAAACCGGAAACAATAGATTTCTTTACCAGTTACCATTCTTTTAGCCGTAGAGGGATTGGGTTTGATAAGCCTGAAAAGGCAAATGGAGTAGGAGGTCCGGCTGCTGATATTTGCAGTAAGGCTACCTTCGGCCATCAAGGCTTTACGGGTACATGTGCTTGGGCAGATCCACAAACCGGAATCGTATTTGTATTTTTGTCCAATAGAACTAACCCTACAGCCAATAATAAAAAAATAAATCAATTAAATATTAGGACTAATGCTCAAGCCTTTATTTATAAAGCTTGTGGCTTTAAATAAATCTTTATGACAAGAAACCCGGTTTTTCAACTACAAAAGATGTCCTATGGCATCCAATTTGTATTTTTTCTTTTTCTATTTTTTCTTGGCAATTCACTTTTACTATTATTGACTTTAATAGGGAAAAATTTTTCTGAAATAGGTAATCTTGCATTGATGATGACAGGTACACAGTTGCTTAGTTTTTTGCTGCCTGCGGTATTGTTTATTTTGTTAATCCCTAGGGAACCGATTCCATTTCTTCATTTTAAAGCAATAAAAAAGACCTTAGATTTGTCATGGATAGCCGTGTTGGCAGTAGCCTTGATTTTATTTGTAAGCACTACATCCCAGTTTATTCAATATTTACCTTTGGGTAATATGGCCGATCAATTACAAGGACAAAGAGAAAGCATGGAAAAGTTAGCTTTAAAGATGGATGGTATAGGCGATTTAGTAATTCGATTGGTAATGATGGCTGTTTTGCCGGCTATAGGAGAAGAGATTTTTTTTAGAGGTGTTTTGCAAAGATTTGTACATACATTTCTAAAAAATGCAATTGGAGCTGCGGTGCTAACTTCTATTATTTTTGCACTATTTCATGGAAGTATTTACAATATAGTCCCACTCATCATTGCCGGGACTGTGTTAGGATTGGTATATTATTATTCCGGCAATATTTGGTATAATATCATCCTGCACTTTATTGTTAATGGAAGTCAGGTTGCCATCATTTATTTTGCCGGTGCCGATAAAGATATTTCAAAATCAGGATTGCCTTTGTCTATAGCCATTCCCGGATTTATTTTGAGTGGACTAATTGTTTGGATAATGATAAATAAATTTAAAAGAGAAAATATTTCTTTAGGGCAAAATTGGATTATGCCACGCTCCGATGGTTAAAGGATTATTAGGAATCAGGTAGTTTGCCATCAATTTTAAAGAATAAATTAAGTAGAAATAATATGAATTGGAAAGTTTTTTTTACCCGCACCGGTAGTGCAATAGTATTTGCTATCATCATGCTGGCAGGGCTTTTAGGGCATTTGTATCAATTCCCTATGAGTATCTTTGTACTGGCATTGTTGATACAGTTTTTATGTATCAAAGAGTTTTTCGTTATTTGTAAAAATATTTTTGTAAATACTCATTTTCCAAAATATTTGGAATGGATTACCCAAATATTGGGTATTTTTTTATTGGTTAATATTGTTTTTTGGGATATGTCCATTGCTTTGGTAGCAATTATTCCGGCAATATTATTAATGAGTGGTATTTTAAACGAAAAAACAGCACTTGCTGCTTCCTTCTCAGGTATCGTAGCCTTGTTATACATTGGTCTTGCTATGGGTTTTTTAGTAAAATTATGGCTGATTGATCTTGTGATTCCCATAGCTTTAATATTGATGATATGGAGTAATGATAGTTTTGCCTATATTGTTGGTTCTTTTATTGGTAAAACTCCTTTTTCAAAAATTTCTCCAAAGAAAACTTGGGAAGGTACTGGTGGTGGTGCTTTGATAACTATTATTGGAACTATAGTCTGGGCACAATTTTCTCCTTATAAAACTATTCAAACCTATGATTGGGTTGCAATGGCACTATTTGCTACTGTTGCCGGTACCGTGGGCGATTTGTTAGAGTCTAAGTTAAAGCGAATGGCAGGCGTAAAAGATTCGGGCAATATTATGCCGGGGCATGGTGGTGCATTGGATCGTTTTGACTCGCTGCTATTAGCTTTGCCTTTTGCTTTTTGTTACTTTATGATGTTTTATAGGGTGATGGGGTAGAAAGCAAGGAATAAAAATGTTGTATTCAGAATTACGATTACGACCTTCACAAGATGATTGGAAATCATTTTTTGAAGGTCGTTTTTAATATTTTTATTTTGTAAATATTGTATTTTCTAGGAGCTTGTCGTTCAATTCAGTTGAATCTCGTATGCTATTTTTTTGATTTATTTTTTTCTAACTGAATCTTAGAACGAACTTCTATTAGACTTGACATTATGTTTTAAGCTCTAATTGTCTTTATCTAATATCTATTACTTCCACACCAGGATGTTTAGCAGCGTCAAAAGTGTAATTGGCATCTGCAGAAGCTCCGTTTGCTTGTACATTTTTGATATTTAATGTAAAGTAGCCCCCATTGGCTTCTTCTATACTTCCGCTCATTATCATGCCGGTTTTGTCCACCAAAATAGTGACACTTTTAAAATTCTTTTTAGATTTTGGAACAAGATAAACAATGTCCACTTTTTTACCGTTTACGGTACGCTCACCGGCATAAGAATAGTTATAATCTTTAGCATAAGAGGTAGGGAAAATCTTTTTTGGAGAAATTTGAACTTCATCCGGATCATAATTGGCAACCTGTACTTCCTTATTGGCTTTCATATAAGTCCACATGGTCTTTCCATCACATATCATAGATTGTTTGCCTAATGCAACATTATACTTTTCTCCTTTCATTTGTAAGACACCGGTTTCATTCATGATAACCTTGCCGTTTCCATCTTTGGCAGTTAGGCTAAAGTTGGCTTTCATGCTGGACATACCATTGATTTTAGCACTCATTTTGTCTAATACTGCCTTTGCTTTTGCATCAGTTTGTGCAAAACTACTAAAGCTAATGCCTAATACGCTTAAAGATAAAATTATAAACTTTCTCATTATTTAATACTATTTACGGTTTAAGACTGCAAAAGTAGCTTTAGGTTTACTAATAAAACGCTAATCTTAATATTAATTCTGAAACTTTTTTTAATCTTTCATCAATTCTTTCACTGTTTGAATAATCGCATCTGTATCAAAAAAGCAAAGATGCTGCAATTCTTTAATGCTGCCTTGTTCTATTACCGCATCTGGGATTCCTAATATTTTTAGTTTTAAATGAATATTTTTTTCATTATAAAACTCCAGAATAGCACTGCCAAAACCTCCTTTAATACAGCCATCTTCCACTGTAATTAGTTTTGAATATTTTTGAGCTATTTCCAATAAAAGTTTTTCATCCAAAGGTTTTACAAATCTAAGGTCATAATGAGCAACATCAAAGCCCATACTTTCAAGATGATGACAAGCTGTCATTGCATGGTTGCCTACTGTGCCAATGGTCAAAATGGCTATATCTTTTCCATCTTTTATTTTTCGTCCTTGTCCTATTGGAATGGGTTCCATTGGTGTTTGCCAATTTTCTAATACCCCATTGCCTCTCGGATAGCGGATGCAGAAAGCTTGTTGGGTGCTGTCCAATTGTGCCGTAAACATCAAATTTCTTAGTTCTGATTCATTCATCGGGGCACTTACTACCATATTGGGGATGCAACGCATATAGGCGATATCGTAAGCTCCGTGGTGGGTGGCTCCATCTTCACCTACCAATCCGGCACGGTCTAAGCAAAAAATAACAGGAATATTTTGTATGGCAACATCATGGATGACCATATCATAAGCTCTTTGCATAAAGGTACTGTAAATATTGCAAAAAACTTTCATGCCCTGAGTGGCTAGTCCGGCACTCAAAGTAACAGCATGTTGCTCTGCTATGCCCACATCAAAAGCCCTATCCGGCATAGCATCCATCATAATTTTTAAAGAACAACCCGTAGGCATGGCGGGAGTAATCCCCATAATTTTTGGATTTACTTTTGCCAGTTCCAAAATTGTGTTGCCAAAGACATCTTGATATTTTATGGGTTGTAGTCCTTCCTTTTTTTCTTTGTTGATGATGCCGGTTGCCTTGTCGAACAAGCCCGGAGCATGCCAAAGCGTTTGGTTTTGTTCTGCAGTTTCAAATCCTTTGCCTTTAATGGTCTTTATATGAAGAACTTTAGGCCCTTCAAGGCTTAGCAATTCTTTTAATTGTTCTATTAATAATAAAACGTCATGGCCATCAATAGGGCCCGAATATTTATAACCTAAAGACTTAAAAAGATTACCCGATGAGGAAACTACTTTGTGTAGTGTGCCGATATTAGGATCAATACTGATGTCGTTATCGTTGAGTATCACCAAGAGGTTGGCAGTAGTGTTTGCGGCATGGTTTAAAGCTTCATAAGCAATGCCTGCTGTTAGTGCTCCGTCGCCAATAATGGCAACATGATGGCGGTTTTTTTCTCCTTTTAATTGGGAGGCAATTGCCATGCCCAGTGCCGCAGAAATGGAGGTGGAGGAATGACCTACTCCAAAAGCATCATAAGGGCTCTCCTTCATTTTAGGAAAACCACTCAGTCCATTAAGCTTTCTATTGGTAGCGAAAACAGACCTTCTTCCCGTTAATATTTTATGACCATAGGCTTGATGACCTACGTCCCAAACTAATTTGTCTTCCGGTGTGTTTAATAGGTAATGTAGGGCAACGGTTAGCTCTACCACTCCAAGATTTGCTGCAAAATGCCCACCATGAATACTTACGGTATCAATGATGAATTGCCTCAACTCTTTACACAATTGGTCCAATTGCTCGGGTTGTAGTTTTTTTAAATCCGTAGGATACTCAATTGTCTTGAGTAGAGGCTCCGGTATTATTTCTTGTATCAAAACCAATAATATATTTAGTTTACAAAGGTAAACTTTAAATTAAAATGAAGGTGTAAATTGGGTTTGTAGTGAATTAAAATAATATAGGGATATTCATTTTGGTATTTTAAGAAAGAATCCAATTAATAAATGAATTTGAAATTCAAAATTTGTAAATTGCTTACTATTGTTTAATTTGCCTGCTATAAAAATTTCAAGGATGAAAATTTCAAATTTGGGAAAAAGTTTTTTAATGGGCTTAGGTCTTTTATTGGGCAACTTTACCGGTTTTAGTCAATTTAATAATAATGATGCAGATAAGTTTTTTGAAATTTCAAAAAACTTGGAGATATACACTAATGTATTAAAAGAACTGAATACTTTTTACGTGGATCCCATCAATCCGGGAAAGATGACCAAGACCGGGTTGGATGCCATGTTGAACGAACTTGATCCTTATACTAATTTTATAAGTGAGGCACAAGCCCAGCAATTTGAAATGGAGTATAACGGCAAATATGGAGGGGTGGGCGTTACCATCCGTCCGGATACTTCAGGAAATATTGTTATTAGCGAGGTAAAGCAAGACGGCCCTTTTGATAAGGTGGGCATCAAAGCTGGTGATAAAATTATCTCTGTGGATGGCAATCAAGTAAAAGGCAAATCGGAAGAGGAAGTAGGGCTTTTGCTAAAAGGCTCTCCGGGTTCAAAGGTAAAAGTTGTGGTTAGCAATCCGATTAATGGCAAAGAAGTGTCAAAAGAGGCGACCCGTCAAGAAATTATTATTCCATCCGTTTCTTATGCCGGTTTTGCCGACAAAGAAAAGACTCTTGCTTATGCTATTTTAACCCAGTTTAACCCCGATTGCAGTAAGGAGTTAAAGCATGCTTTAGACAGCTTGAAAACCGCTGCCGGAGGTAAGCTCAACGGGGTTGTTTTAGATTTAAGAGGAAACCCGGGAGGCTTAGTAACCGAGGCTGTTGGAGTGTGTAATCTTTTTGTAGGAAAAGGGACTCAAATTGTAAACACCAAAGCTAAGCACATGGAGTGGAATAAGCAATATGCCACTACAGGTGAGGTTTGGGATGCTGCTATCCCCGTTGTAGTATTGATTAATGGCAATTCTGCATCTGCTTCTGAAATAGTATCCGGAGCCTTGCAAGACCTGGATAGAGCGGTAATTGTGGGCAGTCAAAGCTTTGGTAAAGGGTTGGTTCAAGTGGTGCGTCCGGTAGGGTATAACTCTAGGTTAAAATTGACCACTGCAAAATATTATATTCCTTCCGGAAGATGTATTCAGGCATTGGATTATTCTCATAGAAATGAAGATGGTACTGTGTCTAAAGTTCCCGATTCTTTAAAAAAGCTTTTTAAAACCATTGCCGGTAGAGCAGTGTATGATGGTGGCGGTATAGAACCGGATGTAAAAATTGAAAGTGAATATTACAGCTTATTAAGTACTAGATTGCTTCGAGGAGATTATCTTTTTGACTACGTTACTAATTACTATTACCAGCATCCCACCATTGCTGCAGCCAAAGACTTTCAATTCTCAGATAAAGAATATGAAGACTTTCAAAGTTGGCTGAAGAAGCATAGTTTTAATTATGAAACCAAAAATGAATATTTACTTTCTTTATTAAAAAAGAATGCCGAAGAAGAAAAAAGATTTGAAAATATTTCACGTGAATATGAAGTTTTGGCGAATAAATTAAGTCAGGAGAAGCAGAAAGATTTTATTAAAAACAAAACTGAAATAAAAGAATTGCTTTCTGCAGAAATAGTAAAACGGTATTATTACGATAAGGGACAGATTGAAAATCAGCTGAATAATTATAATGCAGCCTTTAAAAAAGCTGTAGATTTATTAACTACCGAAAAAGCTAATTATAAAAAAATATTGAAGTAATAAGTCTTTTAATACAGAGCTCCTCAAAAATGGAATCAGAAAGAAATCCTTAATTTTTGTAAATATCTGTATAAAGTGTTTCTCTATTCCATAAAAATATGGAACTTTGCCGGTTAATTACTCCATTATGGGTAAAGATATTTTGATATGCTACAATTAACCAAGATTTTTCCTTTTGAAACAGCCCATGCCGTTTATGGTTATGAGGGACCTTGCAGAAATATTCATGGCCATTCTTATGAATTACATGTGACGGTGGCTGCTCCGGATTCTGGAGATGCTTTTTTGCCTCCTCCCGGGTTTTTAATCGATTTTAAAGAGCTGAAAAGAATTGCAAAGGCAGAAATTGTAGATTATTTTGATCATAAGATGGTTTTGTCAAAAGCTTATTTGGCAAGCCATCCGGAAATAAAAGAACATGAAAATTTAGTGGTTTGGGAGTATGAACCCAGTGCTGAGAATATTTTGTTATATACCCGGCAACAATTAAAAAAGGTTTTACCGGCTCATATAAAAATTAAGGCTTTAAGATTGTATGAAACCAAAACATCTTATGCAGAATGGATAGAGCCTTAAAGGGTTCAATTAAAAAAATTAGAATACTGTACCCCACGGCATTCGCATTTAAAAAACTATGTGAGAAATTTATTTCCTATGATATCTTTTATTCATTGTCTTACTCAAAAATTGTCTATGTATCTATGTGGTTAATTATTTTACCACATAGGCACATAGGTTTTGGATTATTATCAATAGTTCTTGATATAGAAGCTTTGCTTTCACAATAGCTTAAAATATAAATGCGAACACCGTGTACTGTTACCTGACTTCGTAAAGTTTTTTCTGAATTTTGAAATTATTCAAATAATATCTAACGGTACAGAAGGGTTCTGTTATTACTTGAATGTAAGACAGATAATCAGAAACATATAGCAACAATCTTAGTTTTTTTATACGGTCTGTATTTTTTTTCGACCAATTTTTTTTAAATTCCTTTAATGAGTTTTACAAAGTATTGAATTCAAAAATAATTAGGGTTTATTAAAGATTGATTTTTTATATTTCAGATTTTCAGATACTTCCATTTTATTGCTTTGGTGCAGAAAAGTTTTTAATAGAAAATTTACTTTGCTCTTTTTTGGGTCGGGGACCCATTAGAATGCCCCAGTGTTGTAAGCCGGGAATTTCATCAAAAGTGACTTTTAAAATGGCCACCATGGGTACAGCCAAAAACATTCCCGGTATCCCCCAAAGTAAACTGCCCAAAAAAACACCTATCACTGTAACCAGTGCATTTATACTCACTTTACTTCCTACTACTAATGGTACAAAAATATTGCTATCTACTAAATGAACTACAATTGCAATAACGCCAACCCATAATGCAGCCTGAGGAGTATTGGTAGCAAAGGTTATGAGCATGCTCAACAGACCTGCGATGATAAAACCCAGGTAGGGCACAACATTAAAAATAGCAGAGATTACCCCTAATAGAATGGCATACTTAGCACCTAGAAAGTAATAAGAAGTTGAAAGCACCAAGGCTACAAAAACCATTTCTAAAAATAAGCCTGTAATATAGGCCCTGATTACATTTTGGGTATTTGAAGCAATTTTAAATTTAGACATCCCTTGCAAATGTTTAAAACTGGCATCAAAAAAGTAAGCAATATTTTCTTTATACATTAAAATCATTAAGGTGTAAATAAAAGTGAAGCCCACTACAAATAAGGAGTTTGAAAAAAAGCCCACCAAAACCCCAATCAAGCCGGGAGCATTGGAAATAGAACTTTTGATAATAGGGAAAAAATTAATTTGAATAAACTCGTCAGAGAGATGCATCCGATTATGAACAAAATCTTGTAAATCATTTACCAAGGATAAAAACTTATTTTCAAATACCGGATAGTCCTGCTGAAAATTCATAACCTGGGTAGTAATAAAGGTAAATATTCCGGTTAATAAGGATATAGCAGCAAGTAAACAAATAGTGGCAGCCAAAGACCTAGGCACCCCTTTCTTCTCTAAAATAGTCACCGGACGCATCAGTGCAAGGGCAAATATTGCGGCAAAGGCTAAAGGCAATAAAACGGATTTGGCATAGACCAAAATAAAAAAACTTATACAAATAACAATTAAGCTATAGGCTACCGATTGCATTATGGGCTTTTGAGGGTTGTTGCCACTGGATTCCATTTTATTGCCATTTAAAATATTTAAAAAATCAATACTTTTACTTCAACATTTTTCGGTAACATCTTTTTCTTTTATGCTGTATATGTTCATAGTTTTTCCAATGGTTTATTGCCTTTTCATTCGTTTCTATCATACCGGTAGTTTCTACCCATTCTACACCATGCTCAATCATAATTTGTTGTAAATCAGTAATCAATAAGGAACTCACCCCCTGAGCTTGCCAGTCAGGATGGATACCTGTCAATAATAAATCTGCCACTTTGGGGTGCTTTAATGCCTTGGTAATATAGGTGAAACCTAAAGGAAACAACTTTCCTTTGGCTTTTTGCATTGCTTCACTCAAAGAGGGGAGGCTTACAATAAAACCAATAATTTTTCCCTCTTTATCCTCTACCACTTTAACAAATTTAGGATTAAGCACTTCAATATATTTATTGATGTAAAATTCCAATAAATCATCAGGCATTGGTACAAAACTAAATAGCTCATCAAACGCAGTGTTCAACAAATGAAACACCTCTAAAGAAGCTTTTTTTAATTCGGATTTATCTTTAAAGCTTCTAACAGTAAGATTATATCTTTTCTTGATCAACTCATTGAGTTTAACAGCTTTCTCCGGAATTTCTTTTAACACCTTTAACCTAAACTCCACCCAATCAATCTCTTTAGTATAGCCCAAGGCTTCTAAATGTTTATGATAATAGGGCAAATGATATTCCGAGGCAATGGATGGCAATTGGTCGAATCCTTCTACCAACATGGCCTGATGGTCTAAATTGCTGAATCCCAAAGGACCATGAACTCCTTCCATACCTTGTTCCAATGCAAACTGCTCTACCGTTTTTACCAATAATGCGGACACTTCAGGGTCATCAAAAAATTCAATTCTGCTCATCCGGCACATTTGCTCTTTAAACTTCTCATTAGCAGCAGGAGCAATAATTGCGGCTACTCTACCTACAGGCTTTCCATCTCTCTCTGCTAACCAAAACTTTACAGTATTGTACTTAAAAGCAGGATTGGTATCAGCAGATAATGATTTTAATTCGTCGTCTTTAATGGGAGGCACCCAAAAGGCATTATCTTTATAAATATCGAATGGGAGTTGGACAAACTTCTTTAAATCTTTTTTCTCACTGATTGCTCTTATTATTAAACTCATCTATTTTTATTTTTGATAAAGAAAGATGTACAAATGTAAAGAATATTTTTAATTCCAAGCTAAGATTTCAACGATATTATCCTGATATGCTTTCAAAAATGGAGTTTGCATTTTTGGTTTAGAATATCCTCCAAAGCGTCTATTATACTTAAAGTATATTAAATATTTTATTTCGTTAATACCTTGAAAATAAGTATTTTATTCTGTTTCTTATTTCTAAAATTGAGCCAGATAACTATTAATATTTTGATTGGAATCTTCCATGTTTATTTTTTTTCTCAATCTGTACCATGCTATAATAATACTGTTTTGACTTTGCTTCGTAATAGCCGAAATTTCTTTTGTAGAAAGATTCATTCTTAAAAAAGCACAAAGCCGCAGCTCATTTTTGGTTAATTTAGGGTGTTTTTGCAATAAATTCTTATAAAAACGGGAATGCGTTTCTATAAATATTTTTTCAAACTCTTCTTTTGGAATCCCCAAAGTATCGGATTCTAAATCATTTTTTATTTTTGAAAGTGCCTCTTTAGTCGTTGGATTGGTAAATTCTTGTAGATTGGTCAATTCTTTTTTTGTTTCTGCTATTATTTCTTGATTATGCAAAAGCTCTAAGGACTTCCCGGTAAGTTCAAAATTCTTTTTTTCAATATCGGTATTCAACTCTTCAATGGTCAAGGCTTTAAGTTTTAGCTTATCTCTTAATATTCTGATAACCAAAATAATAATAATAGCAACAGCCAACACAACGATACCTAAGATCAAATAAATTACATTTCTTTTTCGGTCTTTTGATATTTGCTGTTGCTCTGCAAGCTTTTGATTATAGCTAAATTCCACCAGATTTATCTTTACAGAATCCTGGCTTTTCAAGTTGTTTTCGATGAGTCCTTTAGCAATTATCAAATAATAATTTGCCTTTTGATAATTTTTATTTGCTTGGAATATTTTTGATAATGCTTCCGCATTTGCTAATTCAATCATTGAAAATTTTTGCTCTTGAGCCAATTTCAAAGAACGTTCAAAATAAAAAACGGCAGAATCCAAATTATTTAAATAATAATGCAAATCTCCTATATTAAAATCAATGGTACTAATATCGATTTTCGAATTTATTGTTTTGGCAAAACTGCCGGCATTATAAAAATTAAGGAAGGCAGAATCGTATTTTTTCAACTTCACATTGGCAATTGCTATATTTTGATAAGCCATTATCAAACCCGTATAATCATCGTTTTCCAGGCAAATAGCTCTACATCCCTCATAAATCGTTAAAGCATTTTCTGTATTCCCTTTAAGCTCTTCTAAAACAGCCAAATTATTATAAACTTTATAAATCTTTGCTTTATCCTTTGTATCCTTTGATTCTTTTAATCCATCGAGTGCTTTTTTATAATAAAGTTTGGCATGAGTAGTGTCTCCTAATCTAAAATACACTTTACCAATATCATTATTAATCCAATTTAATGCATTCGGATTTAATTGTTCTTGAATCAAAAGTTGTTCTTTGAAGTATTTTAAGGCAATTAGATATTCTCCTTGATTAAAGAATACATTACCTGCAGTTTGATAAAGATCCACTAAGGTTTTATTAGCTATCTTATCTTTGAAACTCAGTGCTTTTTCAATGTTTTTCAAGGCAAGTACTGCATTCGTTTGTTTATTTTGATTGGCTTCGTTTAATAAAAACCGTACAGAGTCATCATTATTCATTTTTGCATAACTCTTATATCGAAATAAAATAGAAAAAATAAATATTATAAATATACAAATGTTTCTCATTGCACTATTTGGGTTCGCTCCTTGTTGTTTCAATATTTTTTACAACAATAAAGCATGATAAAAATAAATCCTTTGCAAATATAGCCGTAATACATTAGCTTTTCTTAGTTATACTTTAAGAAATCAAGTTATTAATTTGTTATACTAACCCTAATACTTCCAAATTTATACCACAAAAAAGCAAAATTAGAAACAATAATACCCTTATGTTTTCCTCTATTTTACCGTAAATGATAATATTAATAAAAAAATATTAGTATATTAACATTTTTTCAAACAACTAAATATCAATAATTTATAAAGAATGTATATATAACGAAAGGTGCAAAAAACAGCCAGTAAATAATTTATAAAGCTATTGTTTTTCAATCCCTGTCAATAAATTTATACTTTTAGTGGTAGTTTTTTTAAAAAAACTAAACAACTAATTTTTTATCAATTTAAAAAGATAAGCTAAAAAAAAATTAATGCGTAGTATTAATACAATAAAAATAAAAGATTAGCATATTACTCGAATAAATTTTTGAATAAACCCAATATTAAATAGATTATGAGAAAGTTAAGTATCCCCATTTTAGCATTGAGTGGTATATTAATCACCACACAATCAATAGCTCAAAACATTACGGCTTCCACTCCATGGGTTTGGATGGCTGGAGATTCCACCATTAACCAAAGTGGGCATTATGGTACAAAAAATGTACCCAGTCAAAATAATATCCCGGGATCAAGAAAGCAAGCAGCCTCTTGGACAGATGATGCCGGTAATTTTTGGCTCTTTGGTGGCCGTAAGGAAGCCTCAAACGTTACGGCCGCAGTATATAACGATTTATGGAAATACACCCCCTCTACTAAAGAATGGACTTGGGTAAGTGGTGATTCTATACCCTTTCTTGCAGCAGCAGGTACGGGGCAAGGTGCAGTTATTGGAACCCAGGGGGTGCCCTCTACCAACAACACTCCGGGAGCCCGTTCATTAGCCAACTATTGGAATGATAATAATGGAAACTTCTGGATACAGGGAGGAGGTGCCGGTAACGGAGGATCAAAGTATAACGATTTGTGGAAGTTTAATGTTATCAATAAAACTTGGACTTGGATACGTGGAAATACCGCTCCTACAATTGATCAACCTGGGATATACGGAACCATGGGTGTAGCTGCAGCCACTAATCAACCGGGTAGCCGTATCAAAGGTGCCTGCTGGGCAGATAACAATGGCTTTTTATGGCTCTTTGGCGGTCAAGGTGTTTTTACCACAAGCTCGGCTTCAAGTAGTGGCATGGGAGACTTATGGAAATATGAAATAGCAACAGACTTATGGACTTGGGTTTCTGGTTCTACCTTGTCCGCTGCAACTAATCAAACTGCTAATTATGGCACTATGGGTGTAGCAGCTGCTACCAATAAGCCCGGAGGTCGTATGTGGCCCATAACTTGGGTAGATACCGGAAACAATCTGTGGATGTTAGGGGGGCTGGGCTATACAGCAACCACATCACAAGGAGTGCTTTCCGATTTATGGAAATACAATACCGTTACCAATCAGTGGGTTTGGATGAATGGCTCCTCAACAATAAACCATCAAGGTACCTATATTTCTCAAGGAGTTGCCGGAGGCAACAGAATGCCTCGGGGTCGCTTCGGCAGCACCGGCTGGGTGGACAAAGCAGGTGATTTTTGGCTTTTTGGCGGAGTTACCATTGCTTGGCAAAACCTAACTTTAAATGATATATGGAAATACGAAAAAGCTACTAACGAATGGACCTGGGTTAAAGGTGACAGCATCCATAATATCCAACCTGTTTATAATACTTTACAAGTTCCAAATCCACTTAATGAAGTAGGTTCCAGAGGAGTAGATATGTCTTGGAGAGAAAGAAATAATAATAATATTTGGGTATTTGGTGGATATTGTATGCAAGGCACCAGCATAATGGTAGAACGTAATGACCTTTGGAAAATAGAAACTTGTACCCCAACCGGTAATGTATCTTCTATTTCTGGTCAAGATACTGTATGTGCCGGTGATACCGTAACTTTTAGTGTTGCCCCTGTACAAGGTGCATTTTCTTATAACTGGAGCGTCCCTGCCGGATGGACTATTCTCAACAGTAGTTACACCCTTCAAGCCATTGCCGTCAATACGGGTGGTGCAATAACACTTTCTGTTTTGGGTCAATGTGGAGATTCCAGCAGCCTTCAAACGCACAATGTTTTTAGCAGTACCCTTCAACAACCTGTAATCAGTGTATCCATCTCAAATGGTGTTGCTTCTTTGTCCTTAAACGGAAGCTATGCTGCTTACCAATGGTATCAAAATGGAACTCCTATTTCTGGTGCTAATGCCGCTACCTATGTTACCAGTAGTCCAGGAAATTATTCTGTCGAAGTGACCTCTGCCGGAGGATGTACTGCAATGTCGGCAGTAGAAAACATTACATCGGTAAGTGTTGATGGCATACTTGGCAACGATAAATTTATGAAATTGTTTCCTAACCCTTCAAACGGCAATACAATACAAGTGGATGCCATAGAAAATGGAACAATTAGAATTTTAGATATTCAAGGAAGAACAGTTTACCAACAAAAAATAGTTAGAGGAAGCAATACATTAGCCTTGGATGCTTTAGCTAAAGATATTTAGGGTTTGCTGTTAAACTCAATGAATTGATATGTAAATTTTTTATAATAC